>NZ_JALNTY010000002.1:0-300000 GCF_023161965.1 Anaerosoma tenue
AGGCGGGAAGGTGAACTTCTTGAACCCGAGCAAGAGGCCGTAGTGGCGCTTGGTGTAGTCCACGGCGTTCTTCGTGGGCAGGTGCTCGCGGAACCGCTTGGCCGCCATGAGCGTGTTGGCGCCGTAGTAGAAGGTGCCGAACAGGAACATCACCACGAAGGCGAAGTGGACGTTCATCCACGTCCAGACCCCTTCGCCGCCTGAGACGAGCGCCGGTGTGAAGAACAGCCCGAGCGCGATGCCGCTGATGAGCAGCATCATCGTGCCCACGCCGTGCGTCCAGTGCGTGATCCGCGCCGGGACGTCGTGGCGGAGCACACGCTCGCCTTCTATCACCGGATCCCTGCGTCTGCTGAGCCCGGCGGCGAGCACGCCGGCGAACGGCGCCAGCCACACCAACCAGGTAGCAGAATCGAACCACAGCGTCTCAGCCATGGCCTCACCCCTTTCCCCATATCCCCTCATGCCTGACACTCCACCTGCCGGGGTGGTACGCTGTGCCGGTCGTCAACTCTCCACCTACCGGGATGGATAATCCATATTGTGAAGGCGGTTAGTGCATTGTCAATTCCCCAATAATGGATAACTATTGGCCGGAGGATAGTGACAGTGGCCCGGATGCCCCCCAGGGAGTGACAGTGACCTCAGACGAACCACGCAGGGAGCGCCCACTGGCAGCATCGGACGTCGAGCGCATCATCGCGGTCGTCTCGCGCAACGACGTGCGCCATGCGCTTCTCCGCTCCACCGCCACGCCCGTACCGATGGAATCCCTCAGCGACCTTCCGCTGCCCGAGGGGCTCACCCACGAGCAGACGCTCGACCTTCTCACCGCTCTGCAGCGGCTTGCCGCGATCTACTCGCCGATACCTGACCGCGAAGGACGTATGCACTGGTTCGTGCAGACCCACCGGATCAGGCGGTCGCTCAGCACGATCGACCAGCACTGCACCACCTACTCACAGCTCTACGAACGTGTGATCAGCAGATCAGGCGCACGCTTCGTGGTGCAGTCGAACGTCGACGAGACCGTCGCGACCGCGCGGCTCGATGGCGTTGATGTGGACTACGAGACCGCCAAAGACCTCCTGCTCATGCGTCGACAGCCCCGAACGATCGAGGAGCGGCTGGTGGTCAACCACTACCGCCTCTCCGAGGAGCTCCAGGGGCTCGTGGACAGGCCCTGGACGCTCGCGACGCTGATCGACCTCTACGGCCAGCTCACCTACGGAATCCCCTCGCACCTCACCAGGACGCCCAGCGGTGTGGACAGGAGCACCGAAGACGCAGTGGTGCGCGGGCTGTGCTCCTACGCCAACGCCGCGCACCTGCAGAGCTGCACCCATCCTGCCGTCGTCGCTCTGATCATCCGCGCCGTCACGGCCTACTGGGACCTCTTCCCCGCATGGAACGGAATGATGTCGCGTATCCTGTTCCGCTTCGCGGCGCTCAAGACCGGATATCCCGTGCTCGGCTATCTGCCCATCTCGCGCTCGGAGCTGATGCTTCAGGAGGCCGCGG
The DNA here is from genome assembly GCF_023161965.1 of Anaerosoma tenue. NCBI lineage: Bacteria > Bacillati > Actinomycetota > Coriobacteriia > Anaerosomatales > Anaerosomataceae > Anaerosoma > Anaerosoma tenue. The sequence goes on from NZ_JALNTY010000002.1 coordinate 1,522, forward strand.
GGCCGCGGCCGACCGCCGCTGTCCCGGGACCCCCCGTGCTCGATTCCTGGCAGGAGACCAACTCCACGCCGTGGCTGGACACCCAGCTCAGTCTCGTGGTGCATGCGCTGCACCAGCTTGGCTCCCGAATGGAGCGCGCCGCCGCCATCGACGAAGCCGTACAGCGCGAGTTGCGCGAGGACGAGACGCTCAACCACCGGCAGCGCTCGATCATCGGTCGGGCGCTCCGTATCCCCGACGCCACGTTCCGCATCGGCTACCACCGCAGCACCCACGGTATCGGCTACGCGACGGCCCACCGCGATTTCGCAGAGCTCGTGGACAAGGGGTATCTGACCGAGTCGTTCGAAGGGCGCATGAAGGTCTTCCGTGCCGGCCCGGAGCTCGAACACCGCGTGGGTGCTCTCCAGGACGTCGGGCGCGAAGAGGACCATGAGATCCCCTTGCCGCCCGAGTTCGGCCTCGGCGGGCAGTGACAGGTCGCATCTGCCGGATCACACCTTTCACAACCTGTGCGTTGTATCAACTACTTCTGTGTTGTACCATCGCTCCATGACACGACCGCTCGACATCGGCCCCGCCCTGATCGCCGCCCGCCATGCGGCGGGCATGCCGCAGCGCGAACTCGGCAGCGCCATCGGCGTGGCACAGCAGCAGATCGCGCGCTGGGAGACCTCGGGCTACCGAAATGCGTCGCTCGAGCGGGTGGACGCCGTTGCCGAGGCGTTGGGGTATGCGGCCGCGAAACTGCCGATTGCCGCCGAGGCACAGGCAACCTACGCGGTCAGCGCTCTCACGCCCGCGGTCACACCGGTCCATGACCTCGGCGAGATCGCGGCTCGAGTCCGCGCGCACGGGCGGGAGCTGAGGGAGCGCTTCGGCATCGTGCGCATCGGTGTCTTCGGCAGTTTCGCGTACGGAGAGCAGACCGACACGAGCGATGTGGACCTGCTAGTGGAGATGCCCAGGCCGGGAGGGTTCCTCTTCGTGGAGGCGGCGCAGTACATAGAGGATCTGCTCGGCAGAGATGTAGACTTCATCGAACCACACGCCCTGCACCCGCGGATGCACGATCGCGTTCTCCGGGAGGCAGTCTATGTCTGGTCCGCGTGACGAGTCGATCATCCTCGAGAGCCTGGTCGACGCCGCCAGTCGCCTCATCGACCTTGGCCGTGACGTGCCGCGTGATCACATCGGTGACGACCGCGACGATCGTGAGCGCATCCTCTGGAACCTCGTGGTCCTGGGTGAGTCATCCAAGCGGCTCTCGATCAAGGTACGAAGCCGCTTCGCGGATGTGCCTTGGAGCGAGATGGCCCGCACACGCGACGTCGTGGCGCACCATTATGATGGCATCATCTGGCCCCGCGTAGCCGAGATCATCCAGGACCGACTACCGTCGCTCCTGCCGCAACTGGCCTCGATTCGCGACACGGTGCGCGCCGAATTCGACGCGGCCGAAGCCGCGCGCGACCGGTAGCGCGTCAACTACATCCCACGCGCGCGCATAGTCTTCACGATGAAGCTCGCCACATCGAGACCCTTGGTCTTTCGGCCGAACCCTGCGTCCATCCCGCTCTCACGGGCGATCTCGTCGGTCACCTGCGTGCCGCCCGAGATGAACAAGAGCCTGTCACGCACGCCCTTCTCCTCGGCGAGCGCGGAGAGCTTGCGCATCATCTCGCGATGCACGTCGGCGTGGGTGATGATCGTTGAGATGAGCACCACGCTCGCCGCGTGCTCGATGGCGGCGTCGAGCACCTTGTCGATCGGCACGCTCGTGCCCAGGTAGGTCACGGAAAAGCCCCATTTCTCAAGGCCACCGTGCTTGATGTCGATGATCTCGCGCATACCCACCGAGTGCTCGTCGTTGCCCACGGTGGCGGCCACGCAGCGCAGATTCCGCTCGTGCACGAAGTCGCGGATCTCCTCGTCGGTCAGCACGTCCGGCGGCTCCGGGATCACGAGCGTCGTGGGGTCGATCGCCACGGCGAGCCGGCCCTTCAGCTCGATGAGCGTGCCCTCGGCAGGATGCATCACGCGCTTGTGGATGACCTCGCAGTCGGTGAGGTTCATCGCCGAGCCGAGCTCAAGGGCCGCCGCCTCCGCCACCTGTTCGCCGGCGGGCAGGAACATCGTGACCACGACCACGCCGTCGCCCGACCACTCCACCTCGGGGGCGATAAGGTCCTTGCTGCGGGCTTCTGCGGTCTGCATAAGCCGCGTGGCCGCGTTGTCTTCGGGGTCGAGCTCGTCGATGAACGGCACCTTGGTGTCGTCGCAGAGCGTACACCCGCCCACCACCGCACAGGGTGCGTCTGCCGGATCGGCGCCGTACTCCGCCAGCAGCTCGAGGTGGTTGTGGCCGAAGTGGTGACAGACCGGCGCGAGGTAGTCGTCCGCGCGCGGGACGATCGAACCCGCGGCAACACCACCCTGACTGTCACGGCCGATGCCGTCATCGTTGGTCTCGGGATACTCGCCGCTGTCCACGAAGTACGCCTTCTCCACGCCCGCGAAGTAGCCGCCGTCCTCGAGCATCGCCTCGAGGAAGAGCACCGCCCGCTCCTTGATCTCGCGGACGCGCGCCTTGAGCTCCGGCGACTCGCGGTCGATACGCACCATCTCGCGCAGACCGTCCATGCCCACCAGCGACTGCTTGGCGGTGTCCACTGCTGCCACGTTGTTGTAGTGCCACGGGACGTTCCGGCCCTCGTCGGGGGTTATCGTGGATTGGATATCCGCCGAGGTGAGCCGGGACACGAGCAGGTTCATCACGTGGCTGACTGTTGCGTCCCGGCCGTCGCTCTCCATATACCGGGTGTTCTGCTGCGCCCGCATCTTGAAGCGGCCGAAGAGATCCCGGAGCGCGACCGCATACGGGAGATCCATGCGCATGCACGGCGCCGGCGCCGCGTCCGGCGGCACGGTGGAGAGTGCGATATGGTCAGCCGGCATGCCCACCGTCTCCGAGAACGCGCAGTTGATGGCATGCTGCACCAGAAGCTCGGGCATCACCTTCCACGCCTTGATCGCCGTGGCGTTCGCGTTGTGCGCGCCGTCGATCTGCAGGATGCCCGCCGCTGCCATCACCTGCTTGGCCACAGCGGCGTCCACGAACGACCGGTACATGTTGATGTTGCGGTAGAGCACGTTGTACTGCGGGTCCTGGTGAGCGCCGTTCACGCCCTCCTCGGCGAACATCACCGCGATCTCCGGACCGGCCACGCCGCTCACGTACGAGTGGAAGTTGATGGGGCGTCCGACCTCGTCCTCGATCAGGTCGAGCGCGCGTCGCGACAGGCGCACCTGCTTGCGTGTGACGGCGATGCCTCCCACGCCCTCCGGCGTGCCCTCGATGAGGCCGTCCATGTGGCTCTGTCCGGCGGTGCGGATCACCATGATATGGTCGGCGCCATGCCAGGCGGCCATGCGCATACGGCGGATGTCGTCTTCAGGGCGGCCCGAGGCGATCTCTGTCGTTATCACGCAGTCGGGCTGCGGATCGATCTCCTCGAAGTAGTGGGCCGCCGGAAGCGGCACGCTGCGTTTCACCGGCTCGGAGGTCTCGTGGTAGGTGAACTCATAGGCGCGCTGATCGGGCACCTGCCTGCGCCACGTCCAGCCACGGCGCCGGGGCCGGTATCCCTTAAGGCCCTTGAGCAGCGCCTCTACGTCGAGCTTCTCGCACGGGTCTAGCGGCGGGTCGGCAAGCGGACCACCGAAGCAGGGGCCGGATGTCCGCTTGCCGGGTCCCGCACTATCGGATGGAGATGCCGGCGGACGGTCCGGCGCGCCCGGGTGAACGCTCATCGCACGCCACCCCATCTCGCCTGAGCGATCTCCCATCCTTCTCCTCTGGCGAGCCGGGCCGCCGCTTCCGGCGCCCCCACCCCCCATTCGCGCATGGCCACGAGCACAACGTGTCCCGCCCCGTGCCCGAGCAACCCGCGCGTCTCACATTCGGCAACCACGGCCTTGCAGGTAAGGGAATCGATGCCCATGCGCATGAGCACGCTTCGCTCGATCGATGGGGAGGTGTGGGTGCGGGCGAGTTCCACGAGCGGATCGACACACCGCTGTGCGAGATCCCAGAAGCGCTGCTCGAGCGCTTGGTCGGACAGCTCCTCCAGATGCTTCCGAGACTCCGCGAACGTGTCCTCGCGCGCCATGCAACCCCTCCCCGTCCGACGTATGCATTCGGCATCGGCCCTGATGCAAGAATAGCCGTGTTGGTCGGGTCTTCGCTACTCCACGTTCGCGTCGAGCTTGGCCCGGAGCTGCGTCTCGTCCAACGGGCCGACGTATGTCTCGATGACATCACCCGCGCCGGACACGAAGACGGATGTGGGGATGTACCGCGTTTGATACCGGTCGAGCACCGGAGCTGCTAAGGGATCGGTGGTGAGAGCGTCCACGTAGACCACCCGGCCGACGTACTCGGGCATCACCCTCGCGGCGACCGCCGCGATCTCGATACACGAGGCTCAAGTGTCCGAGTGGATGAGCACGTAGGCGGGAGTGCCGGATGCGAGAGCGTCCTCGAGTGCCGCAGCGGGATCTCCCGCATCGATCTGCCCGGGAGCAGGCCCGGGGTCGCCGGAGGCGCCACCGCTCAGCAGGTAGACGAGCACGGCAACGAGCGCGAGAGAGAGCAGTGCGAGCGACGCCACCGCCAAACGCCCGCCCGGCGCGCCGCCCGCTGCATCGTCGCCCGATGGAACCTCACTGCGTTCGTGCGCGCCGGTGCCGCTCCCCACGCTAAGCGCCCGCACGCTCGAGGATCGATTTCACCTCGGCCATCTTGGGGAGCCTCCCCGCAAGCCGTACCTCGCCGTCAACCACGAGGCCCGGCGTGGACATGATCCCGTACTCCATGATGTCGGTGAGTTCGGTCACCTTCACCACCGTGGCGTCCAGACTCATCTCATCCACGGCCTCCCGGACCACCTTCTCCAGCTGCTTGCACTTAGCGCATCCGGTACCGAGGATCTTGATCTCCATGTGTGATCCCGCCTCTCCGGCCTTCAGGGCCTGTCAGAATCCTTCAATCGCCGCAGCCACGGCGGCGAGCACGTCGCGTTGAACCGTGTAGTAAACCCATGTGCCATCCTTGCGCGCGGTCACCAGACCGGCGTCTTTCAAGGCCGACATGTGATGCGACACGGTAGATGCCGCCAGGCCAAGATGCTCCGACAGCTTGCAGGCGCAGACCTCGTCCGTGGCGCAGCAGGTCTTGCCCTCTTCCGACGTCCGCTGCAGCAGGAAGCGCACGATCTCACGACGCTGAGCTGAGGCGAGCGCCTTGAGCGCGGCGTCAAGCCGATCCTCAGAGAGCCGCTCAGCAGCAGCCTGCATGATCTCCTCCTCCGAGGACCGCTTGCACCACCGCATCAAGATCGACGCCAGCGTGGCATACGACCTCGCTATCCACCATCACCATGGGAAACGACGTCTGCTCCGCGATCAGCAGGTCGACCACACGCGTGCGCTCAGCCGCTGGCAAAGCGTAGACGTCGCAGTCGGTCACGCGCCCGGGCAGACCTTGTGCCGCGAGCGCGGCCTCGAGGGCATGGACACGCCACGCCGTGGGCATGTCTCAAGCGGAACCCTCGGGCCCCACGAACTCGACCTCCGAACCGGGGTCGCACATCAGGTCGCCGCCTCAACCACATCCCGGGCCGGTGACGAGCGTGACCGTGGGCGGAGCAGGCGTGCAGCACGTCGAGGCGGGATCGGCAGGTCTCGACGAAGCCTCCGCAGCGCGATCTTCGCGCGAGGACAGCGAGGAGAGGCCCGCCGATCCCGCCTCGCCTGCGAGCCCTGCGGCGGCCATGATGGCGTCGAAGACCACGTCACGGCCCACGGCCTCGGTCCGTACGCCGCCGACCTCGATCTCGCGGCAGCAGACCGATTCCCCGACCAGATCGCTGCATGACGGACAGTCGCTCATCATGCTCACGCCGCCGAGCCACTCCTCGGCCGGACGTCCGTTCACCAGCACCCGGTTGGAGTCGTCGAGACGGCCGGAGGTCAACTCGCACTCAAGATAGTCGATCACCGCCACCGACGAGGGCAGCGCGGCTCGCGCGTCGGAAACGGCCGCACGCACGGCATCGTGAGTGTCCCCGCAACGGTCACAGGTGTTCCCGTCGACGGTGAGATAGTCGAACTCCACGACGATGCGCGCCGGTCCGCTGCAGCAACCACTCATCTGTGTACCTCTCCGATTCGACAAGCATCCGGACGATGCCTATACTTCGATACTTGTCGAAGCATACGACGTACACGTCGGCACGGCAAGACGTGAAGCGCGACGGGTAACGGACTGGGAAGAAGAGGAGCGCATGGACCTGATCACCGGTGTGTTCGCGTGGATGAACGATCAGCTTCTCAAGATGGTGTGGCTGAACGACCTCGTAGGTGCGTTCGTGTCCGACGTCCTGGGTCTCCCGCTGGGTGAGCGTCTCGGCGCCAGCATCCAGTTCTTCCTGTACGACACGGTCAAGATCTTCGTGCTGCTCTCGGCGCTCATCTTCGCCATCTCGTACGTACAGAGTTACTTCCCGCCCGAGCGTACGAAGCGGATCCTCGGGCGCTTCAACGGGATCTGGGGCAACGTCCTCGGCGCGCTGCTCGGCACCATCACGCCGTTCTGCTCCTGCTCCTCCATCCCGTTGTTCATCGGCTTCACCTCGGCCGGTCTCCCGCTCGGGGTCACCTTCTCGTTCCTGATCTCGTCCCCGCTCGTCGACCTGGCCTCGGTCATCCTGCTCGCCAGCATCTTCAACTGGCGGATCGCGATCGCCTACGTGGTGGTGGGACTCGTATTGGCGGTCGCGGGTGGCTCGATCATCAGTGCCCTCAAGCTCGAGCGCTACGTCGAGCCATTCGTCTACGGCACCCATCTTGCCGACGCCGACCTGCCCGAGATGACCCGGCGCGACCGCATCGCGTTCGCGTGGCAGGCGGTGGCCGACATCGTGAAGCGTGTGTGGCCCTACGTTCTGGCCGGCGTAGGTATCGGAGCGGTGATCCACGGCTGGATACCCGAGACGTGGGTCTCTGCCGTGCTCGGTACGGCCAACCCGTTCTCGCCGGTGATCGCCACGATCGTGGGCGTGCCGATGTACGCCGACATCTTCGGAACGCTGCCGATAGCCGAGGCGCTGGTGGCCAAGGGCGTGGGCCTCGGCACCGTGCTCGCCTTCATGATGGCGGTCACGGCGCTCTCGCTGCCCTCGCTCGTGATGCTCAAGAAGGTCGTGAAGACGCCGCTGCTTGCCACTTTCTTCGGCCTCGTAGTCACCGGCATCCTGATCATCGGCTACGGCTTCAATGCGGTCGGCGCCTGGTTCGTCTAGCAGCCGCCGTTGACGCGTGTCAGGGGGCGCAGATACACTTCTGGTGTATCCATCTGGTGTATCTGCGAGGTGATCGGCATGGCGGTCTACAAGGTGAACGTGTCACTGCCTGAAGAGCTGGTGAGCGAGATTGATGAGGCCGCCGGCGACCTTGGAATGAGCCGCAGCGGTTTCATCGCCGAAGCGAGTTCCCGCTATGTCTCTGACATCAAGAACCTGTCAACCGAGGAGCGTCGAAGCAAGGACATACAGCGGGCGCTCGCCGGCTTCGCGCGCATCGGGTCGAAGCTGACAGAACGGGATATCCAGGACCTGATCGACCACACCCGCCGGGACAGGGAGCGCGACACACCCGGGGGGTGGCGACGGTGAGCGGAGCGATCGTCGTCGATTCCTCCATTGCATTCAAGTGGCTGTCCGCCCTCGGCGAGAACCGCGTCGACCTCGCGGTCGATCTGCTGCACCGGCACCTGACTGGCGAGACGATACTCATCGCGCCCGCCAGTCTGCCCTGGGAGGTGGCAAACGCCCTCAGATGGAAGAGGCGTATTCCATCCTCGGAGGTCATCGAGCTAATCGGTCATCTCGAAGCGATCCAGATCCACCTGATGGATGTGACCTACTCGCGCGTGCGGTCGGCTGCCGAACTCGCGTACAGCCATGGCCTCAGTGTCTATGATGCGCTCTTCCTCGACCTCGCCACGGAATTCGATTGCCCGCTCGTGACGGCGGACTACCGCGCCTTCGCCGACGTTGATACCTCGGTGGAGATTCGGCTTCTGTAGACGGCCTTCGCTCACGGCTCCCGCAACCCGGCGATCGACGCCTACTCCCCCGCCGGCCCGTCGTCCCCGCGCGGAACCGCTACCAGGGGGCCCTCCTTGAGAGCCGACACGTCCGGCATCGATGTGCCGGCCTGTGGGCACGGCGGGTACGGCTCACCCTTCTCGATGCGGAACGTGCCATCGCCCTGATAGATGCGCACCTCCCGATCCTGGTTCCACGGCGCCCGGTGGTTGAGCGGCATGTACGCGTAGCCGTGCTTCCTCGCCTTCCCCATCTGCTCGACCGTGACAACGTGGACACGGTCGCCGCACTTGAGGCACTCGTAGAAGTAGTCCTGATCATCGTGTGCGAGCACCCATGCGTGCCCGCCGTGCTGGATCGCGTCACGAAAACGCGTGACGTCGCCCCTCCCGTCCCTCTTCCCGTGCTTCGTGCCCATCACGGCACCGCCCTTCCGATCGGGCGGGGCGGCGCAAGATGCGACGCGAGCCGGCCCTCTGTCCGGGCCAGCTCGCCTGACCCACGCTTTAGCTGCACTTGTACCGCGCCCGCAAGCTGTAGCTTCAAATCGGCGCTTCTCGCTTGGATCACCCTCATGAGGCTGTCTGCCCCTGCGGGACAGACCCTGTCTCGACCTCCGTGCCGAGTGTGTCACATGGCTATGACATCGTCGCTGTCTCTCCCGGACCCATGCTCTCGGACACCTCTACCCCGCACGCAACTCGGCTATCGCCTCCTCGACCGCCACCGGTGTGGTGTTGGTGTCCTCGGCAAGGAAGACGATGTCGCCAGGAGTGGGTTCGTATCCTTCGGGGGCATGCCTGAGAGCGTTGCGGATGTACGATCGCCGCATCCGCACCAGGTCGAGGTCCTTGGCGCGTATCTGCTCCGGGCGCTCGGGTATCACGATCGCCGTGCCCGGCACGTTGTCGGCCGGATCGCCCTTCCGCACCTCCACGCCCTGCTCGCGCGCGAACGCCAGTTGCGACCAGTGATGCTTCCCGGCGCCGGTGTACTCCGTCTCCTGCACCACCACCGTCGCGTCACGCGGCAGCTCGCGCGCCAGCGACATCGCTGCCGCCATCGCAGTGTTGCCGCTCGGCCCACGCTCCAGCCCTTCGAGCTTGGAGAGCGCCTCGGTCACATAGAAGACCTCGCCCTGGGTGACGGTGAGATAGCGGTCCATGTAGCGGAGCGACCGCGCAGCGTTGCGGGGCACGTCGGAGCGGTCGGGCCAGGTCGCGAACGGCACCCCAAAGCCCGTATGCCCGGTGGTGAAGCTCTTGCGATTGAAGTCGGTGTCGCTGGCCATGTGGAGTCCCGAGAGGTCCACCGACGCGCTCACGACCTGGGTGTCGTGCGCGCCCATCCTGCGCAGTCCGCGCGCCGTGCCGGTGGTGTTGCCGCCGCCGGCGTGTGTGACGACCACATGCGTGGGCGGCGCGCCGGTGAGCCCGATCATCTCCTCGGCCAACTCGGCGCCGAGCGACTCGATCCCCGACACCCCGAAGGGCGAGTACAGCGACGCCGAGAGGAATCCCGTCTCATCGAGCAACTCGAGCATGTGGAAGAAGAGCTCCGGACCCACCGTCATCTGGACGACCTCGGCGCCGAACGCCTCGCAGATGCGCGACTTCTCAACGATCTCGGGCTGTCCGATGTGCCGCGAATCGAAGGCCTCCTGGCAGATGATGCACTTCAGCCCCGCCCGGGCCGCCTGGCTGGCCACGGCGGCGCCATAGTTGCCCGAGGTGGCTGCGATGACCCCCGGGAATCCCTTCTCGGCTGCCACATGGATGCTCATGCTTGCCCTGCGGTCCTTGAACGAGCCCGCCATGTTGGCCGCCTCGTCCTTCACGAAGATCCGCGCCCCATGGCCGGGCTCTGCGTACGACCGCACGAGGTCGGTCATGTTGCGTAGCTCCAGGAGCGGCGTGAGACCCACGCCCGCCGCGCGCTGGATCCCGCGGATGTCCTCCAGCGTATAGCCGTGGGCCGACATCATGCCTTCGTAGTCGAAGGCGATCGGGCTCCGCTCGAACTCGGCGTAGTCCATGCCGAGGGCACGCTTCATGATCTCGCCCTTGCGGGCCATGACCTGCTCGTAGCGGGTGGGCATCTCACTCACCCGCTTCCGGGTCCGCGAGCGCACGGTACTCGGCCACCCTGGCGCGGGCGTCACGGCCGATGGCCACGATCTCCGCCGGAGGAGTGCCGAAGGTGTGGGTGTACCCCGGCTCGATCTCCGAGAGGTGTCCGCGCACCACGCGGCCCGCCATCGTCTCCACATCCACCTCGTCGCCGATGAACGCGGGGCCGCGGGCGAACCCTTTCACCCACGCCCGCAGCGGCTGAGCGGCGGTGTCATCCGGAATCCCGGCCGCGCGCTGGCCCGGCTCAAGGAGCACGTACTCCACTTCCACCCAGTCATCGGCATCGCATCGGATCGCGTCGCCCATCTCGCACTCCCTATTCGCTCGGCGTCCAGAACCGCGGGATCGGAAGATCGGTCACTGTGAGTATGCCCGCCGGCGCGTCGACGATCAGTGGGATGTAGTTGCCCGTCGACGCGTACGTACCCTTGCCGCCGGGGATCTCGGGCTTGTTCGACATGTGCACCTCCGGGTCCCCGACGATGCGGATGTAGTCGCCCGTCTCCACTCCCTCGAGCTCGGGATGTATCTGCTGCGGGTGCACGAGCTCGATCTTGAGCTCGCCGTTGCTGTAGCCCCGCCCGATGTGACGGCAGCCGCACACGTCGCCGGGAGCGACCTTCACGTGCGGAGTCTCCCGCGGCACCGATGTGACGATCGGCTCGCGCGTCTCAACGACCTCGTCGATCTCCCAGCCGAGCGCATCGGCGATGAGCCCGATGGACTCGGGGAACCCGATATGGCCGACGATCGTGCCGTCGGCGACGCCCCGCTCGAACTCCTCCACGGTGGTGCCCACGCCCTGGCTCTGCATGACGGTGGGGCCGAACGGCGAGAGGTCGTTCACGCGCTCGGCCTCGATGCGATCGATCCGCAGGCAGATGGAGCTCCACGCCACGACGAGGGCGTCCAGGATGAAACCGGGATTGATACCGGTGCCGAGGATGGAGACATCGTGCTCCATCGCGAGCTCCTCGAAGCTATCCGCCCAGTCGGCATCGCTCGCCCACGGGTACGCCAGCTTCTCGGCGATACAGAGGACGTTCGCCCCGGCTTTCACGCACGCCTCGACCTGGTCGGAGACCTCGTGGAGGTTGCTTTGCGTGCAGATGCAGACCACGTCCGGCTCCTTGGCCAGCACGGACTGGGCATCGGTCGTCATGCACACGTCACAGGTCCGGCCGAGCAGCTCCCCCACGGGTCTGCCTTCTTTGGCCGGGTTGGTGACGATCGCCCCGACCAGCTCCACATCGTTGGGACGGTCAAGGATGAAGCCGAGCAGCCCCTGTCCCATCATGCCGGTGCCCCACACCGCGACCTTGATCATCGAGACTCCTCCCGTGACTATGCGAAAAGGACGTATCGCTATGCACTAACGATACCCTGACCGCCCCGCGGGAGGAACTCCGGTGCCGCCCCGTGTCACATCCCGGACAACACCGGGGCCGTAAGGTCCGCCGCCGATGGGATCGGGAACGGTGTTGCCGACGTCTCCTCGCCCGGGTCCACGAAGATGTGACAGCTCGTGCACTCCACCTGCGTGAAGTCGGGACCGGGGTGGCAGCGCAGGCAGTACTGGTTCAGCCACGGCCGCTCCTCGTGCACCCCGATCGCGGGGTGCGTGAAGTGGACCTCCGACCAGGTGGTGGGTCGATGGCAATCGAGACACGCGGTGGGACCCACGTGCGGGATGTCGGCGATGTGGCAACTCTCGCAGGCGCGCGGAGCGTCGTCGCTGAAGCGCAGCGTCGGGTGGCAGAGCGTGCAGGGCCGCTCCGAGTGGGCCGTGCCGAGCTTGATCTCCCCCGGATGCTCCTCGAGGATGATCGCCGACCAGCGCGAGGGCGTGTGACACATCTCGCAGTCGTTGTACTGCACTCCGTGCGGACCGTCATGACAGCTGTCGCACGTGCCCGAGCCGTCCCCGATGTTGACCGCGTACTTGTAGTTGGGGTGGCACGCATTGCAGCTCAAGTCACCGTGGATGCCCACGAGCTCGAACCTCGTTGCGTGCACGAAGGTCGACGGCTTGAACCCGGCGGTCGTATGGCAGTCCTGGCACGCCGTCAGCCCGCCGTGCGCCGTTCCGTGGCACCCCGTGCACACGGTCGGTGTCCCATCGTAGACGCCCTGCGGGTGGCACGCCTGACAATCGAGCTTGGTGTGACCGCCGGTGATCCTGAAGTAGGAATCGTGGTCGAACGTCGAGGGGACGAAGCCGAACGGCGTGTGGCAGTCCTCGCACCTCGTAAGGTTCGTGTGAGCAACGGTATGGCAGCCGAGACAGACCGTAGGCGTACCGGCGAAGGTGTTGTTCTTGTGGCAGTCGGCGCAGTCGGCCTGCGTATGCCTGCCTTCGAGCTTGAAGAAGAGCGAGTGGTCGAAGCCGGGAAGCGGCTCCCACCCGCGTGACGGCTCGTGACAGTCCTCGCAGTTCGTGAGTCCGCCATGGTTGACCCCGTGACAGTCCACGCATCCGCGATCCGGCGCGCCGGGGTCCACACCCGCGGTGTGGCACTCGAAGCACGAGACGCCTTCGTGGCCACCCTCAAGGGAGAGGTGTCCTTCCGGGACCGCCCGCTGGAGCGACCACGCCACCGCCGTGTGACACGGAGCGCATGCAACCGCACCTACACCGTGCGGTGAACGGGCGGCGTGGCACGTCTCGCAGTCGGGTGATATCGGTTCCTCACCCTCGGTATGGCAGCGCTCGCAACCGATGATGGCGTGGAAGGAGACGTTGAAGTCGGGGTTGTCGTGCGTGTAGTGCGTCACGAGCCACGACGACGTGGTGTGACACGACTCGCATGCGTCGTCGTTGTACGGCGCTTCGTGAGCGTAGTCGTGCTGTGGAGCCTTGCATGAGGTGCACGGCTGCGACCCCACTGCGGGGTGCTCCTGAGCCTCGGCAGACCCGGGCTGGTAGTGCGCGTACTGCACCACGACGAGGCCCGCCACGATGGCGAGCAGCGCCACCAGGATCAGAACCCCTGCAACGGCGGACGTGCGCTTCCTGGCCTGTGGTGTCATCGACCCTGCCGATCCATGTGCGAGAACCGCGCCCGACACCGGCTGGCATACGAGCGTGCATGCATACGACCACAGGCTGTATGGTACGCGAAATCAGGGGCGTTTGCAGGGGGCGCGCAGCGGTACTATCCGCCGAGGTATGCCCGCTTCAGTTCGGGGTTCTCAAGAAGCTCGGCTGCGGTGCCCTCGGTGAAGAGCCGCCCGCCCTGCAACACGTAACCGCGGTCGGCGATGGACAGAGCGGCGTTCGCGTTCTGCTCCACCACGAAGACCGCCACACCCTGCTCGTTCACCTGCTGGATGAGCTCGAAGTTCTGATCCACGAGCGCGGGCGACAGGCCCATCGACGGCTCGTCCATGCAGATGAGCTTGGGTCGGCTCATCAAGGCCCGGCCGAACGCGACCATCTGCTGCTCACCACCGGAGAGCGTGCCTGCGCGCTGCTTGCGCCGCTCGGCGAGCTTGGGGAAGTACTCGTAGACACGCTCGAGGTCCTCGGCGATGCCTGAAACGTCGTTGCGCGTGTACGCCCCCATCTCCAGGTTCTCCACCACGGTGAGGTGCGGGAACAGCCGACGGTTCTCGGGTACGGTCGCGATGCCGCGCTTGATCCGCTCGGCGGTCCTGAGGTTGTTGATGACCTCCCCCTCCCAGAGCACCTGCCCCTTGGTGGGCTTCACGATGCCGAGGATGGTCTTCATGGTGGTCGACTTGCCTGAGGCGTTGCCGCCGAGCAGGCACACGATCTCACCCGGATACACGGTGTAGTTCACGCCCTTGAGGATCTGGATACGTCCGTAGAAGGTCTGGACGTCCCGGAACTCAAGCAGTGGCGTCTGCTGCTCGCTTGCCAAGATAGGCCTCCACAACCTGGGGGTCGTTGGCGACTTCATCGTAGGTGCCCTCGGCGATCTTCACGCCGTGGTCCATCGCGATGACCCGGTCGGACACACCCTCCACCACATGCATGTCATGCTCGATCATGAGGATCGTATAGCCCTTCTCCCGGAGCAGCTTGATCTGCTCCATCACCTCGTGCGATTCGGCGGGGTTCATGCCTGCCACCGGCTCGTCGAGGAGCAGTAGCGCGGGGTCAGAGGCCAGCGCGCGCGCGATCTCGAGCCGACGGCGGTTCGCGTACGAGAGCGAGTACGCCGGCTGCGACTGACGGGGACCCGAGAAACGCCCGGGGAACATGTCGAGGATCTCCCGCGCCTTCTCGCGCATCGCCCGCTCCTCACGGCGCACGTTGGGGAGGCGCAGCATCGATGCGACGACACCGCCGCTGGTGACGGAGTGCATGCCCACCAGCACGTTCTCCATCACGCTCATGTTGGTGAAGAGCCTCAGCGACTGGAAGGTCCGCGAGATGCCTTTGTCGTGCACCACGTCGGCGCGCAGCCCGGCGACGCTCTCCCCTTTGAGGAGGATGTCGCCCGAGTGCGGCTCATAGAGACCGCTGATGAGGTTGAACGTGGTGGTCTTGCCGGAGCCGTTGGGCCCGATGATCGAGACGATCTCGTTCTCCTCGACGGTGAACGACAGTGTGTCGACGGCCTTGAGTCCGCCGAACGACATGGACACATCCTGCAGTTCGAGTACGCTGCCCATGCCTACACCTCCAGGTCCTTCTCGCCCTCTTCGAGGTCGAAGAGGGATTGCCGTGTCCGTTCCAGTTCGCGCGGATCCACTTCATGCGACTCACGCCGGAAGATCTTGTCGGGGATGAGTCCCTCGGGCCTGAAGATGACCATCACCACGATGAGGATGCCGTAGATGAGCATCCGGTAGACCTCGAAATCGCTCCGTGCGGCGCCAGCGGCCTGCCGGATGATCTGCGGAAGCGCCTGCAGCACGATCGCGCCGATGATCACGCCGGGGATCGAGCCCATGCCGCCGAGGACGACCATGCAGACAACGATGACCGACTGCATGAAGAGGAACGACTCGGGGCTGATGACGTTGCTGTAGTAGGCGAAGAGCGAGCCGGCGAACCCGGCGATACCGGCCGAGAGCACCACAGCGAGCATCTTGGCGCGCGAGGCGGTGATACCTGCCGAGACGGCGGCCAGCTCGTCTTCCCGGAGAGCGTTCCACGCACGCCCGATCCGCGAGTTCTTGAGGTTGGTGAGCAGCACCGCCAGCACGATCACGCACACCAGCACGAGGTAGTAGTACTCCACAGGCTTGTCGATCACGAGCCAGGCGGCGAGCCCCTCGGCGCCACGATCGGCCGAGGAGGACAGCGCGGGCGGATAGATGCCCGTGATGCCGTTGGGGCCGTTGGTGAGCGGCACCAGGTTGGTGATCGTGAGCCGCACGATCTCGCCGAAGGCCAACGTCACGATGGCGAGATAGTCACCGCGCAGGCGGAGCGTGGGCACACTGATCAAGAACCCTGCCACCATGGCGACCACCGCGCTCAGGGCGAGGACAGCCAGGAACGGCCACTGGAGGCCGAACTTGGGCGACGAGAGCAGCGCTGTCGTGTAGGCGCCGAACGCGAAGAACGCGATATAGCCGAGGTTGAGGAGCCCGGTCTCCCCCATCACGATATTGAGACCGAGCGACAGCATCACGAAGATCAGCGAGATCACGCCCACTCGCAGCCATGCCGTCTCCACGAGTCCCGCCACGTTCAGCAGCGGGAAGACCCCCGCGATCACGATCGCCAGCGCCCACCAGACCCAGCCGGGCAACCTGGAGAGCGCGTCATGAAGGCCCGACCTGCCATCCCGTGTCATCGTCTTGGCGGTCATCGGCTACACCTTCTCCGTGATTGCTTCGCCGAGGATGCCCGACGGCCGGAACATGAGGATGACCATGAGCACCGCGAACGCGATCACCGGCTGCCATCGTGTGTCGATGCGCACCGAGGCGTTCATGAACATATACGCTGCCACAGCGGCCAGGAACACGTTGCCCATCATGAGCCGCATGGCGTGGGCGGCCGACACCGAGAGAAGCGCGTCCGTGCGCTCCGCCATGAGGACGCGCACGCCATAGTACGGCGTGAAGCGGTACACGTTCACGATGCTCTGCTCGTACTCAGGCGTACGGCGGTCCGGAGAGATGTGCCCGACCCGCTGGCGCGGCACACGCACCATCTGCACGTAGAGGCCGAGCACCAGGCCGGCCAGCACGAACCACGCGAGGAAGCCGAGGTCGACGCTCACGCCGTAGGTCTCGGTCATGCCGAGCACGATCGCGCCCACGACCGCCCCGGGGATGTTTCCGATGCCGCCGAGCACGGCAGCGGTGAACGCCTTGAGCCCGTAGAGGAAGCCCGCGTCGTACTTGAGCGAACCGTAGTACATCACCACGAGGAGACCACCGATACCTGCGAGTGCGGAGCCCACGAGGAACGTGAACGCGATGGTCCGGTTGGTATCGATGCCCATCATCTCAGCGGCTTCCATGTCCTGAGACGTCGCCCGCATCGCCTTGCCGATACGGGTGGACTTCACCAGGTACGTGAGGCCCACCATCAGCAGCGCCGAGACCGCGATGATCACCAGAGCGAGCACGCGGACCCTCACGCCGAAAAGCCCCACAGACGCAGAGGACAGCTCAAGTGTGGGGATGGTCACCGGCTTGGAGCCGAAGATGAGGATGATCAACTGCTGAAGAACGATCGAGACACCGATGGCCGAAAGAAGCGGGATGATCCGCGAGCGCCCTCTCAGCGGCCGGTATGCGATGCGCTCGATCAGGAAGCCGAGCACCATGGGAACCAGGACGGCGACCGCGAGAGCAGCCACCAGAGCGCCGGCAAGCATCAGCGGCGAACTGTCCGCATCGACACCGACGGCGAGCAGTGTGAACGCCGCCACATAGCCGCCCACGGTGAACACCTCGCCATGGGCGAAGTTGATGAATTTCAGCACGCCATAGACCATCGTGTAGCCGAGCGCGATCAGCGCGTAGATCATGCCTACGGTGAGACCGCCTATGGTCACGCTTACGATGTGATCAAGGCTCACGCGGTGCTCCTTGCCAGTGAGATGTGCCGCCCTGCCCTGTGCCGTGCATTCTGCACTATTCACACGGTCCGTGCATCAATGCACGCCGACTTCTTCGAGAAGCTCCGGGCTTACGCGGAGGGCGTAGGAGACTTCCTACGCCCTCCGGTCACTCATACGATCCGTAGCAGTACTACTGGGCGGAGACCCAGTTACCCGCCTCGACCTTGTACCGCGGAACGTTCGACGGGGTCAGACCCTCGACCACGATGTCGCCCTTGGCGACTGCCCCGCTCGCCTCGGTGGCAAACCCGAACGTACCGGTGACGCCCTCATAGGTGAGGCCCTGGAGCGCCGCGATGACGTCCTCGGTGTCGGTGGAGCCCGCCTGCTTGATAGCGGCGATCAGCGCGCCGAACGCGTCGTAGTTGTTCTGCGCGTACGGGCCGACTTCCTCGCCGTACGCCGCTGTGTACTTCTCGGCGAACGCAGCGTAACCAGGCTGCTGGTCCTCGGGGAAGCCGCCGAAGGTGGCGAGGCAACCCTCGGCGTTCTCTTCGCCACCCGACTCGGCCACGAACTCGGCCGAACGGATGCCGTCGCCGCCCATGAAGATCACGTCACCAAGACCGGCCTCGACCATCTGCTTCCGCATGAGGCCCGCCTCCGGGTGGTACCCGGTGAAGATGATAGCGTCGGGAGCGAACTCCTTGACGTTGGCCACCTGCGCCGACAGGTCCTTGTCGCCCGACTGGCAGTTCTGGCGCAGCGTCTCCACGCCCTCGGCCTTGAGCGTGGCCTCGGCCACGTCGGCAAGACCCACGGCGTACGCGCCGTTATCGTCCATCAGCACGACCTTCTCGGCGCCAAGCTCCATGGCCCAGACCGCGAGGGCTTCGCCCTGGATGGCGTCGTTCCAGCAGGTGCGATAGAACGTGTCGGTACCGGTCTCGTTGGCCGCAGGCCCGGTGACCGAACCGCTGATCTGCGGGATCCGGTTCTCGTAGTAGATCGGGATCGCCGAAAGCGTGGCGCCCGTGGTAAGGCTGCCGATCACGCCCACGACGCCCTCGTCGACCATCGTCTGCGCTACGACAGCCGACTCGGCAGGCTCGGCCTTGTCGTCAAGGATGACGAGCTCGACCTCATAGGTGGTGCCGTCCATCTCGAAGGTGCCGAAGTCCTCGAGCGCGAGCTCGACGCCGTTCTTCGCCGCAGCGCCGTAGTCCGGCAGCGGCCCGGTAAGCGCGGTCTGGACGCCGACCTTGATCGTCTCGACCTCTCCGCCGGTGGTGGTGTCCTGCCCGCCGTCGCCGTCGCCCTCATCCTCGGCAGCACAGCCTGAAAGGCTGAACATGCTGAGCGCGAGAGCGGCCGTGAGCAGCAGCGCAAGCGCCTTGCGTGTCCGCTCATGCCACATGACGTACCCCCTTGCCTATCGAGATAGCACCGCTATCTGGTTGGTTGGGGGATTGTAACGCTTTGGTACCAATGAATCCAGCCCTGGATATGACCTACTCGCAATTGGATATCGGATAAGTCTACCCACATTGCTGAACGTGCCCGGCGCTCGGGTTATGCGCCCTCCTTCTCAGGGGCTTCGGCGCCAGCGCCATCAGCGGCTGCCGACAAGACCAGCGTGCCGTCCTGCGCATCCACCTCCACCGGGGTCCCCTTGGCGATCTGACGCCTGATGATCATGTCCGTTAG
Organism: Anaerosoma tenue; assembly: GCF_023161965.1. NCBI lineage: Bacteria > Bacillati > Actinomycetota > Coriobacteriia > Anaerosomatales > Anaerosomataceae > Anaerosoma > Anaerosoma tenue. The sequence goes on from NZ_JALNTY010000002.1 coordinate 20,527, forward strand.
CGGATCCACGACCAGGCTTTGAATGGCGCGGCGGAGCGGGCGGGCGCCCATCGTCTGGTCGTACCCGGCCTCCACCAGCACCTCGATAGCGGCCGGCGTGGCCGTGACGGGCACCGGCAGCCGCGAGAGCATGTTCGCGGCGATCTCGCGGAGCGTGTCGCGGCTCAGCGGATTGAAGAACACGATGGCGTCGAACCGGTTCAGGAACTCCGGAGCGAAGTGCCTGCCGAGCTCTCGCCGCACCGCGCGCTCCACATCCTTCTGCGTGAGCTCGTGCTCAGCGGTAGGCGCCTGGAAGCCTATGTCGCTCCTCTCGCCCTGGATCTGTGCCGAGCCCACGTTCGAGGTCATGATGATGACGGTGTTGCGACAATCGACGTTACGCCCAAGGCCGTCCACGAAGCGACCTTCCTCGAGCAGCCCCAACAGGAGTTGGTGCACCTTGGGGTGCGCCTTCTCGATCTCGTCGAGCAGCACCACCGTATACGGGTTGCGCCGTATCCCCTCGGAGAGAATGCCGCCGCGCTCGGAGTCGCGGTAGCCGGGGGGCGAGCCGATGAGCCGCGAGTTGGCCCACTCATCCGTGCACTCGTTCATGTCCACGCGGACCATGCGGTTCTCGTCGTCGAAGAGCGCCTCGGTCACCGTCTTGGCGAGTTCGGTCTTACCGGTGCCCGTTGGGCCGAGGAACAGGAACCTGCCGATCGGGGCGTTCGGCTCGCCGGTGCCGGCGCGCGACTTGCGGATCGCCTTGGCCACGAGCGCGATCGCTTCCGGCTGCCCGGAGACCCGCTTTCGCATACGCTCCTCGAGCTCGAGAAGCTTGTCCATCTCGTCTTCCTGCAACTTGCCCACCGGCAGGTTGGTCATCATCGCGATGGTGAGTGCGATGTCCTCGTTGTCGATCACCAGCGTCTCTGGCAGCGCGGCCTGGCCCCTCTTGCCCTCGAAGAGCGCCCTGCGCTCGTCGCGGGACAGCTCCCCCAGATCGGTGAACCCGTAGAAGGCCCGTAGCCGCTTCTGGGAGCAGGCTTTGTCGAGCACGGCGATCGCCTTGTCCGGCAGCCGCCGGTCAGGCATGTAGCGGATGGACATGTCCACCGCCGCAAGCAGCGCGTCGTCCAAGATGCTCACGTCGTGGAACGCCTGGTAACGCTCACGCAAGCCGAGCATGATCTCGGCGGTGTCGTCGCGAGACGGCTCCGTGAGCGTGATGATGCCGAAGCGGCGCCACAGCGCCGGGTCCTTCTGCAGGAACTCGTTGTACTCGTCGGTGGTGGTGGCGCCGATCACGCGCATGCGTCCGTCGGCCAGCGGCTGCTTGAGCATGTTGGCGGCGTCCACCGCATCTCCCCCGCCTGCGGCGCCCGCGCCGGCAAGCATGTGGATCTCGTCGATGAAGAGGATCAGGTTGGGATCGGCCTGCGCCGCATCGATGAGCGTCTTCAACCGCTGCTCGAACTGACCGCGATACATCGTGCCGGCAACGAGCGAGCCCACCTCCACGGTGCGGATGGTCACGTTCCGCAGACTCTCCGGGACGTCGCCTTCCACGATCTCCACCGCAAGACCTTTCACGAGCGCCGTCTTGCCTACGCCGGCTTCACCGAGGATCAGTGCGTTGGGCGTCTTGCGGCCCGTCAGATGACCGATGAGTTCGAGCAGCTCGCTCTCACGCCCGGTCACCGCGTGCAATTCGCCCTTGCGCGCCATCTCGGTGAGGTCCTGGCCGAGGTTGTCGAGATCGCTCTTGGGCGTCCCGCCCGGCGAGCTCGTCTCGGACTGCTCGGCCTCCTTGCGCTCGACGTAGCGCGAAGCATCCCAGCCGCTCTTGAGCATGTCCTTGAGCCGGCCCACCAGGGCGTCGGTGTCGGCCTTCTGCTCGGCGAGCACCTGTGCGGGGATACCGCCTTCATCGAGCAGCACGGCGAGCAGGATATGCGGCGCCTCCACGACGTCGCTGCCGAGCGACGAGGCCCAGCTGGCCGCCTCATCCAGCATCGTCTCGGCCTCAGGCGTGAAGACCGCTTGTCCCGTGCGCTTGCTCCCGGTCGGGTCCGCCTTCTTCCTGATGTCGGCCGAGAGCGCTCCCGTATCGATGCCCGCACCGCGGAAGCAGCGCTGTATCGCAAGATCCTCCAGGTCCATCACGCCGAGGAAGATGTGCTCCACGCCGATTCGATCATGACCCATACCCGCCGATGCCATGTCGGCCCTGCGCAGGGCTTGCCTGCCCGAGTCGCCCAGATTGTCGAGCATCGCGCCCTCCCGTCACGTGGCTTGTGTGGCAGTGGAGCCTAGAACCCCCGGCCCGCCTTGTCCCCACCGAACTTCTGCTGGATCTCGTCGTCGTACTTGTCGGCCATCGCTGCGGCCACGCCGATCGCCACGTGAAGCTCCGCACGGTTGAGGAAGCTGCCGAGCAGCGTCTCTTCGAACCCCACCGCCCGCTGCTCCGGATGGATGGCGAGCCGCCCGAAGATGAACCGCGAGCTCTCCTGGGCGATGTACATCGCCAGGTCAGGCGTGATATCCAGGTTGAGGTTGGTCGGGGCGATTATCTGTACCACGGTCATGTCCTCACCGAACTCCTGCGGCACAAGGTGCACCCTCACGCCCTCGCCGAACGGCACCAGGAAGTCATCACCCGAGTCCTTGAAGTACTTCAGGCCCAACTCATCCAGGTACTTGGCGATGAGATCCCTGAGTTCCTGCACGCGCTCACTCTCGGCCACGCTGTCCACCCCCGTCGTTACGTCACCTGGCGCCGGCGTCCCCCGTTCCACCGGCGCATGCGTTCATTACTGTGTACCCCACACACTGCGGCGTCACCGCCGCCGGTCCTCCACGCGATACGCTGACGGGCGACGCCCGTCAGTTTGAGCCCCCGATGATCTCAAGCACATGCAGCGCTCCACCCTCGTCGCCGCACGCGATCCGTTGGCGCGCGGGATGAGCCGCGACACACCGAACAGCGGCCGGAAGCGACACCACAAGGATGGGAAGCCCGGTCTCCGCGTCCCACAGGCGCACCGTGCGATCCCTGCCCGCAGAGGCGACCCAGCGTCCGCCGGGACCGAAGGCGACGCAGTCGACCGGGCCGCCGTGGCCTGTGAGGCAGCGGATCTCCTTACCGCTGCCGGCATCCCAAATTCGGACCGTCCCGTCGTGTCCGGCCGAGGCGATCGACCTGCCGTCGGGGCTGAACGCGCACGCGTTCACCTCGGCTGCATGGCCCTTCAGTACGTGCATGGCGGTCCGACGCGAGGTGTCCCAGACCTTCAGCGTGTGGTCCCAGCTCGAGGTGACGATCCGTGCATTGTCGGGGCTCAAGGCACAGCCGGTGATCCTTTCACCGTGAGCCTGGATGCTCCGCACCTCGCTCCCCGCAACGACGTCCCATATCCGGAGCGTCCGGTCGCCACCGCCCGAGACGGCGTGATGGCCGTCGAGCATGAAGGCACAGGCGTAGACCGGGCGCAGGTGCCCTTTGAGCGTGCGTGCTTGCACACCGCGCCCGACATCCCACACGCGCAGCGTGTCGTCATCGTGGCCCGAGACGACCGTGGCGCCGTTGGCGCTGATCGCGCATGAGAGCCCGGCGGTCTTCGCGGTGCTGAGTGTGCGCAGCACCCGATCGCCGGCAGCGTCCCAGACCTTCACCGTGTCATCCGCGCTCGCCGACACGATGCGCGCCCCGTCGAGGCTGAACGCGCAGCCGTTGACCGCGGCGGTGTGGCCAGTGGAGACACGCGGCGGCGCGTCGGAGACCGCATCCCAGACCCTCAGCGTGCGATCCTCGCTGCCCGATACGATCCACGTGCCGTCCGGGCTCACGGCGCAGGCCGAGACGCGCCCGGCATGCCCGACGATCGTGCGCATCTCGGCGCCGCTGCTCACATCCCACACCTTGAGGGTCTTGTCGTCGCTCGCCGAGACGACAGCGCTCCCGTCGGCGCTGAACGCGACCGCCTTGACGGTCGCCGAGGCCTCGACGCGATACACTTCCCCGCCTGCGCTCCTGGGGCCGAAAGCTCGTTCGACGGGATCGACGACTCCGCGTGCATCCCGCAGGTCGATGGTGGTGTAGGCGTCTCCGGCATCGTGGCCCCGCAGGACCTGCAGCGACCGTCCGCTGGCGGCGTCCCAGACCCTCACCGTGTCGTCCGCCGCTCCCGACGCGACCAGGCGACCGTCGGGGCTGAACGCACACGTGAAGACGCCGTACTTGTGCCCTTTGAGCGTGCGGACCTTGCGCCCGGTCGACGTGTTCCAGATGCGCACGGTCTTGTCGCTGCCCGCCGAGGCGATGAGAGAGCCATCGGGGCTGAACGCACAGCCATTCACACTACGCCTGTGGCCCTTCAGGACGCGGATCTGCGTGCCGCGCACGGCATCCCATACCCTCAGCGTCGTGTCCTCGGACGCGGAGACGATGAGCGACCCGTCGGGACTCACGGCACAGGCCGTCACACGCCCTTCGTGCCCGGTGAGGCGGACGAGACGCTCGCCGGTCCGCGCGTCCCAGACCGCCACGGCACGGTCGTTACCCGCCGACACGATCCGGCTGCCGTCGGGCGTGAACGCGCACGCATTGGCGCCGCCGCGGTGCGCCTCCACCGCGTACACCTCAGCGCCGCTGGCGGCATCCCACACTCTCACCGACCAATCGCCGGCCGAGGCGATCCGCGTACCATCGGGGCTTATGGCGCAGCCTCGCACCTCGTCTGTATGGCCCGTCAGCGTGCGCGCCAGAGCCTTCGACTCGCCGAAGCGTGTCAGCAGCCTCGCCCACGGCGCGGCCCCCGGGCCGCTGCGGCGGTCGCGCTCGCCGCCCACCAGTGCGGCCACGGGGCCGTCGTCCCACTGCAGCCGGTTGTGCAGCTGCTGCCACACGGTCTCCGGATGGCCGGCGAGGACGTGCGACTCCTGCCCGAGCGCTCTTTCGAGGCTCTCGAGACTCGCGCGCTGTTCGCCTACGGTCATCGCCGCCCTGACTTCCGCCACCACGGCTTCTTCTCATCCGTGTCACTCGCAGCCGAAGCAGGGTGGCTCGCGACGTGCGACGCATCCGTGAGCACGAAGTCGTTCACACGCAGCCGCAGGCCGCAACCGTGGGTAGGACACGTGAGATCCGAACCGCAGTCGCTCATCCTGACCGGATGCTCCTTCAGGCAGGCCGGGCAGCGGACCCGCAGTCCGTGCAGACCTTCTGTCGCCGTCACGATGACCGGGCCGCTGGGAAGGCCGATGAAGTCGAGGAAGTACATCGCACCGTTCGCGTCTCCGCAGAGCGCGCGAAGCATCCACGTGTGCAGGGCTACTGAGAGCAGCCAATACGGCAGCGGGATCACCAACGCCTGCAGGCCGCTCTCCACGTTCCACACCCGCAGCGTCCCCGCTTCATCCACCGAAGCGATCCAGCAGGCGTCAGCGGTCACGGAGCAGCCCGTCACCGCACCTGTGTGGCCCGCGATCGTACGGCGCTCGACGCCCGTGGCCGCATCCCAGACCCTGAGCGTCGTGTCCTTGCCGGCCGAGACGATGAACACGGCATCGGGGCTCACCGTGCACGCGGTGACCGCCCCATCGTGGCCTGCGAGTGTGCGTACCTGGCGACCCGTGGTCGCCTCCCACACTCTGAGCACACCCTCGCTGCCCGCCGATACCATCCATGCGCCGTCGGGGCTCACTGCACAGTCTGTGGGCATGCCGGTATGCCCGCTCAGCTTCCGCAGCCCGTTGCCGGTGACCGCGTCCCAGACCCTGACCGTCTTGTCACTGTTCGCTGACACGACCGCGGCGCCGTCTGGGGTCACCGCACATGCCCGGAACCTCCCATACTCACCCGTAACCGGTCGGCCGCTGTGCGCCACCAGCGTGCGGATCTCACTGCCAGTGGCGGGATCCCAGACCCTGAGCGTGTTGTCTGGGATGGAGCCAGGCTTCATACGGGTGGAACTCGCGGAGACGATCCAGGTGGCGTCTGGGCTCACCGCGCAGTCGTTGACCGCGCCCTGGTGGCCCACAAGCGTGCGCGATTCTCTACACTCGCCCGCGTCCCAGACCTTGAGCGTTCCATCAAGACTGCCCGACACGAAGAAGCGTCCATCGGGGCTCGTGGCGCAGGCCGGTACGCCGGCATCGTGTCCTGTAAGCGGCGTGGGTCCTGCGAACCCCGATACCTGCCATACCCTCAGTGATCCGTCCTCGCCGCTCGAGACGGCGAGCGTACCGTCGCTCGCGATCGCACAACCACTCACCCGGCGACTATGGCCCACGAGCGTGCACCGCTCCACGCCGGTGGCCGAGTCCCACACCTTGAGGGTCTCGTCGTCACTGGCCGAGAGGATCCACGCGCCGTCGGGGCTGATGGCGCAGGCGTTGACTCCACCCGTGTGGCCCGTGAGCGTACGAAGTTCCTTGCCGGTGGCGACATCCCAGATCCTGAGCGTCTTGTCGGCGCCGGCCGAGACGATCCGCGTTCCGTCGGGAGTCACCTCACACGCCCTCACCCCGGCGGTGTGACCCGTGAGCCTGCCCACCTCACGCCCGGTGTCCACATCCCAGATCCGCAGTGTGTTGTCAGGTGTAGAGTCCTGCCTCGCCCGGGACCCTCTCGTCAGGGGCTGCCTCCAGACGCTGGCCGAGACGACCCACCCACCATCGGGGCCGAACGCGCACGCCATGACCCCTGAGCTATGGCCTTCGAGCGTGCGGAGCTCCGCGCCGGTGGCCGCGTCCCAGATCTTGAGCGTCCCATCCGCGCTCGCCGAAACGACCTTGTCGCCATCCGGACTGAACGCGCAGCCATGCACCCAGCTGGTATGCCCGCAGAGTGTGTGGAGCTCCTTGCCCGTCAGCGCATCCCAGATCCTCACCGTCATATCGCGAGCGGCCGTAGCGATCCGGGAACCATCTGGGCTGATCGTGCATGCCATGACCCCTGTGCCGCTTACTCCAGCGCTGTGACCTGCAAGGGCACGGAGTTCCTCGCCGGTGGACAGATCCCATACTGTGAGCGTGTTGTCGTCGCCCGCGGCAACGGCCCACCTCCCATCAGGGCTGACGTCGCATCCGTTCAGCCAGCCTCCGAGCGAATCCGAGCGCACGAGTGTACGGATCAGCGCCTCAGACTCGCGGAACGGATTCCGCGTCCTGATCCACGGCGTTCCTCCGGGCGCGCTCCGGCGTTCTCGCTCCATCTCAAGCAGCGAAGCCATCGGCCCCTGCCGCCACTGCAGCCTGTTATGCAGCTGCTGCCAGAGCAGTCCTGCATGCCTGTTCAGCACATGCGCTTCCCTGCCGAGAGCCGCATGGACCTCGGCTATCACAGCTCGCTCATCAAGCAGACCGGGTGCGCCCCCTGCCACGTGTCGTCTCACGCCCTCTTACGGACCTCGTAGCCCTGCCTGGCAAGCGTCTCCGGTATCGCGCGGATGAAGGCGCGATCGTACTCGCGGATGGGATCGGACAGATCCGACCACGGAACGAGGTACGGCGAGAGCCGCTTCTTCACGTCCTTCATAGGCCCGTAGCGCCAGCCCTCAAGGAGCCGCTCGACGTTCCACCGGCCGTGCTCGATCTCGGCGAGGACCTCTACCTGCTTCTCAGGGATCACGTACAGCTCCGGTTCCCGGTCGGCAACCGGCACGGCCTCGAGGCCGATGAGAGCGAGTTTGGCGAAGATGTCGCCCGCGTGCTGCAGGCTCGAACGCCGGAACTCGGGGATGAGCTCGTCCCAGGAGGCCAACGCCGGCTCGTCGGGCCGGAGCTCGCGCTCCTTGTCCCGGCGGTACACCTCGTGCATCTCGCGCGCGATCGCCTCCCGAAGGCCCTCGGGCACCGGCACGCAGGTACCCCCCACATAGGCCCGTATCGAGGCGGCATCGGCCGGCATGTCGATCAAGCGCTCCGAGTCGCCCCACCGCGTATCGGGCACGAGCTTGGCGGCTTCGCGGCCGCTGTCGGTGACTAGCGCCACCGTGGCGCCAAGGGCAAGCGCGATACGGTACTCGGCGGCCGAGATCCGCCCGCCGTTGATGCCGATGAGCCTCACCCGCGCGGGATCGATCTCCGCAGCCACGATATCGATCCACGCCTGCAGCGGTCCCATGGGCGTGAAGCCCGCGTCATCGATCGCACGCACTTCCGAGTAGCGCTCATCGAGCGTTGCATCGATCGGCAGGAGCTTAGGGAGGTAGCTGAGCGCGTGGATGGCCGGGTTGCTCCCGGCCGCCTCGCCGACGAACCCGCTCACGCCCTCGCGCGTCCCGCCGCCGATGACGGTCCCGCAGAACTCGGCCATGCCGCGCACGAGCATGTCGCGATAGCGCTCGAACTCGTCGGCGCGCGCGGGGTCGCATCCGCCCGCCACCATCACGACCGGTTCGGCCACCGGAGCCGCACCTGTTGTGGCGAGTCCACGTACGACGGCGCTCGTCGCCTTGTCGGGGAAGCGGGCGGCCAGGGCCACCTGCAGCAACCGCACCGCCCACGGGTATCCCGTGAGATGTGCGGCGGCCGGGCCTATGCGTTCGAGCATGCCCAGCGCCGTCGAGGGCTGGTGTGCCGCCTCGGAGCGCTCGACGCCCTTGGCGTATGCATCGAGAGCGGCGTAAGGATCGCCCTGCAGCAGATACAGGAACCCGGCCGTAAAGTACGAACCCGGGATATCCACGCTGGCAAGCGCGCGCGACTCGCAGGTGCGGATCGCAGCGGCGATCGCCGGCGCCGCCGCCGACGTGGGGCCGAGGTCGTTGCCGAGGGCGATCTGGTACTCCAGGTACCCGGCGAGCGCGTGAGGATCGTCCGGCAGCGCCTCGAAGGCGCGCTCGAAGGCCTCTCTCGCCTTCCGGTCGTCCACGCCGCGCCACGACTCCGCGAGAGCAAGCAACGCCGACGCGCCGGCGTCCGGGTCCCCGGCCGCCTTCTCGAGCAGCGCCTGACCGCGCCGGTACGTCGCACCCTTGGGGGCGCCCCGCCCCTTGCCGCAGTACGCGACGCCGAGTTCGCGCAGAACCGGCGACTCGCCCGAACGCTCGAACGGAGACAGCGCGTCGATGGCATCCGCCCACGACTCGGCGGCGTTCGCCACTCCCGCGAGGCGGAGAGCAAGACCCATGTTCTCCGGATCGTTCTCACGGACGAACCGCAGCAGTTCGAGCTCCTCGGCCATCTGTTCGCGCGTCATGTACGCCTTGTAGGAGGAGACGAACCGCCGCATGTCGGCGTGGACGCGCGACATCGCGCCGTCGGCGGTCTCGAGCATCGCCGCCAGTCGCGCGTACTCGCGCCGCCACACCTCGGGCGCCTCGAAGCCGCCCTTGTACAGCAGGTCGTGGCCCACATCGGCCCACGCATGCTGCAGGAGGGTGCGTACCTGGATCTCGGCGCGCGGGTTGGACATGCCGCGCTTGCCGCCGTAGAGCCGCGCGGGAACCTTCACGGGGACGTCTTTGGTGGGGAACACGCCGCGCTTGAACGTGACGATGTAGTGGACCGAGCGGTAACCGAACTCGGCCGTCTTCAGGCGTCTGCCGATGTCCTCCGAGTTGGCCCAATCGATCTCGAAGTGCTCCTCGATGAAGCGCGAGACCCGCTCCACCTGCGCTTGCGTGTGCACGATGATGCGCCCTCCGCACAGGTCGGTGAGCTGGTCCACCGGTTGGCGGTACTTCTTGCACTTGCGCAGGCATTTCTCGGCGAAGCTGGGGATGCCCTTGGCGCGCACCTGCACGATGGCAAGCGGCGCGTACAGGTCGGCGGCGTGCTGCAGCACCTGCGCGAGGGTGTCGCCGAACAGCACGTAGTCGGACCGCCGTTTCGCGTACTCGGCAACCTGGGCGCTCGCCCACTCGGTGGTGCAGGGCTTCACATCGTCCACGCCAGAACCCCCATCCTCGGACTGCGGATCATTCAGCAGGAAACGCCGCGAGCGCCGTCTCGTAGTCTTCCAGCAACGCATAGACGCCCGTGTAGAGCGTGCCTCCCGCGCTCTCCGGCCGCTCGATCACGCCAACGCGCGCGGCCTTCTCCTCCAGGAACGTGAAGTCGGTCAGCGCCTCGTAGACGGCCTGCCACTCCCTGGCGCCGGTGAGGTGGTACGGAAGCTCGCTCAGCGCTCGCGCGCGACCGCTCCACGAGCCGTCGCCTGCGGGATCGGCCATCGTGCGGAACATCGAGGCCAGCGTGGCATGGCGTGCGGCACGATTCCCTTCGAGGTACCGCTTCGTGGCCACCTCGGCCAGTTCGCGATGGTAGAAGGCGAGCAGCGACGCACCCTCCGACGAGCGCGTGCCCAGATAGGGCTGCAGGTCGAAGAACAGCCGCGACCAGACGACCACCGGCAACCGGGACGGAAGCGAGCCGTCGGCGGGCCGGTGCTCCGGCCGCGTGCGCTCATTGAACTCGCCGAGAACGCCCGTGTCCTGCTCGGCGGGGAAGAGGCTCAGGATCTCGTCCTCGGCAAGGCCCATCGCGTTGCGCGAAGCCGCAAGGTAGGCCAGCGTGCGGCCTACAAGGGTGGCGCCATGCTCGCGCTCGAGCCGCTCGTAGAGCGCGGCCACCATGTCGCGCACCCGGTCGCGGATCCCTTCAGGCTCGTCGTACGAGCTCCACCTGCGGGCCGTGGCGAACGCGAGCCGCAGGTGCAGCGGCCGCTGGCACTTCCCGAAGGCCGACATCACCGCATCGCGCTGCGGGCCCGTCAGCGTACGCTCGGCAAGGGCGAGCCACCTGTCGAGCAGCTTCTCCCCCTCGGCTACGCTCATCGGGCCGAGCTCGAGCAGCGCGGTCTCGGGCAGCATGTGCTGGAGCGTGCCGAGGGGACCGCTCATGGCGGCACGGTCTCCAGCGGCCTGCTCGCGCGGAGAGCGCTCATCCGCCTCTTCCGCGCGGATCGACGTGACGAGCCGCACGCCCTCCGGGAGCGAGGTGGGCAGCCAGGAGAACCCGTGCGCACCGTAGCCCGTTGAGAGCTGGTCGAGCGAGTCGATGAACAGGAGCAGCGGTCGCGTCGATCCCGCGGCCGCGAGCCGTTCGCGGAAGGCATGGACGAGCTCGTTGAAGTCGCTCGGCGTCTCTCCTTCCAGACCGTAGGCCGTGCCGATGTCCATGAAGAGGCTCTGCAGCAGGAGCCGAAGGTCGGCGGACGCCGGTGTGGCCCCGATGAATCGATGGATGACGACGGCGTCCGCATGCGCGCCACGGGCGTCCTCGATCGCCTGGGCGAGCAGGGCCGACTTGCCCGAGCCGCCGTAGCCCCAGACCAACAGCGGCGAGGCGTCGCCCGAGTCGAGATAACGAGCGATCGCCGCCCGGTACTCATCGCGCCCCGTGAACGACGACCCTCGCTCGATGCGGAAGAGCTCATGTGCGGCCGCCTCGTCCGCCGAGGTGGTCTCGCTGCCGCCGAGCCGCTCGATCTCGGCGTCGATGACCGATGTGAGGGAGCCGAAGACGTCATTGCACAGCTGGTCGATGTGACCGGTCGACGGGGCGTCTCCATCCCATGCTGCCGAGTAGCGCTTCACGTTGCTCTCGCCTATGCCAGAGCGCAACCGCCCCTTGAGGTCTGCGAGCAGATCGACGGCTTCCGTATCGACGGCGCCTTCCAGCGTGAGATCACGGAAGCGTTTCGCCGCTGCGCTCTCCGGCAGCCCGCTTATCGTACGCAGGAACGCGAACACGCTCTTGGCTTCGACCTCGTCGTCAAGCGCTCCGGCAAGGATCTCCTGCTCCGTCGCGGACGTCGTGTACTTCACGAGGGCATCCGGCCCCAGCTGCGCAGCCCCGGCGGCCGTGCGCAGAGCGGGCGCAAGAACCGCCTGCGCCTCGTTCCAGGCGGCCTCGGTCTCGTCGGTGCGTGGCTGGAGGCGGTAGACGCCGGCGAGCTCCTGGCCGGCTGGGGCCGCATTGGTGTCGAGCCTGTACCAGGTATCTGCCAGGACGGCCGCCTCCGGGTCCAGCTCCGCTCGCACCGCCTCGAACTCGGCGCGCGGGACCTCCTCCGGAAGGGGGCGCCATCCGTAACGGTCGCCGAGGAGCACGAGGAAGTTGGGTCGCGGTGTGACCTCCTGGCAGCGGGCGATCTCGTCCAGACAGATGCGCATGGTCCGCTGACCGGCTGACGCCTCGTCGCCGATGCCCCACCTGAGGTCGATCGCCTGGAACGAGTAGCCGCTCGCCGCACAGTGATCGCGCAGCCTCGGAAAGACGCGCTCCTGCAAGGCGTCCCGCTCGGCCTTGAGGTCGGCGAAAGTCGATGAGATGAAGACGCGGAAGACTCTATTCGCTTGTGCCATATGCCCCCCTCGATACCCAGACTGTACCCTTTGGGCATATGTGTACAGTCCGTCACCCTGTGCCCGAATCCTGCCCGGATACACTCGGCTCCGAGCGTGACTCCTCCTGTCTGGGAATGATGGTTCTGTCCGAGAAGGAGGACGGAAGACATGATCCGAGCGATGAGCCCGTGCAAACGCGGATCCTGGATGGTGGCGATCCTGCTCATGGCCGTGAGCCTGACGCTCGGGGGCTGTGGAGAGGAGACGGCCACCGGCACGATCGAAGACTACGAAGCCGTGACGACCAACGCGGAGGAATCTCCCTGGATCGGTGTGCGTCTGGACGACGGAAGATACGTCAGGGCCTCTATAACGCGGGCTCAGGCGGATGAGACCGGCATCTCCGCTGAGACAGCGGCGGGGGGTGACCAGCAGGTGGAGGTCCTCATGCACTGGAAGCTGTCCTTGGGGGACATGACCTACTGGGAGTTCGTGCGTCTCGTGGAAACGGACGAGGAGTGACCGGGGGCAGTCTGTCGGCTTGTGCCGTCTCCGCTGTCCACCCCGACCTATACGCAGGCCCGGTCAGCGGAAAGCCCGCACGCGCAGTCCGCCACGGACGGGTATGAACACACCGATGCATGGGGGAGCATCGGTGGTCCGTGATACACGAGGGGGCGTCATGAAACAGCACTGGCCCGATGACGATGTGATGGTCAAGCTGCTCGATCTCTACAAGCGGCGCAAAGCCGAGGCGCCAGGCGAGGAGTTCGGCTGGATCCAGTGGCTCTACGACACCGGAGAGAAATCCAAGGTCTCGCCCGAGGCCGTCGTGAAGGCGATCATGTCGCTCATGGAGGACCGGGCGGTCCTTGTGGTGGATGTGGTCAACGGAGTCATCCTGGTGCAGTCGGCGGTCTTCGAGTTCGCCGTGACCACGGGCAGCGAGCGGCTCTTCACGGACGTCGGCTTCAAGGACCTGCTCGATCTCTTCCGCAGCCAGGGAATGGCGGTGCACGTGATCGAGGTGCGCAAGAACGGGTCCATCAAGTACCTCGACTGAAGAGTTGGATGGCCCTCCGACGCCGGGGAGACCCATGCCCGCTGGAACCGCAAGGAGCGAGCAACGGCTCGTGCTGGAACCTCTCGCGGACGCGCTTGGACGCGAAGCACACCGCTTGTTCCGCTCCCCCGAGCTGCTCTGGCAGCAGCTCTACAACCGCCTCATGTGGGATGACACCTCGCGCGGTACGACCGCGCTGAGCGAGCTGCTGACACGCGAGCGCGAACGCAGGGTGATGCGTGCCGACCGGTCCTGGTTGCGGCTCACCACACCGGTGCGGGAGTCGTCGGCGCTGCGCAGGTCGCTCGTGGGGCACGAGATGCAGGTCCGCGCATGCGTGGTGTCTGCCGACGCCGCCACCGTGGCCTCGGTGAGCTTCGACCGCACGCTGCGGCTCTGGGACGCGGCCACCGGGCTGGAACGGGCCCGGGTGACCACCGAGCCGGATCTGAACACGAGCGTCCTTGCAGCCTGCACCTCCAGGAACGTGATCGCGTGCGCCCGCGCGGACTTCGCGCTCTGCATCCTTGACGCTGCCACGGGAGAGGTCCTGCACACGCTTACCGGCCACACGGCTGCCGTGACGCACTGCGCGTTCTCCCGGGATGGCCAGCGGTGCGCCTCGGCCAGCGAGGACGGGACTGTGCGCGTGTGGAGCATCGTCGACGGCGGGTCGATCGCGCTGCTTGCGAGCAGCGGGTCGCGCCTGCGGCGCATCGAGCTGTCGAGCGACGGGCGTCGCGCGGTCTCGGCGGGCTCGGGCGACACCGCCACCCTGTGGGACGTCGACCGGCAGTCGCGGATCGCCGACCTCGCCGGACATGACGACTGCGTGAACTGGTGCGGCTTCTCGCCGGACGACCGGGTCGTCGCCACCGCAAGCGACGACGGGTCGCTACGCCTCTGGGACGCCGCGACCGGCAAGCCCGGCGCCGTGCTTGAGGGGCACGAAGATGCGGTCCTCTCGGCATCATTCTCCCCCGAGGGCGACCGGTTGGCCTCGACCGCACTCGACGACACGCTGCAGCTGTGGGACACGTCGACCGGCGTGGAGAGCGCCCTGCTGGAGGGGCATGGCGGCCCGGTCAACTGCTGCGCGTTCTCCCCCGACGGGCGCCTCGTGGCCTCGGTCAGCGATGACGAGCGCGTAGGTGTGTGGGACGCACGCACGGGAACGCTCCTGGCGATGCTCGAGGGACACTCTGACGCCGTGAACACCTGTGTGTTCGCGCCGGACGGCTCGTTCATCGCGACCGCCAGCGACGACAAGTCGGCGAAGTTGTGGGACGTCCCGGCCGGCGGCGCGCCTCGCGGCTGGAACGGGCACCGCGACTGGGTCGTCTCGATGGCGTTCTCCGGCGACAGCGCGTGGGCCGTCACCGGCGGGCGCGACGACACGGTGCGGCTCTGGGACCCGCCGTCGGGCCGCATCACTGCGGTGCTCGAGGAACACACCAAGACGCCGGAGTCGTGCGCCGCGCTCCCCAACGGACCGGTGTTCGCCTCGGCATCAGACGACGAGACCCTCGTGTGGCTGCGTCAGGAGGATGGCACGGCGGCCGTGGTGGGACGTATGCCCGGCTCCGGGATCACATCATTCTCACACGACGCGCGCTACCTGCTGCTCGCGCAGGAACATACCCCGGTGCTCCTCGACCTCCACGAGGCCGAGGAGGCGATGCGGTACCACGGCCACACGGGTCCGGTCACGTGCGGATGCTTCTCACCCGACGACCGGCTGGTCGTCACGGGCGGCAGGGACCGCACGCTGCGCGTCTGGGACCGGGCGAGCGGAGAGCAGGTCGCGCTGCTCACAGGGCACACCGACATCGTCGCCGACTGCGCCTTCTCCCCCGACGGCGACCTGGTCGCATCGGCAAGCTGGGACGGCACAGTGCGGCTGTGGAGCGTGCCAGAGGGACGAGAGCGGATGACGCTCTCGGGACATGCGCTGTCGTGCCGGGCGTGCGCGTTCACCGCGGACGGCCGCGCGGTCCTCTCGGCGAGCTCGGACACGACGGTGCGCTCATGGGACGTGACCACCGGCCGAGGCCGGGTCGTCTACTACGCGCTAGGCTGCATCGAGTGTCTGGCGGTCAGCCCGGATGGCAGGTGGCTGGGCGTGGGAGACTGGGGCGGCAACGCGTACTTGCTCGCGATCGAGGGATCTCAGCCGATGGACATCGAGTCGAGCGTGCCTGATGAGGGATCGGATGCCTCGGCGGTCATCGACTTCTATGCCGAGGACCTCCTCCAGAAGTTCGGTTTCGGCGACGGCGACATGCTCTACGACTTCGTCGAGGAACACGACCTCGGCGTGGATGACCGGGAGCTTCTGATGGCCGTGGTCGAGCAACTCGTGGTGCCGCAGCTCGACCAGGCCGTGGAGACCTACACCCTGTGCACGCTCCACAACCCGATCCGGGCGCGCACCATCGACGGCGAAGAGGCGAGCATCTACTCCACTCTGACACCCGAGTACATCGAAGTCAGCGAGGCGGACATCATCCGCATCGCCCGGACGCTGCCCCCGTCCAACGACGATGAAGAGGTATAGAATCGGAGAGTGTGCGGCATGCGGGGGACCGAGGGAGGCGCTCCATGGATCGTCCACTGGGCGTGGCAGGCAAGGCCATCGTACGAGGTGGCGGGGGGAAGATCCTGCTGCTGCAGCGCGCAGCCACCAGCGGCCACGACCCCGGCCTCTGGGAGCTTCCCGGTGGCAAGATGGACTACGGCGAGCAGTTGCCCGAGGCCCTCGCACGCGAGGTGGTCGAGGAGACGGGGCTCACCGTGTCGGTGGGCCGTCCGATCCTCACCTGGCACTTCACCAAGGAGCCCTTCTGGGTCACCGGCGTGACCTTCATCTGCGACCTCGTAGGCGGCGAGATGACACTGAGCAGTGAGCATGACGATGTGGCATGGCTCACGCCCACAGAAGCCCTCGCCTACCCGCTGAGCACACGCATGGCCGAGCAGATCGAGGCGTACGTGCGCGAGTCCGAGGTCCGTTAGACGACCCTGCTCGCCACGCAGAGGAGGAACCCCGTGGCCGATCCGATACACCGCCGGCGCACGAGACTGGCCGAGTGGTGGAGCGAGGTGCACTGGTACGTCCTCGCAGGGCTGGCAGGTGCCGCGTTCATCCTCGGCATCATCGGTTTCAGGCAGTGGTATGCGGATCACGGCGTCACCGGCACATCCATCTGGGACGCCATATACCGGTCGCTCCAGCTGTTCACGCTCGAATCGGGTTCGGCCGAGGCGCCCGTGCCGCTCTCGCTGGACATCGCCCGCTTCCTCGCCGTGATCGCCGCGGTCTACGGAGCCGCTGCCGCGGTCCTCGCCGTCTTCGGGGAGCGGATGGCGCGGCTTCGCATCCGCAGAGCCAAGGGGCATGCGGTCGTCTGCGGACTCGGCGAGCGCGGACTGCATATCGCCGAGGACCTCCGTCGCGAGGGCTACCGTGTCGCGGTGGTGGAGCGGGACCCCGACGCTCCGTTGCTCGACCGGGTGCGAGCGGCGGGAGCCGTTGTGATCGTGGGCGACGCGACCGACCCGGCAACGCTCCGCAAGGCGCGGGCCGATCGCGCCAGGTACGTGATCGCGGTATGCCCCGAGGACGGAGACAACGCGGAGATCACCGTCCGCGTCCGAGAACTCGCCGCAAGCGCGCCGGTGGGACCGCCCGTGACCGTGATCGCGCACATCGACGACACCGAGCTCTGCATGCTTCTCCGCGAGCGCACGTCTGGCGACCGGGACGGCCGCGTGCGACTCCGCTTCTTCAGCGTCCCCGAAAGCGGCGCGCGGGCGATGCTCGATGCCGTACCCCTCGTACCCCGGACCGCGGACCGCCGGCTGCACATCGTGGTGGTCGGCATCGGCAAACTCGGCAGAAGCCTTGTGAGCATGGCGGCGGAGCACTGGCTCGCAAGCGGTGGGACGGACGGCCTGAGGCCACGCGTGACGATGATCGACCAGAACGCAGCCGCCAAAGCCGACCTGCTGCGGGTCAGGGTGCCCCGGATCGACGAGGTGTGCGATATCGTACCGCTCACGATGCCGAAGAACGCACCCGAGTTCGAGCGTGGGGCCTTCCTCTACGGTGAGGACGGGGCGCTCGACGTGGACGCAGTGTATGTGTGCCCCGACGACGACGTGCACTCCGTTGCGGCAGCGCTCACCATCCAGCGTCACACCCGTGATGCCGATGTGCCCATCGCAGTCCGGATGACCCGCGAGGGCGGACTCGCAACGCTGTTGGCGGACACGCCCACAGATGCCTTCTCCGACATCAGGGCCGTCGGCGTGCTCGATCGCTCGTGCGGAACCGGATCACTGCTGCGGGACGAGCCCTCCGCGGGGTGAGCCACGGGACCCGCGACGCCGCGAGATGCGATACTGCATGACATGCTTGCCGACGTCGCTCTTCTCACAGCGGGACTCATACTGCTGGCCATCGGCGCCGAGGCGCTAGTGCGGGGCGCGAGCGCCCTGGCGCTCCGGCTCGGTATCGCGCCGCTCGTGGTGGGCCTCACCGTGGTCGCGTTCGCCACCGGCGCCCCTGAGCTTGCCGTGAGCATGAAGGGCGCCGTGTCGGGCAACAGCGGGATCGCGCTCGGCAACGTCATCGGCTCCAATATCAGCAACATCGCGCTCGTCCTCGGCGTGGCTGCGCTCGTACGTCCCATGAAGGTCGAGGCCCGACTCGTGCGCCGCGAGATCCCGCTCATGATCGCCGCTACGGCGACGCTGTTCGTGCTCTTGCTCGACGGACTCCTCGGCCGGATCGATGGAGCACTGCTGATGGCTGGCGCGGTCGCGTACACCGTGTTCGCATACCGCGGCGCGAGCGAAGGCGACAAGCCCGCGGTATCGAGTCAGTTCGACTCCGCCATCGAGCGGCTGCGCACACCCTTCCTGAGCCTCGCTCTCATCGCTGGCGGCGTGGCGATCCTGGTGGTGGGCGCCAACGTGCTCGTAGAAGGCGCAGTATCGATCGCCGGAGCGCTCGGCGTGAGCCAGGCGGTGATAGCGCTCACCGTGATCGCGATCGGAACGAGCCTTCCCGAGCTCGCCACGTCGGTGACAGCAGCGCGCAAGCGGCAGGCAGACGTCGCGTTCGGCAACGTGATCGGCTCGAGCACCATCAACATCCTGGGGATCCTGGGGCTCACCGCCCTCATCAGGCCCATCGTGGTGGAGGGTCTCCGACCGCTCGATCTCGGCATGTTCCTCGGCACGGCGCTGTTCATACTGCCGATGATGGCCCGCGGGTGGGTGCTCAGCCGCCTGGAGGGCTTCCTCCTGGTCGCCGCGTACGTGCTGTACCTGACCTCGCTGGTCGGGTGAGCGTGCGGACCGGGCACCCGGTCGGGCACCCGGTCCTTGAATGTGAGGCACGCGCCGCCACTACCAGCCGAGAGCCGTCTCAAGCGCTGTCCGCACGCCCGCACTGACGGCGGACGGCCCGCCGAACACATCGAGGTACAGCACCTTCGCCCTGTTCGAGGCAAGAGCGCCCTTCGTCACTACCGGCAGGGAGTCGCTGGCCGTGAGCAGCACGACTCCGCCGCCCATGCCGATCCGCGCGCCACCGGCAAGCGCATCGGGATAGTTCTCACCCGTTGCCACACCCACATGACTCCAGGACGCGAGCCCTCCCTGGATCGCCTTGTTAGCGATCTGCGCGGCGGTGTCGTATCGGTCGCTGCCAGACCACCGCGAGAGCTCCGCTCCACCGTTGCCGATCACGATCGCATCGATCGAGGCCTTCGTGCCGGCGGACACGGCTGTGAGGCCACCCGCTACCACACCTCCACGGATGTCCAGGTCATTCAGAGCGGTGGCGGTAGCCGCAGGCAGCGTGTTCGTGGCCGTGAGCAAGATCGGCACACCCTGAGAGAAAGCGAGCGGCGAAAGCGACAGGGCGTCCGGGAACGAATCCCCACGCGCGATGAAGGCCACCTGCCCGAACGCGGCCCCCTGATGGTCAGCGATCGCCCGCGCGACCTTCGCGGCCGTCGCATACCGGTCGCTACCGGATATCAGGGTCACGTTGTAGTCGCCGTCCAGTGCGTCGAACACCGCCTGGCTCACTGCCGCGGGGCCCCCGATGATGAACACCGTCTCGACCCCTCGCGAGGCAAGGAAGGCCGCGGTCACGCCCGGCAGCGCCGCTGACCGGGTGAGGACGAGCGGACACTCGTACGCTCCCGCAAGCCCTGCCGCCGACAGAGCGTCGGGGAAGTTCTCCCCGCTCGCGACCACTGCGTACTCGGCCGTCTCGAACGTCGCCTCCGCGATCTCCACGGCCGTGGCATAGCGATCCTCACCCTCAAGAGGGGTGAGGACGAGCGGAGGCTTCTCGAAGAAGCCCATGTCGGCGATCGAGGAGCCATCACCGTCGCCGTCCTGAGGGCGAAGTGTGCCGTAATAGTCCCCCGCCGGAGCGACAGCGGTGTTCGCAGTGTCGATGCAGGGGGAGCCCATCGCCAAGCGCGCGTCATGTCCGGCCAGGTCGATGAAGTGCGGATCGTCGTGGATCACGCCGCTCCCGATGCCGTTCCCATGGGTGCCTGGCGCCGAGTCGTACAGACAGGAGTACTCGATGATCTGCGCGTTCTCTATATCGGCATCGAGCGCGGGATTCCAGTAGATGGAGTTGTAGACATCCAGTTGCCCAGGACCCTGCCAGTATGCAGCGCTATCTGTGCCCGTGCACTGCACGACCGTGTCATTCGTCTCGCTCAACGAAGCACTGGTGAGGTACCACGCAGCCCCCTCACCGGTGGCACTGTGCCCACCGATGACGTTGTTCCGGGCCTCAGCGGTGCAGTTCTCCAGGTAGGCGAATCCGCCGCTCCCACCGTTCGCGTCATTACCCGCCGCATCGTTGACCTCCATCGAGACCGAGGCGCCGAACAACCACATCGCCCCACCACTGCCGCCCGCAGCGTTCTCGATGAACGAGTTGCGATTGATGGTGACCATCTGGCCGCCGGTGCTGCTCACCCTGATCGCACCGCCACTCGAACCTGCCGCGTTGTCGGCGAACGTGTTGCCGTAGATGATGATGCCCGAGTCCACCGGAGCGAGCTGGATCGCACCGCCTACTCCTGAGGCGGAGTTGCCCTGGAAAACGTTGTCTCTGATGGTGGCCGACACGCTGCCACTGATCCTGATGGCACCGCCCTCGGCGGCACTGTTGAGCAGGAACTCATTCGATACAACGGCAGGAGCGGTCGCCAATGGTGGATTGGCGACCATGCTAAGCGCTCCACCCGTCGGTGCGGATGATGCGTTCCCGGCGAAGACGTTGTCCTTGATCCTCGGCCAGCCAGCACTCGTGGCGTTGTTCAGGTAGATCCCCACAGCCGACTTCGAGATGGTTCCGCTGTTGGTGAACGTGAACCCCTCGATCGCGTCGCCGTCGGAGAAGCCCTGACACGCCATGACCTGGTCGGAGCCATCACCTTGGATCACGGTCGACTCGGCGCCCGCGGTGCCGATGAGCGTCTGACCGTAGTTCAGGAGCGGGAAGACCTCAAGGTTCGCCGAGTCATACATCCCGGGTTCGACCATGATCGTGTCGGGCCCCGTGGAAACCGCGAGAGCGTGGGTGATCGTCTTGAACGGGTCGGCCTCGGTACCAGGATTGCCGTCGTCACCCTCCACGGCGTCGACCCAGTAGGTCATGATCGTCGTCTGCGCCGCCAGCGGAGGCGCCGAGAAGCCGACGGCAGGCATCACCAGCATCAGGCACGCGGCCACCGTGAACACCCGGACAAGTCGTGATCTGTACACACGACCAACCATGACAGCCCCCTCACCCACAGACGCATGCTGTGACGCAAGTCACACAATGGGACATACCCTGCGCGGCGTTTCAATCACCGCCGGTTCCCTGCAGCGCCGCCGCGGGTACATAGTCATGTCCTTCGCGCAGGCGGGACAGGTGCGTCAGGGGATGTCACCTCCAAGCCTGCCCTCTCGTGACGGGGGGTTCATCATGAGATCTCGTACGCTCGTCGCGGTTGCCCGCATCGGGCTCTGCACCGTCCTTACCTGCATGTTCGTTCCGCTCTTCCCCGGCGTGGCGGCGGCCACACCGCCTCCCCCGAAGACCATCCGTGTGAACGTCGCCGCCGGCAGCGACATCACGGGCGATGGAACGATTGCCAGGCCCTACAAGACGATCGAATTCGGTGTTGCGCAGGCTATCGCCGGCGACACCGTGCGGATCGCACCCGGTACGTACTACCCACCGGACACCATACAGATCCCCAGTGGCGTCAGACTCATCGGCGCCGGACTGGGGCGCACCGTGGTGTGGGGTGCGGGCGGACCCAGCGGGCCGATCTTCAACATGTTGAACTGCAGCGATGAGACGCTCATCGAGGGTCTTGAGATCCACGGCGGCGGCGGGTCCAGTGGTGGAGCCATCCTGATCACGGACGGTGCACCAGTGATCCAACGCAACGACTTCATCGACAATAGCGTGAGCTTCTACGGTGGCGCGATCTACATGTACGCCAACTCATCAACCTGTGCGCCAGTGATCGCGCACAACGTGTTCATCGGTAACGAAGCGGTCGAGCAAGGTGGTGCGATATACGCCGACCACAGCGACCCATACATCTTCCGCTGCTCCTTCAAGAACAACGCCGCCTCGGGCGCGGCGCCGCTCGGCGGAGGTGGCGCGGTGTACTTCCATGAAGGAGAAGGGCGGATCGAGCGTTGCACCTTCGAGGATAACGACGCCCCGAGCGGCAACGGAGGGGCCATCACTGTCCAGGAGAACACGGGCATCGTGAAGATCAGCGAGACTCTCTTCGATGGCAACACCTCGGGCGTGCACGGTGGAGCTGTCTGGGGCTGGGAGACGTACGTGCAGACGATCGTTCGGAACTGCCGCTTCGAGAACAACATCTCGGGCAGCTACGGTGGAGGCATGCGGCTGTACAACGCTGCCGCCGTGGTGGAGGGCAGCAGCTTCTACGGCAACACGGCCAACGCGGGGGTCACCCCCGGAGGCCTCGACATCTACGATGCTGATGCGGATCAACCAACATCCGTGGACTCATGCATCTTCCACTTCAACGGGGTCGACGGCATCACTAACCCCGGGACCAGCTGCAACGTCACCGTGACCTACTCCTGTCTGGACCACGCACAGGCAGGAACCGGGAACATCATCGGCCAGGACCCCTTGTTCATGGCCTCGACATGGGCGCTGCGACTCTGGGCGGCGTCACCCTGCATCGACGCCGGCAACCCGGCATCGACCCTCACCACGGACTGGGAGATGCTCGCCAGGCCCAAGGACGGGGATGGCAACGGGGTGGCGCGCGTTGACATGGGCAGCTACGAGTACGGTACGACCGTGGGTCGCCTTGCCGGCAGCGATCGCTACTCCACCTCGTGTGCCGCGGTACAGGACCGGTTCGCCGAGTCCCCGGTGGCGATCATCGCCACCGGCCGCGACTTCCCTGATGCTCTCTGCGCCGCCGGACTGGCTGGCGCGTACAAGGCTCCGGTGCTCCTGTCCGACACGAGCAGCCTTCCAGCCTCGGTCCGCGCGAAGCTGATCGCGATGGAGACGCGCGAGGCGATCATCGTAGGCGGTACAGGCGTGATCTCCCAGACCGTCGTGACTGCACTGGAGGCGATGGGAATCGACGTGACCCGCATATCTGGTGCAGACCGGTACGCTACTTCTCGCGCAGTGGCCGATCACCTGGCCGGCATGGGCTACACGGAATCGTGCTACGTGGCCCGGGGTGACGATTTCCCTGACGCATTGGCGCTCGCACCGCTCGCCGCTCAGTTCGCGGGGCCCGTACTCCTCACACAGACGAACAGCCTTCCATCTGCAACGCTAGGGGCCCTTCGCAGCTACGGCTATGAGTACGCGCTCGTCGCTGGCGGGACATCCGCAGTATCGGCTGCCGTATACGACGCCATCAAGGCCGAGATACCCGCTGATCAGACCTGGCGCGCCCAAGGCGCGAACCGCTACGAGACAGCTGCAGCGGTCGCGAAATGGGCATGGGACGCTGACCTCTCTAACGGCGAGTTCGTAGGACTTGCGGTAGGCGACAACTTCCCGGACGCCCTTGCAGGAGGCGCAGCGTGCGGCTACGAACGCGGTGTCCTGCTCCTCACGACGAAGGACAGCCTTCATGCCGCCGCGGCAGACTACCTCGATGACCGCCTCGCGGTGCGCCGCGAGGTCTGGGTCCTCGGCGGCACTGCCGTGATCAGCGACACGGTGCTCGCGGACTGCCGGAACCTGCTGCCGTAGACCGCTGTGATTCCGGGGCATCCGGGCCTTCAGAGACATCAGATGCCCGGCGCCGCGAGCACGGGCAAGCATGGCTGAACCCGACCGGGTACCGGATAGGCCCTCTGTGCACCGCAGATGCCGGAGGGCCCATGCTTCACGCATCCGCCTGTCAGTCACACGGCGTATGCTATCGAAGCATCCGGTCGTGATCGTTGACACGTGAGGAGTGGTCGAGTTGCAGCGGTGCGATACGTGCCGGTATTGGGTGGAGGCGGGTGGGTTCGTCGGGTGTCATCGTGATGCGGCGTCGGTGTGGCTGCAGCGGCTATACATAGAGTTGAGGGCTGCGCAGGCTTTGCGGGAGTTCACGATCAAGCCGGAGCACCGTCTCGCGCTGGCGGCGGGTTCGTGGTGTGGGGAGTGGGAGGCACGGGAAGCGGACAGTTAGCCGCTCTCTCCATGCCTCCACGCACGACATCACCCGTCCACAATCCCCGGTCCTCCCGCGTATGCCCACAGCCACTCGCCCGCGAGCTACCCTTCGGGATCGCCTGACGCTACGTAGATCGACAATGCGTTGACACAACAGACCCGAGGATTCTGCTGGCAAACGCTCCTGAAAAGCAACAGGCCCCGGGCTCTGTAAGCCCAGGACCTGCGTCTTTGTTGGTCGCGGGGACAGGATTCGAACCTGTGACCTTCGGGTTATGAGCCCGACGAGCTACCAGCTGCTCCACCCCGCAGTGGACGGTCACTATAGCATGCGTCGGTGGGCCGTGCAAATCATCCGGACACCGGAGTTGCGGCTGTTCGGCCCCGATGTTCGACTCTGGAGAGATACCATAAAGGGGTAATGCGACCATGGCCGCAAGACGATACTCTGATAAGGAGCGTCATACCTTGGGGGTGACAGGGTGGACTCGCGCGGAAGATGGTCGGCTGCTGCAGCACTGGTGATAGCGCTCGCGCTCGCAGGCGCTCTGATCGCCTTCAACTCGAATGACCCCGAAACCGAGCCCGGATCCCCACCGAGCGCTGTGGAATCGCCACTAGAACACGGCGCGACGGACCCGGCAGAACAGCCCGACGCCGAGGATGACGAGGCCGCTGCCGTCGAGTCGCCACTGGCTGCCACACCCGTGAGGGCCCCCGCCCGTCGCCGTGCGCTGGCGGTGAGCGACACACCGTCCGCGCCTGACAGCGGCGATACGGGCGATACCGATGACGAGTCCGACAACGGCGCCGATGACGAGTTCCAGCGCTACCTCGAGGAGACGCGCGCCGTCGTGGAGGCGGACCCGTCCTCGCTGCAGGCGATCGCAGGCGAGATCGTCGCAGCCCTTGGCGCAGGCGATGCGGACGCACTCGGGGATCGCGTGGCGAGCGATGAGGGCTCTCAATCGGAGTTCGTCACCTATCTCGCCGAACGGTACCCCGCCATCGTGACGAGCGCCCCCTCCGGCACCGTGAACGTCTTCACCGCAGGTGAGGCGACCATCTACATGGCCTATGCGGTGGTCACCTGGGAAGATGCCGGACTGACCTCGGAACACACCATCCCGATCCCGATGAGGTTCGTTGACGGTCGGTGGTACCTGACATCCGTTCAGCACTGGGCGGACTCGCTTGAGTTCGTGCAATCGATACAGCTCTAGGCTGCAACGTGAGGGGGCTTTGGAGATGAGCAGCGCACATCATCACTCATCCATCGACGCCAGGTACCACCTGGCCGCGCTTGCCACACTCCTCGTCCTGGCGCTGCCCGCCACCGCATTCGCCGCTGCCCCCACCACCCCTCTGCTCGCCGACGTCTATGTGGACGGCGCCGGATCGGTCACCGTGGAGTGGAACGCCTCCACCGACGCCGACGGCGACCCGGTCACCTATACCGTGTACCGCCTCCAGCAGCCGGTCACGGCCACGAACATCGGAAGCGCCACCGCAGTGGCGTCCTCGGTCCCCGGAACGAGTGCCACAGTGAGCGCCCACGCCGACGAGATCGCGCAGTCGTACGTGTGGTTCTACGCCGTCAGGGCCAGCGACGGCACGAACCTGTCACTCGTGTCCAAGTCGATGGCGCCCAACCTCCACGGCTACCGCCTCAGTTCCGCCACCGTGAGCTGCACGCGCTGCCACGAGGTGCACGGTGCATATCCGGCCGACTGGGACTACACCTACGTCGACCTCTGCTACTCATGCCACGGCGCAACGTCTTCGGCGGATGCCGTGGGCGCCAAGAGCTCGCTCAACGTCCAGGCCGAGTTCGGCGACTACGACGGCCAAACGCAGCCCGCATCGGTGCACCGCAGCACGAAGATGGAGACCGACCGGACCGAGTGCGACGCGTGCCACAGCGCACATCGTTCGCCGTACTACTACGACAACTCCGGCAACTACGTGGCGGCCAGCAGCTACCGGAAGATGATCCGCGTGCAGACAGGCGAGGATGCCGGCGGACCGCTCTACACCTACTACAGCCTCAACACCGACACGGCCGAGAACGCCGCGTTCTGCCTCGCATGTCACGGTGCGGACGCGACACCCATCGGCTACGTCGGTGATGTCGACGACTACGCGGGTACCGGGGGCGACCACAACTCCGCCGGATATGACGCGGCAGCGCACGGCCCGTCGGTCGTCTACAGCAACGACCACGGGCGCACGAACGCAAGCGAGTACCCGCAGGTGCAGTGCCTTGCGTGCCACGCCAAGCACGCTTCGGCGGCAGACAAGCTCATCGCGTACCGCGGCGACGACACGGCCACCAGCCCGAGCGGCACCTATGCCGAGGCCGAGCTCTGCTTCGCATGCCACAGCAGCAGTTCGAGCGAGAACAAGGTCGCAGCGAGTTACGCGGCACCGTTCTCCTGGAACGACCGCGACGTGGAGGCCGAGTTCGGCCGGGCGTCCACCCACCCAGTGAGCTCGTCGGCCACAGGCCGGTCGCTTACGTGCGCGAGCTGCCACAACGTGCACAACGTGACCGAAGGCGGCACGGCCGCCTGGAACGTCGCTCGCGTGAGCACACCGTCGAACACGAAGGCGACGCCGGCCGACATGACCGCGTTCTGCCTCGGATGCCACACCACCACCCCGCCCTCGGCCACGATCGCAGCCGACACGCTCGTCCCGTACAGGATCGGCTTCAGCGACCAGAGCGCGGCGCCGTACTTCCCCGGGTGGGACAAGAGCGGTTTCGGCAGCCTCGGCGTTGGCGAGACCAACCACTACACGCCAGCGACGGGCGGCCAGCCGGCGCTCTGCAAGAACTGTCACGATCCGCACGGCTCGGACTATGAGCGGCTCGTAGCGTGGAGCGCCCCCACTGGCGCGGAGAAGGTCGGCGTATGGACGCCCAACAGTGGCACGCGTGAGAACGACTCGGCCACCGCGGCTGAGCTGAGCGCCGAGGAGAGCCTCTGCTACCAGTGCCATGGGAACGGCAGCGCCTATCCACAGGCACCCGGCGCGGCCGACGTGTATACGCCAGCGAACCCGGCGAGCGGCTCGAACAACACGCACGTCATGTCCGACTACTCGGGCCGTCACAGCGACACGGAGCTGGCGGCGGACCTCGGGGGAACGAACCGGCACAGCGAGTGCGTGGACTGCCACGACCCGCATGCAGCCAAGCGGGTGGGTGGGACCGCCACCCAGGATATGCTCGACACGAGCGCTCCCGGCAGTGCGATCTATGGCGCATGGGGCGTGGTACCCGATTACTCCGACCCCCTGCGGGACGGCACATCCAACCCCGGTACCTACAACTGGACGGCGCCCGCCACATACACCGATGTCCGTCTCACAGGTGCATCGACGGATATGGAAGCGCATCTGTGCTTGAAGTGCCACAGCGGCAACACCACGCAACCGGCGGGACAGGGTGACACCGCTCGCGAGTTCAACCCCAGCAACTTCAGCGTGCACAACGTGCTCGGCCAGAGCGTAGGTGCGCAGGAGGCGTTCACGTACGTCGCCTCCGATGCGAACACCTACACCGACACATGGGAGTTCCCGAGCATCGGGGTCTTCCAGGCCTCCTACGATCAGAACACGATGCTCACGTGCACGAGCTGTCACACCAACGAGAGCGGCAACGCCAAGGGGCCGCACGGAAGCACGGTCCAGTGGCTGCTGGATCCCGCATACCCGACCGACTGGAAGACGTCATACCTCGTCGTGAGCAAGGACGACCCAGATGGGATGAACGGCACCCCCATCTGTCAGAAGTGCCACAATCTATACGGGGCCGGCGGTGTTGTCAGCAACTCTGCTCATGGGCGGGTCTCAAGACACGGCGGCTCCACCAACCCGTGCATCTCGTGTCACATCAAGGTGCCGCACGGATGGAAACGCCCACGACTTCTCGGCTACCAGAGTGACGACCCTGCGTACGCAGCGACCGAACTCAACGAGATCAGAGCGAACATCAGTCACACGAGAGATGCCAACGGCAGTGTCGGGTGGGCGTCGGGCGACTGCAGCACCGACTATCTGGGCGCCTCGGGCTGTGGAGGTTCGACCCACAGCGATATCGCGGTCTCATGGTGAATGCGCGGAGCCTCCCGGGGAACCAAGCGGGCACTCGTCGATGAGGCGCTGAACCGGGAGACCAGCTGACGTGTTGACGCTCTGACTCGGCAAGGTTTTCGCAAGATGTGGGTAAGGTTGTTACGCTACCATCGCTGCGACGGAAAGGATGCGATGCGCGCTCGCTCGGCACGACGTATGGTACGCGGTGGGGTCATCCTCATCGCGGTTGCCGCACTCCTCGCATCCCCGGCCTTCGCGGCTCCCTCTGCCTCGACCACCACCACCCCGGCCCCCGACCCGCCCGCCGCACCATCAGTACCGACCACTGGCAGCCCCATACCCGAGCCCACCGACCAGATGACCGCCGAGTTCCGCGCACGACTCGCGGCAAAGCAGGCCGAACTCGACGAGCTTGAGGCGCAGCTCGACGAACTCGACCGCGAGCTGGCCATCGCGGCTGAGGCGTACAACAAGGCGATGCTCGATCTCGAGGCCACCACTAAGCGGCTCGAGACCACCAGGGCCGATCTTGCCAACGCCGAGCTCGCATACGAGCTGCAACAGGACACGCTCTCCGACCGCGCACGCGACATCTACCGCGGCGGCGAGCTGTCTACTCTCGACGTGCTGCTCGGCTCCAAGTCGATCTCCGACTTCATGGCGCGCATCCGATTCCTCCGCGCGATGGGCGAGAACGACGCCTCGATAGTGGCGGCGCTCGCCGCCCAGCGCGACATGATCGCAGTGGCCCAGCACGCGGCCGAGGAGGACGAACTGCGCGCCCGCTCACTCGAGTTCGAGATGCAGGCCCGTCAGATCGAGGTCATGCTGCGCATCCAGGAACGAGAGGCCCTGCTTGCCAGCACGCAGACCGAACTGCTCGAGCTGCTCGACGACCTGGCGGAAGTGCGCCAGATGGCCGAGGCCGAGTTGTTGCGGGACGTGTTGTCCGGAGCGAACAAGGCCGGTATCGTCGTCGAGCCGGGGTCGCCGGTGGAGACCGCGCTCGCGTATCACGGGGTGCCCTACCTCTGGGGCGGTGAATCCCCTCGTGGCTTCGACTGCTCCGGACTGCTCCTCTACGTGATGCGGCAGCATGGCGTGAACCTCCCGCACTACTCCGGCTCGCAGTTCCAGCTTGGCGAGAAGGTAGCGCCGTCGGCGCTCCAGCCCGGCGACGCGGTCTTCTTCGGCTCGCCGGTCTACCACGTGGGTATGTACGTGGGTGCGGGCTACTTCATCCACGCGCCCCGTACCGGCGATTTCGTCAAGCTCTCGCGGCTTGCCGATCGCAAAGACTACGCGGGCGCACGGCGGTATGATTGGGAGTACCGAACCTCGCCGGTCACCGGCGCGGTATCGGACCCGGCGGAGGCCGTCCGGTAGCGTCCTCGCCGCTGTGCCGCTGACGACAGGGCTCGGAGGACGCATGAAGGATCTGATCGCAACAGCCCTCGAAGCTGCCAACGCGGCCGGCGCCACGTATGCGGACGCTCGAGTGGTTGAGACGCGCCACGAACGACTCTCCGTGCGCACCGGCCGGGTGGACGGCGTCGAGTCGGGCGAATCGCTCGGCATCGGCATTCGGGCGATCGCGGACGGCGCCTGGGGATTCGCTGCGACCTCGGACCTTTCCACCAACGGCGTCACCTCAGCGGCACGCGAGGCCGTGGCGCTCGCGCAGGCGGCGGCCACGACTGCCCGGCGCCCGGTGGCCCTGGCGCCGGTGGACGCGTACACCGACACCTGGACCGGACCGTGCGTGACCGACCCCTTCACCGTGTCGCTCGACGACAAACTCGCGCTGCTGCTGTTGGCGGACGATGTCCTCCGCGCCGAGGCCGCAGTGCGTGTGACCAGCACG
This sequence comes from Anaerosoma tenue, assembly GCF_023161965.1. Taxonomy (NCBI): domain Bacteria; kingdom Bacillati; phylum Actinomycetota; class Coriobacteriia; order Anaerosomatales; family Anaerosomataceae; genus Anaerosoma; species Anaerosoma tenue. The sequence goes on from NZ_JALNTY010000002.1 coordinate 50,565, forward strand.
AGCATGAACTTCCTCGCGGTGCGTAAGGTATTCGGCTCCACTGAGGGGTCGCTGATCGAGCAATCCTACGTGGAGTCGCAGGCCGGGCTCACAGCGTTCGCGATCGGCGACGGAGAGATGCTCCCGCGCTCGTATCCCAACAACCTCGGCGGACAGGCCGTGCAGGGTGGATGGGAGGCTATCCTGGCGCTCGACCTGCCGGGTCACGCCCCACGCGTAGCCGAGGAGGCGACCGCCCTCCTGAGCGCGGCCCCATGTCCGGCGCGGGAGACGACGCTGATCATCGACGCTTCACAGGTGGCGCTCCAGATCCACGAGTCGATCGGGCATCCCACGGAGCTCGACCGCATCCTCGGCGATGAGGCGGCCTTCGCGGGCACGTCGTGGGTGGGCATCCCCGATCTCGGCACGCTCCGCTACGGCTCGGAGCAGGTGACCGTGACCTCTGACGCCACGATTCCCGGGTCGATAGGTTCGTTCGGGTACGACGACGAGGGCGTGCCAGCACAGCGGGATCACCTGATCACCAACGGGGTGCTCACCGGATTCCAGACGTCGCGAGAGTCGGCTCTGGCGATCGACCGCACCTCGAACGGGTGCATGCGTGCCGACGGATGGCAGCGTCAACCGCTGATCCGGATGACCACCGTAAGCCTGGAGCCGGGCGAATGGGCGCTCGACGACCTGATCGCTGACACAGACGACGGCTTCTACTTCGAGACGAACAACTCCTGGTCGATCGATGACCGCCGCCTGAACTTCCAGTTCGGGTGCGAGATCGGCTGGGAGATCAAGAACGGCACACTCGGCCGTATGGTGAAGAACCCCAACTACACAGGGATCACCCCGGAGTTCTGGGGCTCGTGTGACGCGGTCTGCAACCGCGACCACTGGCAGGTGTGGGGGATCCCCAACTGCGGCAAAGGCGAGCCGATGCAGGTGGCGCATGTGGCGCACGGAGCGGCTCCCGCAAGATTCAGGAACGTCCGCGTGGGGGTGGCCCGATGAGACGCTCGCTCGAGGAGATACGCACCATCGCCAATCGCGCCGCGCACATGACCCGGGCCGACAGCGCCGAGGCGGTGGTCATCTCGAGCATCTCGGCGCTCACGCGCTTCGCCGGCAACCGCATCCACCAGAACGTGACCGAGACCGACTCGCAGCTGTCGATCCGTGCCGTTCTCGGGACACGCACCGGCGTGGCAAGCACCAACCGGCTGGACAACGAAGCGGTAGCGCGCTGCGCTTCGGCCGCCGTTGATGCCGCACGGCACGCCCCGAAGGACCCTGACTTCCCCGGGCTCCCCAAGCCCGCTCCGCTCTCGATCCCCTCCCGGAGCCTGTCGCTCCTCTCGATGTACGACGCCGCGGGACGCGCTCGCGCTGCCGCAGAGATCATCCAGCAGTCCGACGCGCGAGGGCTCGTGGCCGCAGGCACCGTTTCGGTCAACGACTACGCGGTGGCCATAGCCAACACGCACGACGTTGACGCGTCGATGCAGACCGACGAGCTCCGGGCGACCGTTCTGGCCATGGGCGAGGGCGGAGCGAGCGGATGGGGGTCGTTCCTCGGCCGTGACGCAGGAACGTTCCTGCCGGCACAACTGGGGAGCAGCGCGGCAACGCTGGCCGAGCGCTCGGCGGGCGCCGGCGACCTTGAGCCCGGCACGTACACCGTGGTGCTGGCACCGGAAGCGGTCGCCGACATCCTCGACTTCCTCGGCTATCTTGGTTTTGGCGCGAAGGCCTTTGCCGAGGGGAGCTCCTTCCTCGTCAACGCGCTGGGGACGCGCGTGGCAGACACGTGCGTGAGCATCTACGACGATGCCCTGTCGCCCGCAACGATCGGCATATCGTTCGACTACGAGGGCCAACCGCGCCGCAGGACTCCGCTGATCGAGGGCGGTGTGGCGATCGGACCGGTGACCGACTCGTACTTCGCCGCCAAGCTCGACCGGCCGGACACCGGGCATGCGCTTCCCGCGCCCAACCCGTACGGACCGCTTCCGCTGAACATCGAGATGCAGGCCGGAGACGCGACACTGGACGAGATGATCGGCTCGGTGGAACGGGGCGTCTACGTAACGCGCTTCCACTACGTGAACGTCGAAGACCCGATGAAGGTCGTGCTCACCGGGATGACTCGCGATGGCACGTTCCTCATAGAGAACGGACGCCTTTCGACCCCGGTCCGCAACCTGCGATTCACTCAGAGCGTGCTCTCCGCGCTCTCCGATGTCCGCGCCATCGGCTCGAAGCGGCAACTCTGTGGAGGCGAGGGTGGCGCTGCGCTCGCGCCGGCTCTGCTCATCGGCCACTGGGCGTTCACCGGACAGACCGGCTGAAGCGGTCGCCATGCCCGTGCGAAACGCCGTCCGGCCCACAGCGGAGGGGCGCCGCTGTTGGGCCGGATCGGATGTCAGGTGCCTGGTTGTTGTCCTGACACCTCAGTAATCGGCTTACGCGGGTCTTCGCTTTAGGGATGGCGGCCGGTGCCCGACGAGCGTGCAACGCTCCCGACGAGCGGCTCGAAACGCATCCCGAGCGGCACACGGCTCGTCAGAGACCCTCGGCCGTCTCCTGCCGGGCGATCATGTCCTTCACCTTCATCAGGCGGGTCAGGTTGCTCCGCTCCGCCTCGTCGAGCTTCATGGTGATGCTGCGCACCGTCTCGTCTATGGACGGTATCAGCACGTATTCGAGCGCGTTCACACGTCGGCGGGTGCGCTCGATCTCCGCGGCCAGCAGTTCGATTGCCTTCTCGCGTTCCGCGAGCTCGAGAAGCCGCGGCGCCACCTCGGCCAGCCGTGAAAGCCCTGCGTCGAGGACGGCCGGGGTGGTCGCCAGGGAATACCCGCCAGGCTCGGGGAGATCGTCAAGAGTGAAGACGGGGACCGAGACGCTCATGAGGCTTCGCTCATCCACCGAGAGCAGGGGCCCTGGCTCGCCGGCCATCAGCGCGGTCTCAAGCGAGCCCTGCCCCGCTTCCGCCCGTGCCATCGCGAACTGCGCATACGCCGCGAGAAGGTCGCGCTCCACCTCGGCGCGCAGCCGCCGGTTCGCGCCGATCCTGCCCTGGAACTCCTTCATGAGCTCGTCGAGCTTGTCCTTCAGGAGCTTGTGTCCCCGACGGGCCACCGCTCCTCTGCGTCGCAGCTTGAGGAGCTCCATGCGGTTCGGGTTGGCGCGGATCTGCGGCATCGCTATCCCCTCGCCAACGACCAGATGATGAGGGCGGTCCCGGCAAGCAGGAGCACGATGTTGGCCCCGCGCAACACCTTGATCGCCCCCGGCACCGAGCCGGCGGTCCGCTTCGTCCAGCGCAGCATGTACACCTGGTATCCGATGAGCCCTGCCATCGCCACCAGGAGCGCTGCGGTGAGAACGCTGCCCGTCGTCACGCTCACGCCTCGTCCGGCTCCTTCAGGTACCGCTCCACGTACTCGTCCTTGATGCGCTTCAGCTCGCTCCTGGGCAACAGCGCCATGAGCTCCCAGCCGATCTCCAGCGTGCGCTCCACCGAGCGCTCTTCGTGGGCGTCCTGGCGGATGAATCCGCCCTCGAAAGCGTCGGCGAACGCGACGAACGCCTTATCGGTGTCAGATAGAGCCGCATCGCCGAGTATGACCGCGAGCTCCTTGGCCTGCACTCCACGCGCGTACGCGCCGAAGAGCTGGTTGGAGAGGTCCGCGTGGTCTTCTCGTGTCTTGCCCGGACCGATGCCTTTCTGCTTCAGGCGCGACAGGCTCGGCAACACCGCGATCGGCGGGTAGATGTTCGATCGGTGAAGGTTCCGGTCGAGGATGATCTGCCCCTCGGTGATGTAGCCGGTGAGGTCCGGGATCGGGTGCGTCTTGTCGTCGTCGGGCATCGAGAGGATCGGCACCTGCGTGATCGACCCCTTCGCGCCCTGGATGCGACCCGCGCGCTCGTAGATGGTGGCCAGGTCGGTGTACAGGTAGCCCGGATAACCACGGCGCCCCGGCACCTCTTTGCGGGCTGCCGACACCTCGCGCAACGCCTCGCAGTAGTAGGTCATGTCGGTGAGGATGACGAGCACGTGCATGTCGCACGTGTACGCGAGGTACTCGGCGCAGGTGAGCGCCATCCGCGGCGTGTTGATGCGCTCCACCGCCGGATCGTCGGCGAGGTTGAGGAAGAGCACGGCCCGCTCGATCGCAGCCGTGTTGCGGAACTCGGTCATGAAGAAGTCGGCGTCGGCGAACGTGATGCCCATGGCGGCGAAGACCACCGCGAACTCGCCTTCGAGCTTCTCCCCCACCTTCGTGGGATCGTCGCTCCGGTTGAGCACCGCCGCCTGTCGCGCGATCTGCGCCGCAAGCTCGTTGTGCGGCAGGCCGGCGCCCGAGAAGATCGGCAGCTTCTGGCCGCGCACCAGCGGGTTCAGCCCGTCGATCGCCGAGATACCCGTCTGGATGAAGTCGTCGGGGAAGTCGCGCGCTGTGGGATTGATCGGCTCGCCGTGCATCGGACGCCGCTCATCGGGGATGATCTCCGGGCCGCCGTCGCGCGGACGTCCCAGCCCGTCGAACACCCTCCCCAGCATGTCCCGGCTCACACCCAGCTCGAGCGCCCGACCGAGGAACCGCACCTTGGTCTGCGCGGGGTTCGCGCCGCTCGTGCCGGCGAACGCCTGCACGAGCGCCGTATCGCCATCAACCTCGAGCACGTTGCCGAGCGAACGGGTCCCGTTAGGGTACTCGAGCTCGACAAGCTCGTTGTAGGTGACGTCGATGACCCGCTCGACCAGCAGCAGCGGCCCCACGATGTCCCGTGTAGTGGTGTATTCGCGCGCCATCTACGCACTCACCCCGCTTCCGGCCACCAACTGCGTCTCGATATCCGAGACGATCTCTTCGAATATGCCGAGGTCGTCCAGGGTCGCGTACTTGGCCCGGGCGATCTTCTCCCGCACCGGAGCGGCAAGGATGTCCTTGAGCGGCGCTCCCCCACGCTGGGCCGCCACCGCCGCCTCATGGAATCGCAGGATCACCCCGAGCAACAGGTCCTGCTCGGTGAGCGAGCTGAACTGGTCGTCGTCACGGAATGCGTTCTGCTGCAGGAAGTCCTCCCGGATGCTCTTGGCGGTCTCCATCAGGATCTGCTCCTCGGCCGACAGCGCCTCGAGACCCACGAGCCGTACGATCTCGGCCAGGTCCGACTCCCGCTGAAGGATGGCCATACAGCGGTCGCGGCGGTCCCTGAACTCGTGCGAGACCTCCTTCTCCCAGTACGGGCGGATGCTGTCGAGGTAGAGCGAGTAGCTGGTGAGCCAGTCGATCGCCGGGAAGTGCCGCTGGAACGCCAGCTGATCCTGCAGCGCCCAGTAGACCTTCACCACACGAAGCGTGTTCTGCACGACCGGTTCCGACAAGTCCCCACCCGGAGGAGAGACGGACCCGACCACCGATACGGAGCCCGTGCGGGGAGCGGCAGGGCGGAGTGGCCCCTCCTTGCTGTCCTCGCGCACAGACCGCGCTGCGGAGGCTGCGTCGGGACCCTCCGCACCTGCCGCTCCCACGGTCGCCGCGGTGGAATCCGAGGACAGCGACGAGGGCCCCGACGGACGCGATCCGCCGAGGCACTGCACGGCCCCCGCACGCTCGTAGAACGCGGCGAGCTTCGTACCGAGGTACGCGGGGAAGCCCTCGTCTCCGGGCATCTCCTCGAGCCGTCCGGAGATCTCGCGCATCGCCTCGGCCCACCTGCTCGTCGAGTCGGCCTGCAGAACCACCTCGTACCCCATGTCGCGGAAGTACTCGGCCATCGTGATGCCCGTGTACACGCTCGCCTCGCGAGCCGCCACCGGCATGTTCGAGGTGTTCGCCACCAGGACCGTGCGCTTCATCAGCGACTCGCCGGAATACGGGTCGGTGAGCTCCGGGAACTCCATGAGCACGTCGGTCATCTCGTTGCCGCGCTCGCCGCAGCCGATGAAGATGACCACCTGGGCGTTGCTCCACTTGGCCACCTGGTGCTGCGTGACCGTCTTGCCGGCGCCGAACGGACCGGGGATGCAGGCGACGCCACCCTTGATGAGCGGGAAGAACGTGTCGATCACACGCGTCCCCGTCACCAGCGGCTCACCCGACGTGATCTTCTTCCGATACGGACGCGGAACGCGGATCGGCCACGTCTGCATCATCGTGATCTCATGCTCGGTGCCGTCGGTAGACCTGAGGCGCGCGACCGTCTGCTCCACCGTGAACTGCCCCGCGTGGATCTCGACTATCTCGCCGGTCAGTGCCGGCGGCACCATGATGCGATGCTCGACGACCACGTTCTCCTGCACCGTGCCGATGATGTCGCCGCCGGAGACCACGGCGCCCGCCGTGGCGACCGGCACGAACTCCCAGCGCTTCTCACGGTCGAGCCCGGGGGCCGAGACGCCTCTGCCGAGGAACGCGCCTGACTTCGCGCGCAGCGCGTCGAGCGGCCGCTGGACGCCGTCGTACACGGCCTCGAGCATGCCGGGGCCGAGCTCCACCGACAACGGCGCGCCGGTCGAGACGACGGGCATGCCAGGGCCCAGGCCCTCGGTCTCCTCGTAAACCTGGATCGAAGCGCGGTCGCCCCGCATCTCGATGATCTCGCCCATGAGTCCTTGCTCACCCACGCGCACCAGGTCGTACATCCTGGCCGTTCCAAGACCCGTGGCCACCACCAGCGGTCCGGCTACTTTGCGAATCGTGCCCTGATCCATCTAGCCTTCCTCTTCTCCTGACGACATCGAGGTGCCCAACGCACGCTCGATGGCCCGGTTCAACTTCCTGGCTCCCACGCCGCCCGACGTGCCGGCAGCCGGGATGACCGTCACCGCGGGGACCGGCTTGTCGGCGGAGTCGGCAACGAGGTCGTCGATCGCCTCGTACACGGGCTCTGTCACGAAGACCGATCCGTACCTTCCGCTCACGAGCTCCGGCCACCGCTCCCTCGCGTCCTCCGGCCGCTCCACCACCTCGACGGCGAACCCCAGCGGCCGAAAGCCGGCCACACTGGTCGCGTCGCCCACCACCGCGATCATCAGCCGCTCGCTCATAGCACGCCCCGCAGCCGCTCGCGCACCACGTCGCGCTCCAGACCCGACAGCCTCCCGACCACTACGATCCGCAGCGCCACTACCTCGGCCTCCCGCGCCAGAACGTACGCGAGCACGGGCTCCGGTCCGCTCGGCACCATACGCGCCGAGGCCATCCTGGCGGCATCGAGCGACGCCGCCGCGAGGTCGTAACGCTCGAGATCGAGCAGGTCCGCAACGTCGAGCCCCGGCACCGCGCGAGTCCCTGCCACGGCCTCCGCAAGCTCCTCGGCATCCATACGCGAGACCTCGGACGCCAGGCCTTCGATGCTGCGCGAACCGCCACCGATCATCGCCTTGGCAACCTCGGGTCCCGGCAGACGTTTGGCGTTGGCCCGCAGGAGCACCCTGGTGTTCGCCAGGTCGATCCGAAGCGTCATCAGATCGCGCAGGAACGCCACCCGCGACCGGCGGGCCTCGGCCGCGAGCGCTTCGTAGAGCGCGTGGTCCACGGCCGTCTCCACCTCAGACAACGCCGGCGGCTGCTCGGCATCGTCCCACGCGGTCAGCAGCGCGCACATCGCGCCGGGAAGCTGCTCTCCGGTGCCGAGGAACGCCGCGGGCTCGATCGTGCCGAGCGCGCTCAGCCTGGGCGCCGGCAGTCCGAGCACGCGGGTCTTGAGCGCCGTGCGCAGGTTGCGGTAGTCGTACGGCAACCTGAAGAACCGCACGACCGCCTCGGGCAGACCCGCCTCCAACAGGAACTCGTCGTACAGGTCGCCGAGTGACGCGTCGAGCGCTCGCTCGACGTCCGTGGCGGTGGACGCCTGCTCGAGATACCGCCCGAACGCGGTCTCAGAGAGGATGCGGCGCTGCTCGGCGAAGTCGGGCGCGTCGATCAGCCGCTCGAAGACCGACCGCGTCAGCAGCTTGGCCTGCAGGACGCGAACGCGCCCTACGGCGAAGCCGTACCGGATGTCATCGCGTATCGAGGCGAGTTGCGCCACGTTACCGGTCCTCCCCGGCGAACAGGGTGCGCACGGCCACGTGCAGCAGGTCGGCACGGTGCTCGGCGATGTACGACGCGGCGGAAACGTCCACCCGTACGCCGTCGCCCTCAACGCACACACCCCGCTCGATGTCTGGCGACGTGCCTTCCACTGTCACATCGATGCCAGCGTCCCGCAGCAGCGCGCCGAGCGTCCGGAGGCGCTGCTCGTCGGCGGCGCTCACGCGGATCCGCTGCCCGGGTACGGCGACCTCGGCCACCTCACGCGCGATGAGCGCGACGTACTCGTCGTCAGGGAGGTCCTCGAGTCTGTGTCCAGCCTCGGCGAGAGCCCTCTCGGCCAGGTCCTTCTTGGCGGCCAGAAGCGAGTCGCGGGCCGCAAGCCGCGCATTGGCGAGGAGGGTGTCGGCCTCTACCTTCGCCTGCGTCAGCGTGCGCTCCACGATCCTCTCGGCCTCGCGTTCCGCGTCGAGACGCGCTCGCTCTCGCACCGCGTCGGCACGCTCCCGCGCAGCCGAGATGATCGCGTCCGCCTCGGCGCGCGCATCGTCCTCTATGCGGGTGATGATGTCAGCGATCGCCACCTGGGATCAGCCTCACTATCCGCCGAAGGTCGCCTGCAGCGCGGTCATCATCAGCACTGTCACGATGAGAGCGAAGACCGCGTAGGTCTCGACCAGCGCCGGGAAGATCAGCGCCTTGCCCGAGTCCTCGCTCCTGCGCGCCACGATGCCAGCAGCCGCGGCGCCCGTCTTACCCTGATAGATGCCGGTGAACATGCCAAGGAACGCCACCGGCAGGCACGCCAGGAACACCGCGAAGCCCTGCGGCCCGGTCAGCGTCGACTCACCGCCGAGGATGTTGAAGAAGATCAGCACGAGCACCGCCGCGATGAACCCGTAGATGCCCTGCGTGCTCGGCATCGCCGCGAGCGGCAAGAGCTTGCCGAACTTCTCGCCGTCCTCGGTCACGATGCCTGATACGGTGGCAGACGCGATGGTGATGCCGATCGCGGAGCCCACACCCCCGAGCACCGCCGCAACACCACCACCGAACAGCGCCCAGTTGATGCCCGAGATGCCCCAGAAGAGGTCGCTCACGTTCCCGCTCCTTCCTGCCGCGCGCTGTCGGCATGCAATACCAGTGTCTTCGATCTGAAGGCGAACGGCGCATAGGCGCGGCCCCCGCCCTCGTAGAACTTGCCAAAGAACTCGACGAACTGCAGACGCGCAGGATGCACGAACGCGCTCAGCAGGTTGATCACCACGTTGAACACATGGCCCACCACGAAGATCAGCGCGGCGAAGACCATGATGACCACGCCGCCGACGATGGCCCCGCCGCCCTTGTCGAACATGCTGCCGGCACCGGCGCCCACGAGCCTGGCGAGCAGGTTGAACACCATTCCCACGAGCGTTGCCGAAAGCGCGAGCGCAGCGAGCCGCGTGTAGCTCAGGATATCGCCGATCAGCGATGAGAGGCCGTACACGGCGTAGGCTCCGCCGAGCATGGCCGCCACCACCCGCCGGGTCGCCTTGGACACGACCATTCCTGCGACCGTGATCGCAAGCAGCATCCAGCCGAGGGGGGCGCTCCAACCCAACGCCAGCGAGAGCAGCCAGCCCACGAACACCGCAAGCCACGCGGCGCCCAGCCCCTTGTCCCACGCGGGCGCTTCCACCTCACGCAGCGCGACGTCGATCGCACGGCTCTTGCCGAGCGCGGTGAGGCCCAGCCCCAGTACGATGGCCACCGTGGAGAGCGACGGCACGAGGACCGCCACCGCGATCGCGGCGAACAGCACCACCGTTGACGCCTGATCGAAGACGGCCGACGCCCAGTCGCCTTTGCGCGCGAGATTCCAGGCCGAGATCAGCACGCCGAAGAGCACCTGCAGCACGCCGAGCGCGATGGAGAACACCAGGAAGGTGGGCAGCTCCTCCATCGGGTTGATGAGCCGGAGACTCTCGAGAAGCGGCGGCAGCTCGAGGTCCCATGCGAAGTACGAGCCGAGCGCCACCCCGGCGAACATCGCACCCACCCCGCCCACGATGAAGAGGTCCATGAGCTTCTTAACGCCCGGAGCCACATCGAGCTTCTTCTTGATGAGCCACGACGCCACGATCAGCATCAGCCCATAACCCACATCACCGATGCAGATACCGAAGAAGACCCAAAAGAACGGCGCCAGCAGCGGTGTGGGATCCAGCTCGTCGTACCGCGGCCGGCCGTAGAGGTCGGTCAGCACCTCGAATGGACGCAAGAATCTCGGGTTCTCGAGCTCCACCGGCGGCGTGTCACCTGGGCCGGGGTCCTCGTAGCTCACGTCAAGCGTGTCAGCGAGCGGCTCAAGCGCCTCGTCCAGGACGCCCCGGCGCTTGGCGCTCACCCACCCGGTGATGACGAAGGCCCGCTCCGTCGTCCCGAAGTGTTCGCGGACGGTCACCGCTTCAAGGTCCGCGTCGATGGCCTCCACGAGCGCCACGGCATCGTCGTGGTACTGCTCGGAGAGGGTCTGCGCCTGCCCGTCGAGAACCGCGAGCCGCTCGTCTATCTCGGCTATGCGCTCGAGCGCGACCGCCCGTTCCTCTGCGGGGTAGTCGTGGAGCCCGGGGAACTTCACGTCGGCGAAGTCGGTGCCCGCAAGCACCGCGCGCACCTCGTCCACCACAGTACGATGCGCCATCACGACCCATGCCGTCTTCCCGCCCACCGAGGCGAGTTCCTCCACCGAGACGTGCGGCGTGATCTCGCGGAGCATCTCCCTGGTCGCACAGCCCTCAGGCGAGGGGATCACACCCGTGAACAACGCCACATGCTCGGTGCCCACCCATCGGCCGATCTCGAGCCGGAGCGGCTCCCATGCAAGCAACTCGTGCGCAAGGGCCTGGAGGCGGCCCCGCTCGCGGCGCAGTTCCGCCATCGAGTCGGCGACCCCCTGGCACTGCTCGTAGACGTGCAGGAGCGTCGTGTCCACCTCAAGAGCGGCGAACTCATCCTCCGAGAGATGCAGCTTCTCGGATATGAACGAAGAGAACGGCTGGTCGCTCGTGTGATAGCGCCGCAGGAAGTCGCGGATGAAGACGGCGTCGGCGCGATACTCCTCGAGACGCCTCACCTCAGCGGGATCGGGCGAGGCGTACGCCGGCGCCGTACCCTCGGCCACCGTCTCGATATCGAGCGCTCCGGCGCGCCGCATGCGCTCGACAGCCTCGTCGAGCGCCGACGTGTGGCCGAGCACGGTGACGCGCAACATACGTGCGACAGCCACGATATCAGCCCGCCAGCTCGTCCAGGACGGCCGCCACCGCGACCGGAAGGCGACCCTCGGCCGCTCGGACGTACTCATCACGGGCCGCCGCAGCCTCCGCCTCATACCGCTCACGCTCGGCGTGCGCGTCCGTCAGGATGGCCGCAGCCTTCGCTTCCGCGTCCTGGCGGGCCGCCGCGATCGTCGACCGCCTGACGTGGTCGGCATCCGATGCGGCCGCGCGCTCAAGCGAGTTCGCGTGCTCGCGCGCTTCGGCGACGATGTCCCGGGCACGTTCCTCGACGCTCAGGATGCGTTCGAGCTTTTCCATGGGAACCCCATCACCGCTTTCACGATCGCGTCATCGCCGTCACACGGTCCGAAACGCGATGACAGCGTATGGATCGCTACAGTATAGTACGCGAAACACCCCTCAAGACCCTGCCGTTCGCCCCCATATTCGAACCGGATACGTCTGCATATGCCCTTTAGTGACAACCGCGACCCATACCGCCCGCCGGCGCGCTCGCGTCACACCCGCCGCACACGGCGGGGCCGGAGCGGCCGCAGGGTGCGCCCCCGCCGGTCGCCATATCCCGCCCTTACCGCGGTGGTTCTCATCGTCGGCCTCGCACTCATCCTCACGGCGACGCTCTGGAGGGGCGGCTCCGACGAGCCGGGCCCGATGACCGCGGCCGTTGCGTCAGTGGCGGCCGAGCCCGACCGCGACCCTACCCCTCGATTCGCCCGTGTCGGCGCCACGGAGATGCGCCTCCCCGTGGACCCCTCCGCCATGACAGCCCTGGCGTTCCACCAGGCATCCGGCGACTCGGCGCTTCCGATCACCTCGCTCGTCCCGGATGCCGACATGGAGCTGGCCGCCGAGCTCCAGGCGGTCCCGCCTGTGGAGGAGGCTGCGGACGTGCCGGACGACGTGCTGGGCGGCGTGTGTCTGCGGCTCTGGCGCTCGAACCGCACAGGCATGCCGGACACGGCGGCCGACATCGGAGCCGATGCCGGGACCGATGTGTACTCTCCTGTGACCGGCACCGTTGTAGAGGTGCGGCCCTACCTGCTCTACGACGCCTACGACGACTTCGAGATACACATCCGGCCGGACGGTCGTGATGACGTGGACGTCGTGCTCATCCATGTGGACGACGTGACCGTGCGCGCCGGTGACGCCGTGGTGGCCGGTGTCACGCGAATCGCGGCGGTCCGGTCGATGTCGGACAAGATCGAGATCCAGCTTGGCGGCTACACCGACAACGGCGGCGACCACGTGCATATACAGGTGAACGAGATCGGCGCCGCAGGCGAACTCGACGCGGCAGGTGAATCGTAGCCGCTACTCTTCGCCCGAGCCTTCGTCCGCCCTGGCGATGAACCCTCGGAACCGCCGGTCGAAATCGTAGCGCTCCAGGCGCACCTTCCGGTCGCACCCCACGCAGCGAAGGCCGATGTCCATGCCGAGCTTCGTGATCTCCCACTCGTTGGCCCCGCACGGATGCGGCTTCTTGAGGCGCACCACGTCGCCGATGCGTATGGGCGTGATAGGAACAGCCATGCTCACTCCGTGCTCGGTCGCGTCAGCAGGGCAGGGCGGGTAGAGTATACCGCGTGATACCCGTGGATCCGCCCGGCGTCGCGCCGGGTGGCTGGAGGAGCCCCATGAAGACCAGAGCCGTGCTCTCCGTTCTCGGCGCCGACCGCGTCGGCATCGTCGCCACCATCGCCACCGCTCTCGCGGAACTCTCAGTCAACATCGAGGATATCCGCCAGACGATCCTCTCGGACGTGTTCTCGATGACGATGCTCGTCACCATCGACGAGGACATACACCCCTTCGAAGACATCCAGGCGCGCCTTGCCGAGGTCGCCGAGGCAATCGGCATGCAGGTGACCCTCCAGCGCGAGGACGTCTTCCGCTTCATGCACCGCGTGTAGGCAGCCCACACGTCCTGTCGATCGTCCGCCGCTCCTGGAGGTCCCCATGCTCCACATCAGTCCCGAGGAGATCGCCGAGACCCTGCTCATGGTGCACCAGCAGCACCTCGACATCCGTACGGTCACGCTGGGAGTGTCGATCGACGACTGCGCCGCCGACTCAACGCAGGAGATCTCGGCGCGGCTCTACGAGAAGGTCACCCGGGCCGCTGAGCGTCTCGTGCCGGTGGCCGAGCAGATCGAGCGCGAATACGGGATACCGATCCGCAACAAGCGCATCTCGGTGAGCCCGGTCGCGGGCATAGCGGGCCGCTGCGCCGGCGAGGACCTCACGCCGATCGCCGAGGCGATGGACCGCGCCGCCGAGACCGCCGGCGTCGACTTCATCGGCGGCTTCTCGGCGCTCGTCCACAAGGGCGTCGGCGCGGCGGATGACGCGCTGATCCGGTCGATCCCCTCCGCCCTGGCGGCCACGCAACGCGTCTGCTCATCAGTGAACGTGGCCTCCACGCGCGCGGGAATCAACATGGACGCCATCGCCCGCATGGCGCGCACCGTCAAGGAGACTGCGGCGCTCACGGCCGCCGATGACAGCATCGGCTGCGCCAAGCTCGTGGTGTTCGCCAACATGGTGGAGGACAACCCCTTCATGGCCGGCGCCATGCACGGGCCCGGAGAGGCAGACGCCGTGGTGAACGTAGGGATCTCGGGGCCGGGCGTGGTACGCGCGATCATCGCGGCGCTCCCCGATGAGGCCGACCTCACCGCTGTGGCCGAGGCCATCAAGGCCACCTCCTTCAAGATCACGCGGGCGGGCGAGCTGGTGGCCCGTGAAGCGGCCCGCCGCCTCGGTGTGGCTATGGGTATCGTCGACCTATCGCTCGCCCCCACCCCCGCCGAGGGCGACAGCGTCGCCGAGATCCTGGAGGCCATGGGCGTGGAGCGCTGCGGCGCACCGGGCACCACGACCGCGCTCGCGCTCCTCAACGACGCGGTCAAGAAGGGTGGCGCCATGGGCACCTCGTCGATCGGCGGGCTCTCCGGCGCGTTCATCCCCGTGTCCGAGGACGCCGGCATGGTGCGGGCCGTGGAGGACGGCGCGCTCAACCTTGAGAAGCTCGAAGCGATGACAGCCGTGTGCTCGGTTGGCCTCGATATGATCGCGATACCCGGCGACACGCCTGCCGAGACGATCGCGGGCATCATGTCCGATGCCTGCGCCATCGGCGTCATCAACAACAAGACCACGGCAGCGCGGTTGATCCCGGCCGTGGGCAAGGCGGCCGGCGACCACGTGAGCTGGGGCGGCCTTCTCGGCGCTGCGCCGGTGATGGACGTATCCCGGTGGAGCAGCGCGAAGCTCATCAACCGAGGCGGCAGGATGCCCGCGCCGCTGGGCAGCCTGCGCAACTGATGCGGGATGGTTCGCTCGTTTGCGAACGAACCTAATCTACGCTAATATTCTGAGCGTGACATCGGTCACTTTATGCGTGTGATTGGCACTGCACGGCGGGAACTGCGGCGTCGGACGCGACGCGGGCCCTAGGGCCAAACGGGGGAACGATATCAGCATGCGACCGACTACCCGGCGTGACGCCGGGCGTCTCATGGTCCCTGGTCCACGGTCGTGGACGCAGGTGCTTTCTCTCGCTCTCGCGCTCGCACTCCTCGTGCCAATCACCCCCTCCACGGCGCTCGTGCGCACACCCATCACCGTCGACGGAGCGTTCGCGGATTGGTCGCCTGTCTTCGACAGCGCCGCCAACTGCCGCTACGATCCGGCGGGCGACACCGGAGGGTCGAACAGCGACCTCACCGTGACGGCCGCAACATACGACGACAGCCGTGTGTACCTCTACGTGCGCCGGGCAGCCTCCGGCGGCGGCGCCGCCCCCGTGTACCGCATCTACATCGACAGTGACGGTGACGGGTTCCTTGGAGCCGCCGACCACGTACTCGTGTTCGAGTTGAAGGGCGGCAACGCGCTCAAGTCGATCGGTCTGTACCAGTACTCTCCCTCGGACGGAGTGAACGGCGACCCGATCGCCTCACCACCCCCCGGCGGACTCGGATCGGCCGTCGCCGTGAACGGCGGAGCGCTTGAGGGGGTCGGCGAGACGGACGGCTCGCAGTTCGAGGGGTCGGTCACCTGGGCGGCGCTCGGGATCGCACCCGACACACCGGTCAACCTGCGGTTCGCGGCGATACAGGGCAACGACTGGGACCACGCCGAGCCTATCTCGTTCGTGCGTGCGGGCGTCCACCTGTCGCCAGGCACCACGCTGGGCATGGCTGCAGGCATGGACGCGTTCTACCCGCACACCGTGACCAACACCGGTAACATCCCCCTTAGCCTCGCGCTGACAGCGGAATCGTCACGGGGCTGGTCCGCGATGGTGCGACTGGCCGGCGACACCACCCCGCTCACCACACTGGAGCTGCAACCGGGCGACAGCATCGACGTGGAGGCCGTGCTCGCCATACCGGGTGATACGCCCAACGGTACCCGCGATACGCTCACCGTGAGCGCCGAGAACCAGGGGGCGACCCCGGCCAGCGCCTCGGCCACGGATGAAGCGGTCGTGGGACCCCTTCTCGTCATCCCCGACCGCAAGGTCTCGGGCGCTCCCGGCACGACCGTGACGTTCGCAAACACCGTGCAGAGCAACGTGGACACCACGATAACAGTGGAGTTGAGCGCGGTCTCCGATCACGGCTGGCCGATCTCGCTACGCTCCGGTGGTGCAGAGGTCACCGGTCCGCTCACCCTCGAGCCGCGCGCGTCGATGGACATCGAGGTCGTGCTCGAGGTGCCCGCGGGCGCGCAACTCGGCATCACGGACGTGACCAGGGTAGAAGCGATGGTGACAGGACAGCCGGAGGTGCGTGCGAACGCCTACGACACCGTCACGGTGCGTCCTGCCCTTGAGGTCGCTCCGCCGATGAGCCTGCCCGCCGGACCCGGGACATCGGTACTGTACCGCCACACGATCACCAACAGCACCGCTGAAGAGAGAACGCTGGCGCTGACTGCGTCCTCATCGCTCGGATGGCCGGCGCAGGTCTTCGCCGGGGACGCCGCCACCCCGCTTTCCGAGGTCACCCTGGCTCCGTACGGCGGTTCGACCGACGTGGTCGTGCGCGTGACGGTGCCTGCGGGAACACCTCCCCTCACTGGAGGCACGGCCACGACCGACCTCGCCACGCTCACCGCCCAGGACGCCCTCGGCTCAGCATCCGTGGCCGACACGACCATCGTGAGCAGGCTCGCCACGTTCGGCGTGGGGGGCTTCGGCACGGCACAGGACACCTTCACCCTTGGCGACCTCGTATACGCCCGGGGAATGGGCCTGCCCACCGGTCAGACCGTGACGTTCAGGTGGACCGATCCCTCCGGAGCGGTGATGGCCACCGAAGACGTGCGTTCCGACGGGACCGGTATCGCCCAGTCGCGGCACGACCTCTCACCCACCGACCTGCCAGGTACGTGGACCGTGACGCTCCTCAACGGGACTACCGAGCTCGCCACGCACGACTTCTACGTGGGATACCGGGCGCGGATCGGCTCGCTTTCCGCCACAGGCGGCGAGGTGACGCAGTCTCCCGTCAACGTGGCATGCGCGCTCGACAACACGGGCGCCGTGGACCTCCCCGACACCACCGTCACCTACCTGCTGTGGTGGGACGCTGACGGGGACGGAGCCGCGAGCCCCGGCGACTCGTACGTGGGCGGAGACGGCACGTGGCTCGCCGTTGGCGAGGGCGACGGATACACGCATCAGACCGCCGGACTCTCGGTACCGGGAGGCACCACCGGAGCCACCGACACGTGGAGCGTGAGCAACGAGGACCTCAGGTTCGCGGGCACATACCGGCTGCGCGCTGTCTGGGAGGCGGCGGACGGTACGATCGTCGACACGCGAGAGACGACGCACTTCGCCACGCCAGGCAAGCCCGAACTCAGCATGTCCGTGAGCACTCCCCTGGTCGACTTCGGCACGATCGAGCCGGGCGTGCAGTACACCCGCTCCGACGTGACCGTCAACGTATCCGCCTCGGTGCCCTTCCACCTCAGCGGCACTGCTGCGGGCGACACCGATCAGCTGGGCCTCACCCGCTCGCTCGACAATGTGCTCGGCGAGGCGATGGACTCGGGTTCGTTCACCGATACCATCGGCATCCTCGTCTCATGGATGGTCGACCCGGGGTATTACGAAGCGACCGTCACCTACACGATCGTGCCGAGGTGAGCCAGCGATGACGACCCAGACACCCGACACTCTCATGGGACCCGGAATCGTGAATTCTTTTCGTTTATGGGTTCACAAAGGGGGTGATTGCCCTCATACTGCTTAAGGATTTCCATGCACTGTCGACCCACTAGTCCTGTTGAGGGATACCGTCCGGTAGGGGCACTGGCGGGTATCAAGGAACGATATCGATCTGAGGAGTATCACATGAAGCGAACCATCATCATCTCGATCGCGGTAGTGGCGCTGGTCTTCGGCGCCGTAAGCTATGCCACGGCCGCCAGCGGTGACACGGCTGTTACCGCGACCGTGGGCACGCTGCTCGAGCTCACGGCACCCGGCGCCCAGGATCTTGGCACGATCGACCCGGAGAACTCGGGCAGCGCCAACGTCACCGTCACCGGCAAGTCGAACAAGAGCGCTACGATGAGCGCGGCGGTTGCCAAGGGCAACTTCACCACGCTGACCTCCACGCTCGAGACGGCCGTCTCCGGCCTCCGTGGTGGCAGCATCAGCGAAGCCGACACCATCACGGGCACCGTCGACTACAGCGTTGACGCCGGCACCGCGCTGTCGGGCACCGTCACCTACTCACTCGTGCAGAACTAGCTTCCAAAGCTGCGTTCGTCACAGCGTACGAAGGCCCGGGCCATCACGGTCCGGGCCTTCGTACGTCATGGTGGGCGTCACCGGGGCAACACATCGCCAGCAGCCCCACCTACCGCTCAACCTGCCCACGGCCCGCCCGTCGCGACCAATGAGCCTGTCGTCACATCCGGATGAAAAGCGCTCAAGCGCTGCGACATACGTGCCGATATGCCCTTCAGGTGGGGAGATAGCCATTCGGCTCAGTACCTTGATAGAGATGCCAATGAACCAATAGTACTAGTCCATCCGGAGATGGATGACCACGGCGAGTACGAGGACTGCAACCCCATGGACCTGAGAGATCCCCGTCCATCACGGGGCACAACGAATCACCGATCGGAGGAACATCCCATGAAGAGAACCATCATCATCTCGATCGCGGTAGTGGCGCTGGTCTTCGGCGCTATCAGCTACGCGAGCGCAGTGACGGGCACAACGGCCGTGAGCGCGACCGTCGGCACCCTGCTCGAGATCACGGCACCCGGCCCTGTCGACCTGGGCGAGATCATGCCGGACACGCCGAAGAGCGCCAGCGTCACCGTCACCGGGAAGTCGAACAAGCTGGCCACGATGAGCGCATCGGTGGCGCCGGGCAACTTCACCACGCTGGCCTCCACGCTCCAGACGGCCGTCTCCGGTCTTCGCGGCGGCACCATCAGCCAGGCGGACACCATCACCGGCACCGTCGACTACACCGTTGACGCCGGCACCGCTCTGTCGGGCACCGTCACCTACTCGCTCGTGCAGGACTAGCCTCCCACCACACTATCTCTTGCTCCACCGCATAGGGGCCCGGGCGATCGCTGCCCGGGCCCCTATGCGCCCTTAGACACCCGACCAACAGCTCCTTGGCGCCGCTCGTCGGACACAGACGCGATACCGGCGCCGCCCATCGTGATGTTGAATGCATCCGTCACATGTCCGCCCCTGACCTCTCAGTATGCAGTAGGCGACCGCCGATATACATGTTGTAAGGAACGCCCAGATATCGGGGGGAATCCGATCCCATGCGTTCCCCAACGGGGGGTGGTCTATGACCGTGTCTACGCAGGGGGCGCGACAAGTACAGTCGCGCCAAACGCCACACCATCGACTGTGGCGGCACACCAGACACGACCACACGAAGGAGAATGCATGAAGAGGACTCTGATCATCGGACTTTCAGTCGTCGCTCTCGTCTTCGGCGCCGTGAGCTACGCGGCGGCCGCCAGCGGCGACACGAGCGTCAGCGCCACCGTGGGCACCCTGCTGGAGATCACGGCACCCGGCCCGGTGGACCTTGGCACCATCGACCCGGAGACTCCCGGGACCGCGACGGTGACGGTCACCGGCAAGTCCAACAAACCTGCAACGATGGGAGCCACGGTCAACACCGGCACCTTCACCACCCTGACATCGACGACCGCTGATGCGGTGACCGGCCTCCGGGGCGGCAGCATCGCGGTGGGTTACACGATCGAGGGAGGCGTCGACTACAACGTCGACCCCGGCGCCGTTTCCGGCACGATCACCTACTCGCTGGTTCAGTAGCCGTAACAGACGAGAGCGACAGATACGAAGAGGACGCCCGGGCCATCGTGGTCCGGGCGTCCTCCTATCTCACCACAGGTCCTCGGGCCGGTCCTCAGGAGTCACCGGCGGACTCGCCCACCCTGGCCGGGCGACGCCCGCGCCCGCGTGCCCGCTTCCGCTCATCGGCACGCCTGGCACTCCGCCAGCTCAGCCAGATCGCGATACCGCCGAGCGTGACGATAATCGCGATGACCAGCCACAGCGGCACGAACCAGACGGCCTTGTCGATCGTGATGACGTCGGTGGCGCCGACTTCGGATCCTTCGCGCGGATAGCTCACCTCAAGACGCATGGTGTACCGGCCGAGGAGTTGCGTTGCCATCTCTACCGAACCGCTCTGCTCGAAGTTCGTCCCCGCGTACACGGTCGCGTCCTCGGTCACGACAGAGTCGACGACCTCTTGCAGGTCGCCGTCGAGCACGAGGATCCGGGCCTCGATGTCCTTGTCGATGTTGCCGTCGTTACGCACCACGAACGTGTACGGCGCCAGCTTCGAGAGCACGAACGCCTTGGTCACGAACGGCCGGACCTCAAGCCGCTCCACCACCTCGCCGGCGACCCGCATGCTCACGCGAGCGCCAACGCGGCCGGTCACCTCCGTGGTGGCTCCCTCGGTCTCCGGATCCTCCCCGCCGAACATCTCGAAGAAGATGATCACCTGGTGGTCTCCCGGGGGCGCGTCTTCGGGAACCTCCACCTCGAACGCCACGGGCACCTGCTGGCCCGGCGTGAGTGATACGTACGGGGTGTTGCCGCGGGTCCTGGTCTCGGCATCGATGTCCATCCGCACCCAGGTGGCCGGAGTGCCGGCGCCGGTGATGCCGGTGATATCCGGTGTCTGGTAGTCGATCGCGCCGTCTTCCGACACGAGCTGGTCGGCGGCGTAGATCAGCACGTCGATGTCCTCGTCACCATTGTTGGAGACGACCACCTCACCGCCGCCCGTCTGGCCCGGCGCCAGTGAGAGCTCGAAAGTGCCCGTGGAGAGACCGACCGTGCGCTCCGCATACGCGGAGAGCGGCGCGGAGACGAGAAGAGCGAGCACGATGGACGCAACGAGGCCCAGCTTCCCCCTGCGAGCCCGCATCAGATCCCCACCGCTTCGCGGAACGACTTCACCTGGCGGCGGGCCACGGGCACCTGCGTCTCGTCACGGTCTGACATCACCACGACGTACGCGCCCTCGGCCCGCAGGATCTCCTTCACCTTGTTCAGGTTGATCATGTAACTCCTGTGCAGACGGCGGAACGAGTCGCTCGACAGCCGCTCCTCGAGTTCCGAGAGCGTGAGATCCACGAGATACTGATTCTCGTACGTGTGCACATACGTGGACTTGTTCTTGGCCGAGATGTACACCACGTCGTCAAGGTCGAGGAGCACGGTGCGCCCGCCCTTGCGCACTGCGAGCTTCCTGAAGTCACCCTCGGCCTGCGATCCGGCGCCCACCCGCTGGCGCCCTCGCATCAGACTCTGGATGCGCGCGATGAGCTCCATCAGGTTGAACGGCTTGGTCACGTACTGTTGTACGCCCTGCTTGAAGGCGAGGATCCGCGCGAGGTCTTGGGTCTTGGCCGTCAGCATGATCACCGGGATGTCCGCCGTGAGGGGATCGTTCCTGATCTCCATCAGCGTCATCCAGCCGTCCACGCGCGGCATCATGATGTCGAGGAGCACCACGTCGGTGGGATGCTTATGCAGCATCTCGAGCGCTTCGGAGCCGTCAGAGGCCGAGACGACACGCATACCCTCGTTCTCAAGGCCCATCTGGATCATGTCTAAGATGGCCTCGTCGTCATCGACGACGAGTACTCTGATCGGGTCCGACACCGCCACCTCCTCGAGCTGGAGCGTGACCACAGGCAGGCGACCGCCTGCAGCTCCCGCCGGACGTCGTCATCCTCGGGTAGATTGTACCGCACATCCCCGATATCGGACTATCAATCGCCCTGCTTGAGCCATTCGTCCATGGCACGAGCGGCGCGCTTGCCGGCCCCCATAGCGAGGATGACCGTCGCCGAGCCCGTGACGATGTCGCCACCCGCATACACGCCGGGCTTCGATGTGGCGCCATCCTCATCGGCGAGGATGTAGCCCCGCTTCGAGAGTTCGAGATCGGGCGTGGTCTTGGGCAGCAGCGGGTTCGCCCGCGTGCCGAGCGCCATGACCACGGTGTCGCAGTCGATGGTGACATCGGCGCCCATCACGCACACCGGCGCTCGCCTGCCGCTCGCGTCGGGCTCGCCGAGCTCCATCGTGTTGGCCACGATGCCGGTGACCCAGCCGTCCTTGCCGAGGACCTCCACCGGCGAGCACAGCATCTTGAACTCGATGCCCTCCTCGCGCGCGTGGTGCACCTCTTCCTTGCGCGCCGGCATCTCCGCCTCGGTGCGGCGATAGACGAGGAAGACCTCCTCGGCGCCAAGGCGCTTGGCGGTGCGCGCGGCGTCCATCGCCACGTTGCCACCGCCCACCACGGCCACCTTGCGGCCGCGCCACACCGGTGTGTCGGCCGAGGGGAACTCGTATGCGCGCATCAGGTTCACACGCGTGAGGAACTCGTTGGCCGAGTAGACGCCGTTGAGGTTCTCGCCGGGGATGCCCAGGAACATCGGCAGACCGGCGCCGTTGCCGATGAAGACGGCGCCGAAGCCTTCCTCGGTCATGAGTTCGTCGATGGTGTACGTTGCGCCGATCACCACGTCGCACCGGATCTCCACGCCCATCTCCTCGAGCAGCCCCACCTCGGCCTGGACGATGTGCTTGGGCAGGCGGAACTCCGGGATGCCGTAGGTGAGCACGCCGCCTGTTGCATGCAGGCTCTCGAAGACCGTGACCGCATGACCGTAACGGCGCAGCTCGCCGGCGCACGCCAGGCCGGCGGGACCGGAACCCACCACCGCCACACGCTTGCCGCTGTCCGCGCCCACCACGGGTACGCAGCGGCCCTCCAGCTCGCATGCCAGGTCGAAGTCGCCGAGCCAGCGCTCGAGGCGGCCGATCGCCACGCTCTCGCCCTTCTTGGCGAGCACGCAGCGGGCCTCACACTGCTCCTCCTGCGGGCAGACACGGCCGCATACGGCCGGAAGGGCGTTCTTCTCCTTGAGCACGGCCACGGCCGCATGGTAGTCGCCGTCGATCATCTCGCCGATGAACGACTTGATGTCGATGTTCACCGGACAGCCCTCGATGCAGGTGGGATTCCTGCACTGCAGGCAGCGGCTCGCCTCGGCCCGGGCCATCTCCTCCGTGTAGCCGAGTGTCACTTCGTCGAAGTCACGCGCGCGCTCAGAGGCGTCCCGCTCGGGCATCGGGGTCCGCGGGATGCGGGCCGGGCGGTGCCGGGGCTTCTCGTCCGGCGCAGGGCCGCCGGTGCCGTCTACTGATGGCATGAGCACTCCCTCTGGTATTCCGCGTCCGCCAGACGCTCGTCGTCGTTGTAGACGCGCTGGCGGCTCATGAGCTCTTCGAAGTCCACCGCATGTCCGTCGAAGTCCGGACCGTCCACGCAGCCGAACTTCGTCTCCCCGCCCACGGTCACACGGCATGCGCCGCACATGCCCGTACCGTCGACCATGATCGGGTTCAGCGAGACCACGCAGGGGACATCGTGCTCCTTGGCGGTGGCCACGCAGAACTTCATCATGATCGCCGGGCCGATAGCCATCGAATGGTCGATGGCGCCGCCCTCGCACAGCTCCTTGAGCGGGGCCGTCACAAGGTCCTTGCGCCCGGCGGAGCCGTCATCGGTGCAGATGATCAGCTCGTGCAGCGGGAGGGCCTTGAACTCGTCCTCCAGGATGACCAGGCCGGCGTTCCGCGCACCCACGATCACGGTGACCTCGTTGCCCGCCTCGGCCATCGCGCGCGCCACCGGGTATGCGACAGCGGTTCCCACGCCGCCGCCCACCACGGCCACACGGCCGAGACCCTCCACGTGAGTGGGGATGCCGAGCGGGCCCACCACGTCGGCCAGGGAGTCGCCCACGCCCATATGCGAGAGCTTGTGAGTGGTCTTGCCCACGGTCATGAAGATGAACCGGATCCAGCCCTCGTCGGCGGACCAATCGGAGAACGTGAGCGGGATGCGCTCGCCATCCTCATCGATCCGGAGCATCAGGAACTGGCCTGCTTTGGCCTTGGCAGCGATCGCGGGCGCCTCGACGCCCATCTCGAACACGGCGTCGGACAGCTGGCGGGCGTGAACGATGGGGAACATCGGTCCTCCCGGGGTTGGTACACTTACAGGACGGCACGACAAGTGCCGACCAGTATACCCGTCCACGTGAGGCTGACAATGCGACGTATCACGGCTGTTCTGCTACTTATCGGGCTGATAGCGCTTCCCGGGTGCGGCGAGGCCGGACCGGTCGAGGTGAGCCGTGAGGCGCTCGGCACGGTGGTCACCATCACGGCCTACGGAGACGACGATGCGGCGGTCCGGCAGGCCGTGGATGACGCGTTCGCCGTCATGGCCGAGGTCGTCGCCCCGCTCAACGCGTACGAGCCCGAGTCCGAGATCGCGGCGTTCAATCGCCAGCCCTACACGCTGCAACCACTCCCGCCGCGTTTCGTGGACGTGCTCGATGCGATCGACCGCCTCGATGTGGCCGACGCGTTCTCGCCCTTCCTGATGTCGGCATCGGGCCTGTACGGTTTCGAGGGATCCCAGACCATCCCACCCCCAGACGACCTGGAGCTCGCTCTCTCGGCCGCTGACGGCTTCGTGCGCGCCGATACCCACAACGGCGTGTTCGCCCGTCTCAAGACGTCTGACGCCCGCCTGGAGCCCAGCGGCGTGCTGGCCCCGGGTCTTGATGCGAGCGGCGCGGCAAAGGGGCTCGCGCTCGACGCGGCCCGCGAGTCGCTCCGCGCCAGCGATGCGATCACCGCGGCGCTGATAAGCTCGGGCAGCAGCACGGTCACGCTCGGCACGAAGCCGAACGGTGAAGCCTGGCGTGTGGGCATCGAGGATCCGCGGGATCCGGAGAGCGTGATCGCGGTCTTCACCTTCGAGGGGGAAGGTGCGCTCTCCACCTCGGGCGACTACCAGCGCTACTTCGAGTCCGGCGGCATCCGCTACCACCACATCCTCGATCCGGCTACCGGAGAGCCGGCGAGGGGCGTCCGCTCGCTCACCGTGGCAGGCGCGTCGCTCACCGGGCTCGAGTCGGACATCCTCTCCACGGCGCTGTTCGTGCGCGGCGTGGACCGGGCGGCCGGATACGCTTCTGCCGAAGGCGTCGCGCTGCTGGCGGTGGACGACGAGGGGCGGACACATATCGTGCCCGCCCCTGAAGGATCCGGCCTGACGGTGGCGGAGGAGACTCCGGCTGCGCAGTGATCAGCACCGCTGTCACCGGCGCGCCGGCATCGGCCTCGACCGCGTGAGAAGCCCAGGTTCCTAGATGTAGTTCTTGATGAAGCCGTAGATCACCGGCATCTCGTACTCCTGGCCCTGGAACGCCTTGATCGCGCCGATGATGGCGAAGACGAAGACGGCGATGGAGGCCACGAGCCAGATGATCTGGCCGAGTATCGGGATGACGTTGAGCACTGAGGCCGCGATCATCACCACGTAGAGCGCCAGCGCCTGGAAGGCGTGCACCCTCACGAACTTCTCGTCCTTGTACGGCTCGATCAGGATCGCGATCAGCGCCACGATGCCCGTGAGGTACCCGATGCCGGCGAGTATCTTACCGGTATCGCTCGGGCCCTCGGTACCGGCGGGCGCCTGTGCGGGTGGTGCCGGTGGTGCGGGCGGTGGTGTCTGGAAATCATCACTCATGCGTACCAACTCCTTCTCGCGGGACGTGCACCCGAGTCCCCCTGCGGGTGCTTTGTTTGCTGTATACCCCACAGGACGTTTGCCGCACACCCTTACCACCTGCTAATATCCGGGGGTAGCGCCTTCCGGCGGAAACCGAACCCGGCTGTGAAAAGCCGTCCGGAGGAAACACACCATGCAACGTAGCCGCGCAGCAACCAGCGTTCTCGCGCTTGCGCTCATCCTTACCCTCATCGTCACACCGTTCGCGTTCGCCGTGACGGCTGACGACCTTCGCACGCACGAGAAGGCCGCGCAGGACGCACGCGATGCGGCCAAGGCGGCCGAGAGCCGCGCCGAGAAGCTCGCCGCCGAAGCGAAGGCGCTCGATGAGACGATCGCCGCCATCCAGGGCGACATCAACGCGCTCGCCGACGACATCGCAACCGCAACGGAGAGATCGAACCGCCTCAAGGCCGAGGTCGACGACCTCACCGCCCAGGTCAACGCGAAGCAGACGGAGATCGAGGCCACGCAAGCAGAGTACGAACGCCAGCAGGCGCTGCTCGGTGAGCGCATGGAAGCCTCGTACAAGAACGGCGACCTGATCTACTTCGAGCTTCTTCTCGACAGCCGCAGCATCGAGGACTTCATCTCTCGTACGAGTCTCGTACAGAGGGTGATCGAGTCGAACAGCCAGCTCGCGAGCGATCTCAAAGACAGTCGCATCACCCTTGAGAAGATCAAGGCCGAGATCGAGCGTGACCTCGAGACGGTCGACGCCAAGCGGGCCGAAGCGGAGGCCGAGGAGAAGCGGCTCAAGGATCTGCGGGCCCGTCACCAGTCGAAGCTTGATGCCCAGCGCTCGGCCCAGGACCAGAAAGAGGCGCTGGTAGCCGAGAACAAGGCGAACGCCGACCGCCTGCGCGCGCAGGCTGAGGCCGAAGAGGCCGAGTCGGCCCGCATCGCCCGGGAACTCTACGGCACCGGGTCGGGATACTTCGCGGGAGTGATGGCGTGGCCCGTCCCCGGCTTCGAGGACGAGCCTGAGGGCGGAGAGCGCTTCGGCTACCGCATCCACCCGATCCTCGGCTACAAGAAGCTCCACACGGGCATCGACATCGGCAGCCTGTGGGACATCGGCAAGAGCATCAACGGCGCCACCATCGTCGCCGCGGCGGACGGTACCGTCATCTACGCCGGATACCGCGGCGGATACGGCTACTGCACCATGATCGACCACGGCAACGGGGTGGTCACCCTCTACGCGCACCAGCAGACCGGCAGCATCTCGGTCAGCAAGGGCCAGAAGGTGGACCGGCGTGACCCGATCGGTAAGGTCGGGAGCACCGGGCTCTCCACAGGGCCCCACCTGCACTTCGAGGTGCGCATCAACGGTACGCCCGTCGACCCGATGACGTACCTCCGCTAGCAGCCGTCAGCCCGCGTTGTACTCCTGCATGGCGCTCTCGACCCCGTGCTCGAGGATGTGCAGCACCGCCTGCGCGGCGTGCGGAACCATATCGGCAAGACGCTCGGCCACCTGAGGCCTCATCTCCTCCAGCACGTAGTCGGCAGGATCCTGGCGACCCGGCGGTCGCCCGATTCCCACCTTCACGCGCAGGAAATCACCCGTGCCGAGACAATCCACCAGCGACCGCAGCCCGTTGTGGCCACCGTGACCGCCACCGCGCTTCACGCGCAGGGTCTCCTCAGGCAGGTCGAGGTCATCGTGGATCACGATGATGTCGCCAACGGGCGTCTCGTAGTCGTCAGCGAGCTTCGCGACGGCCTTGCCCGAGAGGTTCATGTAGGTCCCGGGCTTCGCGATCAGGAGATCGTCGTCACCGAAGCGGACGAGGCCGACCTTGGCGCCGGCCTCGTCCCTCCAGTACGTCACGCGCAGATTCTCGGCGAGCAGATCAGCCACCATGAACCCGACGTTGTGACGCGTGTTCTCATACTTGGAACCCGGGTTGCCGAGCCCCACGACCATGCGTGCCATGGCTGAGTCGACTACTCCTCGGTCTCCTCGGCTTCAGCAGCCTCTTCGCCAACCTCAGGAACCTCGGTGACCTCACCGATCTCGGCCTCCGGCTCCTCCTCCTCGCCCATGGGGGCGACGACGGACACGAGCACGGTCTCCGGGTCGTCCAGAAGCGTGACGCCCTTGGGGGCCGTGAGATCCGCCACCGTCAGCGAATCGCCGATCCCAAGCGCGGACACGTCGACCTCGATGTGCTCGGGCAGGTCCTTCGGATTGGCCTCGATCCTCAGCTCACGTGCCGAGTGCATCAGCGTACCGCCGGCGCGCTCGCCCTCCGAGGAGCCCACGAAACTGACCGGCACCACGGTCTGGAACGAGTGACCCATATCGATGGCCCAGAAGTCGATGTGCTGCACGAAGCCCTTGACCTCGTCGCGCTTGACCTCCTTGATGATGACGTCCACCGGGGCCTTGTCCCCATCGATGGTGAGTGAGACCAGCGTGGCCCCCACCGAGGCGTGCTGCATCAGACGGTCGAACTCCTTGCCGTCGACGGACAGGGAGCGCGCGTCGACCTTGGAGCCGTACATCACCGCCGGCACCAGGCCCTCGGACGCCAGCTTGTGGCTGGTCTTGCCCGTGATCTCACGGACCTGTGCGTTCAACTCGACAACGTGCGTCATGCGTTCGTTCCTCCTCTTGTTCTTCGGGTGACGCGTACGCGCCCCCCGGATCTCGCTACAACTGGAAGTCCGGATCGAAGAGCTCCGAGACCGAGTCGTCGTTGTACACGTTCTGGATGGCCCGCGCGATCAGCGGCGCCACCGACAGTAGACGAAGCCTACCATGCTGCCGCTCAACGGGGACGGGAAGCGTGTTAGTGACCACGACCTCCTCGATGGGTGCGGACTCCAGCCGATCGAACGCGGGCGGCGAGAAGATGCCATGGGTCGCCGTGACCCAGACCTTGGAGGCGCCCTTGTTCACCAACGCCCGAGCGCCCTCGGTCACCGAACCGGCGGTGTCGATCATATCGTCCGCGAGGATGCAGTTCTTGCCCTCTACGTCGCCGATGACATGCGTGATCTCAGCGACATTGTGCTCCGGACGGCCCTTGTGGAGTATGGCGAGCTCGCCGCCGAGCATGTCCGCCATCTTCTTGGCGGCTTTCACCCTGCCGACGTCGGGCGAGACGACCACGAGGTCCTCGAGGCCGAGTTCGTCGAAGTAGTCCGCCAGGATGGGCAGCGCGGTCAGATGGTTCACGGGCTGGTTGAAGAAGCCCTGGATCTGCCCCTGGTGCAGGTCCATCGCGATCACCCGCTCGGCGCCGGCAGTGGTCAGCAGGTCGGCCACGAGCTTGGCGGTGATGGGCTCACGTGCCGCTGACTTCTTGTCCTGACGCGCGTACGCGTAGTGCGGGATCACCGCCGTGATGCAGCGCGCACTCGCGCGCTTGGCGGCATCGATCATGATCAGCAGCTCCATCAAGGCCGCGTTCACCGGCTGGCACATCGACTGCACCAGGAAGACGTCGGCGCCACGTACGCTCTCCAGGTAGCGCACGTAGATCTCGCCGTTGGCGAACTTGGAGACCCGGATGTTCCCGAGTTCCACGCCAAGGTGCCGCGCGATATCCTCCGACAGCTCGCGGTTATGGGTTCCCGCGAACACCATCATGCGCTTGCCGGGTGTGGAGATCATGCTCTCGATCGCTCCCTCATCTTCCGGGGCCTGTACTCCCGCTGCTGCGACCACCTTCGTCACAGGGTATCGTATCAGTGTGAGCCGCTTCGCTCACTTGTCACGCGCCGTGATTCGGTGTCCCGGCGTCTCGGGTCCGGTGGATCCACGGACCTACCGCCTCGTGATCGGCAACGACCGCACCCGTGAGTACCGAGTTGTCCACGCTGCATCCGCTCCCGACCCTGCAATCGGTGAGCCGGGAACCCGGCCCGAGTATGCAATCCTCGCCGACCACGGTATCGCCGAACAAGAACGTGAGCGGCTCGATGACGGTGTCCCGACCGATCGCCACCTCAGGGCCGATCCACACGAGACCCGGGTCCGTCATGGTGACGCCATTGAGCATGTGGCGCTCGTTGATGCGCCGCTGCAGCACGGCAGCCGCCTCGGAGAGCTGCACGCGACTGTTCACGCCGAGCGTCTCGTCGGGATCGTCAGCCTCCACAGCCACCACCCCAAGACCTGCGCTGCGAAAGTGCGCGACCATGTCGGTAAGGTAGTACTCGCCCTGGGCGTTTGCGTTCTGAAGGCGGTGCAGATGCTCGAAGAGGGCGGCCGCATCGAAGCAGTAGGTGCTGGTATTGACCTCGTCGATCGCGTGCTGCCCCTCGGCAAGGTCCCTGTGCTCCACGATCCCCGCGATGGAGCCGTCGGGATCCCGCACGATGCGCCCGTATCCGGTGGGATCCTGAAGACGTGTGGTGAGCACCGAGCACGCCGCTCCGGCATCTTCGCGCGACTCGATCAGACGCGCGAGCGTCGCGGGCGTGAGCAACGGACAGTCACCGGCGAGGACAAGCAGGGAGCCGGAGCCGCCCGAGAGCGTGTCTTCGGCGCACATCACGGCGTGACCCGTTCCGAGCTGCCGGTCCTGACGCACGAACTCCACATCGTGCACGATCGCCTCAACGGTCTCTGCATGATGTCCCGTGACGACGATCACCCTGTCGCACCCTGCCTCCCGCGCGGCAGCCACCGCATGGCCGACCAGCGGGACTCCCAGGATGCGGTGAGCGACCTTGGGGAGGGACGACTTCATACGAGTCCCCTCACCGGCCGCAAGGATCAGAGCGGTCGCGCCCATCATGGCTCCTTCATATCGGGGCCCGGCGCCCCGCTCGGTAGCAGTGTGGCTGGGGCGGTAGGATTCGAACCTACGGATGACGGAGCCAAAGTCCGTTGCCTTGCCACTTGGCGACGCCCCAAGGACACCCGCTCGGCGGGCCTCCGTAAGCGCAAGGGAGTATACCACAGCGCGCCCGTCCCCAGATGCGGATGGATGCACGACACGGCGGTGCGCAGCGAGCAAGTGCGGGGGCGTCTCCGGCGCGGAACGAGATGCCTAGTGAAGCGAGCCGACGGACTCGGCCGCCTCGGTGAAGGCGTTGACGCCTCCCTCGGCCTCGAACTCGCTCAGTACCGCATCCTGGATCCTCTGGCGCGCATCGGCGTTGATGGGATGGCAGATGTCGCGGAACTCGCCGCTGGGGAGCTTGCGTGACGGCATGGCCACGAACAGACCCTTGTCGCCGTTCACGACCCGGAGGTCATGGATGACGAACATGTCGTCGATCACGATGCTCGCGATCGCGCACACCTTGTTCATCGCCACCGGCCTGAGCGTGACTTTGGTTATGTCCATATCCCGTGCCCCCTGCAGGTCCTCGTTTGCCCCTGGTGAGTTCTTCGACGCCCCTACCGCCATCCCTGCACTCAAGGAAACGTAAGGAAACGTGCCGGCAGGTCAGTCTCGTTCGACCGCACACGCGCGGCCGCACGTCCGCGTCGCGGCGCTCCAGTAACCTGCCTCCGCCGCGTGGGCCGCACATGCCTCGGCAGAGCCGCCGGCGTCGCAGATGCCGAACACCGCCGAACCGCTGCCCGCCATCGCCGCCCCGAGCACCCCGGGGTGCGACCGGACCAGATCGAGCGCGTGGCCCACCGACGGGACTAGACGAGCCGAGGAAGGAGTCATGGCGTTGAACAACAGTGCGGCCACGCGTTGGGCATCCCCCTCGACGAGTGCGCGCTCCAGCGGCTCCACCGGTGGCGCAGCCTCATGCGGCATGTCGTCGAACGCCCGGTACGCCTCGGCAGTGGCCACAGGCTCCGCAGGCCGGACCAACACCACCGGGACGTCCAGCGCCGGAAGACGACGCAGGAAGACATCCCCGCGGCCCGTGAAGCGCGCCGCCCCTCCATCGAGGAAGAACGGGACATCCGCGCCAAGAGAACGGGCGATGCTGTAAAGGTCCTCACCGCGCTCTGAGACACCCCAGAGCGTCGCCAGGCCGACGATCACGGCTGCGGCGTCGGAGCTCGCCCCGCCGAGCCCCGCGCCTGCCGGTACACGCTTACGAACGGTCACCGAGACGAGAGGCTCCCGGTCGAAGTGCTCGGCCATGGCCAGCACGGCTTTGTACGCAAGATTGTCGTCGTCCGCCAACCCGAGGTCGGGCACGCACGAGAAGCGTAGGCGCTCCGCCGGGCCCACGGTCACCTCGTCGCCGAACTCAAGCGCGTGGAGCACCGTGTCCACGGGATGATAGCCGTCCGGCCGGACCGGTCCGACCGCGAGATAGAGGTTGACCTTCGCCGGCGCGTGGATGCGGAGCATCGTTCCTCCCCGGGCACACGACACGCGGGGCATCGGAGCCCCGCGTGTCGTCATGATCTGCCGTGACCTGCCCTTAGTTGAGCCAGCCGAAGATGCATTCGCCGGTGTCGCAATCGGTCAGCTCGACCGTTCCGGTGAGGATGTCGACGTAGCTGTATGAGACGCGCGCAGTGCGGCCCCGCTTCTCGTCGATCTTGAGAACGAACAGACTCGGATGCGTCTGCTCCAGAACACCCTCGCGTTCAAGAACCTTTGAGCGGCCCATGTTCGCCTTGAGCTTCATGCGCTCGCCCATCATGGACTCGAGGTCGGCACGTATACGGCCGACGACCTGGACCTGATTCAGAGTATCCATGTATCAACCTCCTCGAAGAGAGTTAGTATACAGAAGATTGTGTCAGAACACAACTCCGCCGGACCCCTCAGCGGCTGCGCCAAGGGCCAGGAACTGCTCCACGTCGAGGTTCTCCGCGCGAAGCGTGCCGTCGATCCCCGCACGGCCGAGAATCGTCGATGCCGTTGCCGCGTCGACCCCCAGGCCCGCGGCCAACGAGTTCCGCACCGTCTTGCGCCTCTGGGAGAACGCGGCGTCCGCGACCCGCCCCGCAACCGCTATGCGTTCCGCGGCAGCACGCTCCGCGCGCTCCAGGCGGATCACAGACGAATCGACCCGTGGCGGAGGCAGGAAGCACGTGCGGGGAACGGGGAAACGGCCGGTTACCCGTGCCCTCAGAGCCAGCTTCACCGTGTAGGCTCCATACGCCTTCGTCCCCGGTATAGCCGCCATCCGGTCGGCCACCTCGGCCTGGACCATCACCACGGCCCGCTGCAGTGACGGCATCTCCTCGAAGAAGCGGAGCACGACGGTCGCGGCGACCGCGTACGGCAGGTTGGCCACAAGCGCTCGCGGCGCGTCATCCCCGGCGCCGAGCAGGTCGACCGGAACGGTCACCGCGTCGGCGTGCACGACCCGCAGACCCCGGCTCTCGTCGGCCAGCTCTGCGAGGACGGGGATGAGGCGTGCGTCGTACTCGACGGCAGTGACATGGGCGCCGACGGCAAGCAGCGCATCGGTGAGCGTACCGATACCGGGTCCGATCTCGAGGACACGCTCTCCGGGTCGAAGCGCTGCGCTATCGACGATGCGACCGACGATGTTGTCGTCCACGAGGAAGTGCTGGCCGAGCGCCTTGCGGGTGTACAGCCCGTGTCGCTTGAGAACGCCGATCGTAGCCGACGGAGTGGCCAACCTGGAGTGCGGCATGTGGCGCGGGCCTCCGGGCTAGTCGGCGAGGATGGTGATGGCCACGCTCCGCCTGCCCCATGCGCGAGCATCGGCAACCGCGGCGGACGGGCCGCCCGACCAGAAGCAGACATCGATAGTGGTGCCCTTGATCGCCCCGCCCGTATCAGCAGCGACCGCATACCCGTAGCCCGGCACGTAGAGCTTCGTCCCCAGCGGGATGACCGAAGGATCCACCGCGACCACGCCCCATCCGGCCGGGATGCCGTAGTAGGAGATCCTGTTCTCGATGATGGGCAACCCACCGCATCCGGGGTCCCAGGGTGTGTACGCGGTGGCCGTGACCCTGAGCGTCCGTCCCGACGACTCCGGTGCATCCGCGCCCGACCGGGCACCGGGCGGCGTGGCGCCGGACGCCGCCATCTCGACGTTCACAGGCGGAGGGGGCTCCCTCGTCCCGACCTTGACGACGGCAGGGATCGGCTCCTCGAGGATCTCCTCGGCCTTGACGACCCGCCCGACCTCGACATCGCCCTGCATGAGCACCTGGAACACGCGAACGGCGCGGCCTTGCACGCCTTCGCGCGCGGTGGAACTCTCACCCACGAGCAGACCCGCATCGGGCTCCTCCACCGTGTCGAACGCGACGTCGACTTCTTCCTTGACGATCCGCGTGTACACCTCGGCGGCCGTGATGACCATCCCCTCCGTAAGGGGGGCGTCGATCGAGGGCGTGACGGCGATCCCTCCTGTGGGGTCGAGCCCCACGGCGACCAGCGCGTCGGCGACGGTGCTGCCGATGACCCTCACATCCACGGGCGTGCCGCCGCAATCGATCGTCACCGGGACCGCCTGCCTCACGACGATCTCCGCGCCATCGGCGATCGGCTGCTCAGGCAGCGGACTGACGAGATCGCCCTCGTCGAGGACGATCTCCACCTCCTGGAGAACGTCCGCCACGGTGGCGGCGTCTGTCTTGTGATAGGCGACCTTGCCGTCGACGACGACCGTGACGCCCTTCTTGGCCCAGGCGAACCCGTATACTGCGCTTGCTGCGACTACGATGGCTAGTGCGACTACTGCGACGTGGTGGTTCTTCAACAGGCGGGCCGGTTGAACCGGCGTACGCATAGCAGCCTTTCGACTGGTTACAGTGCCCTGTCTGCACGCGACCTTCGGAGTATAGCCCAACCCCGCCGCTCCGGGCCACGGGGCCGAACGCTGGACGCGACGAACGGCGGTGTGGACGCGAGGCGGCACGAGCGCCCGGTGGCGATGGGCGGTCGGATCACTCCGCCTGTCTGCGACGAGCGGCCTCGAGCGCCACCGCCGAGCCCAGGATGCGCGCCCCCTCGAGTGCATGGAGCCGATGTGCGATGTCGCCGGGGGCGTCGACCCCGGACGCCTTCATCACATCGAGCACGTCGACGCCGAGCACCGCCATCACGCTGCGAGTGGTCGCCTCGGCGGCTTCGAACCCGTACGGATCGCCGCCGCTGCGTGCCAGCAGGACCGCTCCGGGGCGACGCGGGGGCCGTGGACGGTCGAGCACGTGCGTACGCGCCCAGTACGGCTGCATCCGGTCGTAGAGGATCTTGAGGGTGGCTGGCACGGTTGCGAAGTACACCGGGGAGGCGACGACGATCGCGTCGGCCGAGTCGAGCGTGGCGAATACGTCCTGCCACCCGTCCGCCAGTATGCACTCCCCCGTCTCCGAGCAGTCGTTGCAGCCCCGGCACGGAGCGAGGCCGGCGTCGGCCGCAACGAGCGTCTGCGTTCGCGCGCCGGCGATCGCAGCGCCTTCGAGCGCCGCCTTCAGGAGCGTGTCGCTGTTGCCCCCGCGCCGCGGACTGCCCGCGATCCCCAGCACGAGCGGCTGTGCCGTCTGCGGGGCCTGACCGGTATCGTGCGCGTTGGCGCTCATAGGACATGCGCCCGGCTAAACAGCTGGCGAGCGTTCGCCAGCGCGGATCGCGCCACCTCGGCATGCGGAAGATCCTTCGCATCGGCCACGGCCTCCGCATTGAGTACCGCGAAAGCCGGCTCGTTGGGCCGACCCCGATATGGATGCGGCGCGAGGAACGGGCAGTCGGTCTCAACGAGCAGGCGGTCGAGCGGGACGATGCGGGCCGCCTCGCGCACGGCATCCGCCTTCTTGAACGTCACGGGTCCCGCGAACGAGATGAAGCAGCCGAGGTCGAGGAAGCGCCGCGCGAGCTCGGGCCCTTCGGTGAAGCAGTGGATGATGCACCCCGCGGGTGGAGGCCCGACCTCCTCGATGATCTCGAGTCCCTCCTCGTGAGCCTCGCGCAGATGTATCTCCACCGGAAGCCCCACCTCATGCGCCAGCGCGAGGTGCGCGCGGAACCACGCGCGCTGCGTGTCTCTCGGGGAGTGGTCGTAATGGAAGTCGAGGCCGAGCTCGCCGAACGCGCCCACCCGCGGATCGTCGGCCAGCTCGCGCAGGCGCACGAGGAGCGCGTCGTCGCCCTCCTTGGCGTTGTGCGGATGCCATCCCACGATGAGCCGCACGTCCGGCACGGACAACCCGTCTGCATCGAGGTGTCTCTGCGCGTCACACACCCATCCCTCGAGCCCGCCAAGGGTGCTCTCAGGCGCCTCGGTAAGATCCACTACCGTTGCCACGAGCGCTATACGCGCGTGAGCGGCGCGCACGAGCGCCGCCACCGGATCGTCGAGCATCGCGAGGTGCGCGTGAGCGTCCACCGAGGGGGCGCCGAGGTCGGGCAGGACGGGCAGCGATTCGACCACGGTTCTTCCCTTCCGGTCCTTTGCGGCTATACCTCGTCGTAGATACGCGGGAACAGGGACTCGCCTTTGGTGACGGGCGAGCCCTCGGACAGGCCTCCCCATTCGGCTGCCTGAAGGATATCGTCCACTGCTGTGATATCCCCGAGGCCGAGGCGACGCCACACCTCCGCGGACGTCGCGGGCATCACCGGGGCCGTGAACAGCGCGGAGATACGCACCGCCTCGAGGGCGTTGTACAGCACCGCGGCCAGCCGCTCGGTATCACCCTCCTTGGCCAGAGTCCAGGGAGCGCTGTTCTCGATGTAGCGGTTCGCGTACTTGATCAGCTCCCAGGCGCTCTCGAGCGCTGCCGAGTAGTCCAGGCGCGACATGTGGTCCTCGTACGTCTCGGGCAGCTTGCCGGCGATCGCGCGCATCGTCGCATCCTCGTCGGTCTCTCGTGAGAGGTCGGGCGCGGCGGGCGCGAAGCCGTCGAAGTACTTCTCGGTCATGTTGAAGAGGCGCGAGCACAGGTTGCCCCAGTCGTTGGCGAGGTCACCGTTGTAGCGCTGGACCATGCTTTCCATCGAGATGGACCCGTCATGGCCGAACGAGACATCCCGCAGGAAGTAGTAGCGGTACGCATCCACGCCGAACCGCTCCACGAGCGAGGCGGGTGTCTGTGCGTTCCCCTTGGACTTGCTCATCTTCTCACCCTTGGTGAGCAGGAACCCGTGAGCGAAGACGCTCTTGGGGGGCTCGATGCCGGCCGCCATGAGCATCGCGGGCCAGATCACGCAGTGGAAGCGGATGATGTCCTTGCCTACGAAGTTGTAGTCGGCCGGCCAGTAGCGCTCGAAGCGCTCGATGTCGGCGGGGTCATCGCTGCCATAGCCAAGCGCCGTGATGTAGTTGAGGAGGGCGTCGATCCAGACGTAGGTGACGTGCCCTTCGGCGAAGGGGATCGGAACCCCCCAGGAGAACGTGGTGCGGGAGATGGAGAGGTCCCGCAGGCCACCCTGCACGAACGAGACGACCTCGTTGCGGCGCGTCTCAGGCTGCACGAACGCCGGGTTGGCCGCGTAGAAGTCCAGGAGCGGCTGCTGGAACTCGGAGAGCTTGAAGAACCAGTTGTCCTCACGGATGAACTTGACCTCGCGCCCGCACTGGGGGCAGATGCCGGGCTCCTCGAGCTGGTCGGCGGTCCAGTAGGTCTCGTCCGGAACGCAGTACCAGCCCTCGTAGTGGCCCTGGTAGAGGTAGCCGTCATCGTGCAGCTTCTGCCAGAAGGCCTGCACGCCACGCTTGTGGCGCTCCTCTGTGGTGCGGATGAAATCGTCGTACGAGATGTCGAGCATCCGCCACGCCTCGGTGAACTTGGGAGCGATCGAGTCGACCCACTCCTGAGGCGACACGCCGTGCTCCTCGGCAGCCTGTGCGATCTTCTGACCATGCTCATCGAGTCCTGTGAGGAAACGGACGTCGTGGCCGGTCATCCGCCGGTAGCGCGCGATCGCGTCGGCGGCGACCGTGGTATACGCGGTGCCAAGGTGTGGTTCGGCGTTGACGTAGTAGATAGGCGTAGTGACGTAGAATGGCGCCTTGCTCACCGGTTGTTACCTCATCTCCGGTATGGGTATTTATGGAAGCGACTCCATATCCTGCAGACAGTCCCACATCATACCGCACCGTATGGTGCGAGCTCTCGACAGAGGGAGATGGTCCGATGAACGACACCGGGATAGTGCGCCGGGTGGACGACCTCGGCCGCATCGTCATACCGATGGAGCTGCGACGGACGCTGGGTATCCACGTGAAAGACCCGATCTCGATATCCGTGGACGGTGAACGCATCATCCTCGAGCGATACCGCGAATCGTGCGTGATATGCGGGAGCGAGGACGACGTGAGGACCGTGAAGGAGCGTCCCGTGTGCGCGGCCTGCATCGCCGATATCAAGCGACGCTAGGCGTGTAGGCTCCTAGCCGAGAGAGATGCGATAGACATCGTTGCGGGGCAGGCCGAACTCGCTGGCGGCCGCCCTCACGGCATCGCGACGCGAGAGGCCCGTCGATTCGAGCTCGCGCAGCCGATCTGCCACCGCCTCCTCGTCGATCGCCAGCTGCGCGGGAGCGCGTGGAGGACCCACGAGGATGACCACCTCGCCCTTGAGCTGCCGCTCGGCGAACAGCCCTGCGAGTTCGCCGATCTCGGCACGCGCAACCTCCTCATGAAGCTTCGTCAGCTCCCTGGCGAGCGCCGCCGCACGCCCGGGGAACGCCTCCGCCAGAGAAGCAAGCGTAGCGGCCGCGCGACCGGGAGACTCGTAGAAGACGAGCGTGGCATCCAGGTCGATCAGTCTCTTGAGCGCCCTTGAACGCTCACCCGCCTTCCGCGGGAGGAAGCCGCCGAAGTAGAACGAGTGCGCGGGCAGTCCGCTCGCAACGAGTGCGGTGAGGATAGCGGACGCGCCCGGCAGCACCTCCACGGGCACTCCGGCCTCCAGGCAGCCGTCCACGAGGTCTTCGCCAGGATCCGAGATGCCCGGCATGCCCGCGTCAGACACGAGCGCGATGCGCTCGCCTCGCTCCATGCGGTCCACCAGCTCCGGCGTCTTCGCCATGCGGTTGTGCTCGTGGTACGCCTCAAGGGGCGTGTGGATGTCGTATCGCGAAAGCATCTTGCGGGTCACCCGCGTGTCCTCGGCGGCGATCACATCCGCGGTACGAAGCGCGTCAAGGACGCGGAGCGTCACATCGCCCAGGTTGCCGATGGGCGTGGCGCAGACGAGCAGGCGTCCCTGTGCTCCTTCACTCATCGCCGGGCGGCATATCCGGCTGCTGCGGCTGCGGATCCGATTGCGGAGGCAAGGTCTCCGCCGTCGGGGGCGCATATGCGGGCGGCGCATATGCGGATGCAGCAGTCGCCGTGACCGGCTCCAGGCCGGCCAGCTTGCGGAAGAACAGCGTCCAGGCCGAGTGCACGAACGTCGCGTAGATCGCGTTGGGCACCATCAGTACGAGTATGAGCAGCAGTCCGAGCAATGCGGCCAGCGCATACTGCTCCCCTATGGCCAGGAACACGATGGCGATGGCCACCGGCACCACGACGATCGCTATGGCCACGCCGTACGCAACGCCTGGCAGCAGCATCACCAGCCAGAAGACGAATAGCCCCTTCTTAGCCCACAGGTCGTTCCACGCCTGCTTGATCGCCACTCCGAAGGTCATGTCGCGCAGCACACCGTAACGGATCGCAACGGGCGAGATGATGCCGATGATGAACGCCGCCGCGATGAGCACCACGATGAGCAGCGGAGCGACGAAGCAGAGGCCGGCGCTGCCGGCCGCCACACCGAACGAGTTGTCGGAGGCGAGTCCGCCTGCGGTCGAGGCAAGCGCGACCATGGAGAACACGAGCACTATCGCGAGCAACGGGAGCCCGAGGACGAACTGGACCATGAAGGTCCGTCCCCACTTGGCGAACCCTACCGACCACGCGTCCCCCAGGGCGGGGGTCCGGCCCTCAGCGGCTTCGTTGGTCCCGTGGGCGATGCCGCCCTGAGCCGCGATCCCGAGGATCCACAGCGCGATGCCGACGATGAGGAGCGCGCCTAGGAGGATAAGGACGAGCCCGAAGTTGGTCTCAAGCCAGCGACCGAACTGGTCACCGGTCCGACCGAAGTCGTCGGAGCCTGTCTGGTAGCTGCTGCCTCCCGAACTCCCGCCCCCGCCCATCGCGCCGGCGAAGAGACCCAGTATCCAGAGCGCCTTGTAGCGCCAGGTGATGTTCCACGCACGCTTCAGCAGGTCGAAGTAGTCCACGTCGAGCTCCTGTCCGTCTCTTGTCGGTGATGCCTAATCGACGCGCACCAGTTCGTACTCGCGCGTACCGAGCCCCATCTCTTCTGCATATCGTATCGCGTGGGTACCGTCCACACCGGTGATCGCCACGAACTTGTCGTCACCCGCGGCAAGACCTTCGCCACGCGAGCCGGCGAGCCCGGTCGCTTCGGTAACGAGATCGTACGCGGCCTGCTCGATCGCCACGATGTCCGTGGAGGCGAGGATGCCTATATCGGGCACCACGGGCGCATCCGAGAACTCGAAGCAGTCGCAGTCGGGGGTGACGAGCGTGACGAACGATACGTAGACGATCTTGCCGTCCTTGCCATCCAGAGCGCCGGCCACATGCTCGACGATCTTCTCCTGGATGCTCGTGGCATCGGTCTTCCACTGCGTCGCGATCGCCCCGTACGGACACGCCGCGACGCACTCGCCACAGCCGTAGCACACCGAGTAGTCGACCACGGCGTACGAGTCCGGACCGATCGTGATGGCGTCCACCGGGCACCACCGGACGCAACGCCCGCATGCCGTGCACGCATCCGGCGTCACCTCCGGACGGAAGTCGGCGTGCATACGCTGTTTGGCCGAGCGGGAACCCAGACCCATACCCACGTTCTTGAGCGCGCCGCCAAAGCCCGTGGCCTCGTGGCCCTTCACGTGCGTCACCACGACCATCGCGTCGGCATGCACGGCAGCCGAGCCGATGCGCACCGAGTCGAAGTGGCGACCCTTGACCGGGATATCGATAGCGTCGCGCCCGTCGAGACCGTCGGCGATGATGAGCGGCGCATCCACCGTCGCGAACGAGAAGCCGTTGTGTATCGCACACGCGAGATGGTCCACGGCATTCGCGCGCTCGCCACGATAGAGGGTGTTCGCGTCGGTCAGGAACGGCTTGCCTCCGGCGTCACGCACCCTTCTGACCACCTCGCGCAGGAACACCGGGTGGACGAATCCTGTGTTCCCCTGCTCCCCGAAGTGCAGCTTGACCGCCACCAGATCGCCCTCGGCGATCGCCCCTCCGAGTCCTGCCCTGCCGAGGAGCCCGCCCATGCGCGCCACCATGCTGCGCTTCATGCGCGAACGCATCGGCGCGAAGAACACCTGTGCGGACGCCTTCTCCGTACCCGCGGCGCTCATCGCTGTATCCCCTCGCGCGAATCGTGCTCGTCGAACGCGAGCGCCGCAGCGCCGAGCATTCCCGCGTCATTACCGAGTTCGGCCTGGACCACCCGCACGTCGCGTCGACCAGCCAACGCCTCCGCATCGATCATCTCGGCGGCGCGTTCTACCAGGAAGCCGCACGACTCACCCACGCCGCCACCCACGATGACGAGCCGCGGGTTGAGCAGGTTGACGACTCCCACGAGCGCCCGTCCGAGCACCTCTCCCGCCTCGAGCAGGATCGTCCGCGCGTCCTCGTCGCCCGCGAGAGCGGCCTCGATCACATGCTCAGCGGTGATCTGCTCCGCATCGCCGCCGGCCGCCTCGCGCAGGGTGTGGGCACGGAACGCCCGCGCGGCTTCTCTTCCGCGCGCCGCAAGGGCGGGGCGCCCCACGAACGACTCGAGATGACCGGTACCGCCACACGGGCAGGGCGGCCCGTCGAGGTCGACCACCATGTGGCCGATCTCAGCGGCGAGACCGCGCGACCCCCGATAGGGTTCTCCGTTGAAGAACAGCGATCCGCCGACGCCCGTGCCGAGCGTGATCATCACGAAGTCGCGGGCCTTCTTGCCCGCCCCGAACCTGCTCTCGCCGATCCCGGCGCAGTTGCTGTCGTTGTCGATCGTCACGGAGTGGCGTACCCGTGACATGATCAGCGAACGCATATCCACGCCATTGAGGGGGAGGTTGGTGCAGAACTCCACAGACTGCTTGAGGAAATCGATCTGCGCCGGCAGCCCGACGCCGATCCCGGCGATCTCGGACGGATGGACGCCTGATGACACGTCTTCGATGAGCTCGATGATCGCATCCACGATCGCGAACGGTCCGGCGTCCCTGGGGGTGAGCGTACGGACCTCCTTGACGATCCTGCCCTTGCGCTCGACGAGCCCGGCGGCCACTCTCGTGCCGCCGACATCGACGCCGACTGCGTAGGACGTTCGCATGCCTATCTACCTCCCGGGCTTGGAAGAGCCGATACCGACCCTCCGTCGATGATACCAGCAGGCGCCGACAGCCCGGTCAGTAGTCCCAGACCACGCCGCGGCTCTTGATGATCCCCAGGTCGCGCATCGCCTCGAACATGCGCGCTTCCGGCACACCGAACAGCCCGGCCAGATAGCGGTAGTCGTTGAACCACTTCTGGGCCTGGTCGCGGACTATGAAGCCCGGGGTCGTGAACTCGGCCGCCATGAGATCGGCCACCTTGTGGTCGCGCTCCCGGTCGCGAGGATACGACTCCTCGGGATCGTTGATGACGACGAGGACATGGGCAAGCACGTGGCCGAGCCCCAGTTGGCGCACCCCGATGGGCCGTGACGAGTTGAGCAGTATCGCGGGGAGACCGTCTTCGTAGATCAGCGCCGCGTTGAACCACGGCGGGAGGGACAACGTACGGACGGGTATGCCGAGATGAGAGGCGACCGTCTCCAGCGCGATCGGCGGCTCGCTCACACCGGCCGCGCGGAGCTCG
This sequence comes from Anaerosoma tenue, assembly GCF_023161965.1. Classification (NCBI taxonomy): domain Bacteria; kingdom Bacillati; phylum Actinomycetota; class Coriobacteriia; order Anaerosomatales; family Anaerosomataceae; genus Anaerosoma; species Anaerosoma tenue. The sequence continues at coordinate 92,877 of NZ_JALNTY010000002.1, forward strand.
TCTTCAACGAGCTGACGGTAGTATGCATCGCTGCGAAGTGTCACGAACACCCTTCTGACCGCCGCGATAGGGAATACGATATACGTGTTGCCGCGTTTCCGGAACGAGTCACACAGACGCGCGCCGTTTATGCTACGACTGTTGACGATATACCCACAGGCCCCGGAGATGCGAGAGGAGGAGCCATGGAGCACCCGACCGGAACGCTTCCCGCGCGAGCCGAGGACCTGCTCCGCATGCTTGCGTCCGCACTCGGGGCCGTGCGCCTGTACCCCCCCGCCAGCCCGCTTCGCAATGAAGCCATCGCGCGCTTCATCACTGCCGCTCGCGACCTCACCGCCGCCCATGGCGCGCTCCAGTACCGGGTGGACCGCAACCGCTTCATCATCGGGGACACGCCGGTGGGAGCGACCCTCCCCTCGGTCGTGGGACTCGCCGAGACGCTCCACCGGCTTCAAGTGGGACAGATGATCGTGGCTCCCGACCTCACGGACGCCGAGCTTATACGCTTCCTCGATGTCATCAGCGGCGACTCCGCGGCCGTGCGTGGGTCGGGCGGCATCCGGAAGGCGCTGATCGACGCGGGTGTGGAGAACATCGCGGTTGTGGAGGTGACGCTGCGCGCCTCGACCGAGGAAGGTATCCTCGGCCTCGACCTCACCGCCGCGCCGCTCACCGAGATCGCTCCCGAGATCGCCTCCGCTTCCGCTTCATGGGCCGACGCCGTAGCGGCCGGTGACCCGCCGGCCGATGCTGTCGCCGACGCGATCGAACGGCTGGAGCCCGCCGCCCGGGACCTCGCGCTGACCCGGTGCGCGGAGGCGCTCCGGTTCCTCGATGAGGCGACACGAGCGTCGCTTCTGGAGGCAGCACTCCACGCGAGCCCGGCCGGAGAGACGATGTCGGGGATGCTCGACGTGATCGCGCACATCCCGCCCGCCGCGCTCGCGCGACTGCTGCGCGTGGTGTCACAGATGAACGGGGACACCCCCGAAGGCATCCTCGGCGGGCTCGATCTTCCCCCCGAGGTCGCGGAAGAGGTCGCAGCGCTCCTCAGGCCCTCGCCACAGTCGGATGAGGAGCGGGGCGTACCGGCCGAGGCCCACGTAGAGGCCATGGCCTCCGAGGTGGCCGGCGCCGACGAGCACGATGTGTTCGAGCTCGACCGGCTGGTGGCGGGCACCACAGCACGCGACGCTGCGGCTCGCGGCCTGGACACCGCCATCGAGATCGCGCGGCTCAGGCCCACCGAGGAGTCGCTCAAGGCGCTCTCCGAGGCGATCCCCGCCGCAAGCGCGGCGGGAGCGCTCCGGGAGATCGCCGAGGCCGTCGGACTCCTGGACGAGTGCGCCCAGGACCCCGGACTCGCGGTCGCGGCCCGCGCGGCGCGGGAACCGCTGGCGGATCCGACGCTCGCCAGGGAGAGCGTCCGCCAGCTGAGCCTGGACCGGTCCTCGGGCGCGGCGCGCACGGTGCTCGCGGCCACCGGCGCCACCGGGGCCGAGGCGCTGATAGACGCGTACGTGCAGGGCGACGCGGCCTCGCGTGACCGGATCGTGGCGCTCGTCGAGCCGCTTGCCGAGTTGGTGGCGCCAACGGCAGGACGCATCCTCCGGAACGGGGATCCCGCCACGGCGATCGCAGCGCTGGCGATGCTCCGCGCGGTCGGCTCACGACGACTCGTGCCCACCGTCGCGCTCGGCCTCGAGCACCTCGACAGCCGTGTGCGGGAGGCCACGGTGAAGGCGCTCTCGTCCATCCAGGGGACCGAGAGCGTCAAGATGCTCGAGCGTTGCCTCGGCCATTGGGACCCCGAGACCCGGCGGGCGGCGGCACGCCACATCGGCGAGGCGCGAGTGGACGAGGCGGTGCCCGCGCTCGTGAAGGTGCTCTCCTCATCGGAGATGAATGAGAGGAACTACGAGCTCAAGAAAGAAGTACTCAAGAGTCTGGAGGTCCTGCGCTCGGATCGCGCCGTCCCCGCACTGCAGCGCCTCGCGTCGCGACGTGTGGTGTTCGGCAAGAAGCACCGTGAACTGCGGTACCTGGCGCAACGAGCCCTCGATGCGATCGAAGGCCGGGCCCGCTCCGACAGAAGGGGGAGTACCGAGTGACCGACACGCCTGCCAACGAGGATAGACTGGAATCACCCGAGGAGATGGCGTCGTTCGCCGGACCGGCGTCAAGGGCGCCGTTCTCGAGCGCCAAGCGTCTGGCTGCCGCACGGGCGCTCGCGCGCGCGTTGGCGGTGGCCCAGAACAACGACTCGCTCTATCCTCCCACCCATCCGCTGGTGGAGCAGTCCACCCGGGAGCTCGCCGAGGCCGCATCGGCCCTTGCTGAGATCGGCTTCGAGGAGATCACGCTCAACGTCTACAAGGCGACCCTCTTCATCGAGAACCAGGTGCTTCCCGAAGAGAGCGTGACGTACCGCAAGCTCATCGAGGACCTGCTCGCCCGCGGGATCTCGGCCGTGACCATCTCTCTCGGCTTCTCACAGGCGCACGCCGCCACGTTGGCGTCGCTCCTCAACGAGGACTCCATCACCACGATCGAGGACGCACGCGCATACCTGAGCCACGCCGGCGTCACCAGCGTTTCCCTGGCCGAGACGAGCGACCTCGACGACGAGCTCCGCGCCGCCGAGGAGGCCGAGAACAAGGCCCGCGGGCGGGAGGTCTACGACCAGGGCGTGGAGCTCATGCGGGACGTCGAGACGCAGGCGAAGCTCGGCAAGGTCTTCGAGGTGGACGCGCTCCAGAAGATGGTGAGCGGGCTGCTCGACACGTTGTTCAAGGACCCCGCCGCGATCCTCGGGCTGGCGGCGATCAAGAGCCACGACGACTACACGCTCAACCACTCGCTGAACGTCTGCATACTGTCGCTGTCGCTCGGCGCCTCGATCGGCCTCGATGCGGAATCGCTCAAGTCGCTCGGGCTTTCAGCGCTCCTCTACGATCTTGGCAAGGTGCGCATCCCCGAGGACATCCTGAACAAGGAAGGCCCTCTGAGCGCGGATGAGTGGCAGATCGTGAAGAGCCACACCACCGAGGGCGCCGATCTGCTGAAGCGCATCCAGCTTGTCGACCAGATGCCGATGGTGGTGGCCTACGAGCACCACCAGCGCCATGATCTGCAGGGATACCCGCGGGCGGACGCGCCACAGGAGCAGCATCTCTTCTCCAAGGTCGTGGCCCTGTGTGACGCATATGACGCGATGACCACGCGGCGGCCCTTCAGACGTGAGATCAGGCCTGACAAGGCGCTGGCGGTGTTGATGCAGGGCCGCAACAAGGCATACGACCCGAGCGTCACGAAAGCCCTCGTGGCCATGCTCGGCATCTATCCGATGGGCGCCGTGGTGACCATCAACGACGGATCGACGGCCATCGTGTTCAGGGTGAACAAGGACGATCTGCTGCGGCCCCGCGTGAAGCGCGTGATCGCGGCCGATGGCCGCTGGCTCGAGGATCCCGAGATCGTGGATCTGCGGCTCATAGACCCCGAGACCGGCACGTACGACCTCTCCATCACCGAGTGCATCCCCGCCAGCGACGCGGGCATAGACGACGTCTGGCAGTACCTGTAGCATCTGTCCGCATCGACAAGGGCGCGGCTTCCATCGGAGCCGCGCCCTTCTGTACGCCCGATCACGGTGCGCCAACCTCACTCGAGCGCGTCTTCAACGTCCCTGAAGTCCGTATCGTCGGGCAGCGCCATCTCGTCGAGCTCACGGATGATCGTCTCCAACTCGAGCGAGATCGCCTCCTGATCGTCCGGAGCGGGAAGCGGGTCATCGGGGGAGTAAGCGCTGTCAGAGGACCCGTCCGAGTCCACCGGGACGGAGACGCTCGTATCCGCACTGTCGCCAACCCCGGAGTCCGCGTTCTGGTCGGACGGCGGCGAGACGGCCTCCGGGGAGGTCGCCTCATCCGTCGTCACCCCTATGTCACACCCTGCCGTGAGCGCCATGACGACGATCAGCGCTCCGGCAGCGACAACGCGCATCCTCACTCGGTGTCTTCCTCCACCTCGAGGTCCTCGGCGATATCCTGCAGGAGCTGTGCGGCCTCACGCAACTGGACCCTCGCCTGGTTCATCGTCCTCACCGAGATGCGGGCCTGGTTCCGCGCATTGAGGAACGCTCCCCTGCGGTTGCCGGCATCCGGTACGCCGAGGAACTCACGGGCCGCGATCCGCTCCTGCTCGCGGGCCTGCGTCCGGAGCTGCTCGCACTCCTGCAGCATCTCACGGACCTGGGAGACGTCGCCGCCGGCCTGCTCGACGACACCGGCGAGCTGCATGATGCGCTCCTGCCTCTGCTCCATCGCGCGCAGCGCTTCATCGAAGCGTGTCGCGCGCCGCTGGAGCGCGAACTCGATCCGGTCCTGCAAGTAGGACGGCCCGGCCTGGTTAGGCGCAGCGGTGACCGCCGGACCGTTCTGGGCCACGGCGGATCCCTGGCCGGCAAGCGCCGCTGGCGCCGTGAAGGCGAGCGCCAGCACGGTGACCAGCGTCAACGCGAGCGTCCTTGAGAGACCCTTCTTCATGATCATCACCCCATCGATAGTAACGTCTATCGCACGTGATAAGTCGCGGTCGTACACAAGGAAGTATCGGCGGCGAGGGTTGGAGCCGGATGAAGCGGGTGTTGAGATACGGTTAAGGACCGGCCACGCCAACTGACGCGCCTGCGGCCACATCGTCGAGGGGCAGATCGACGACAAGCCGCGCGCCGCCGATCGGCGAATCCTCGGCGCTGATCGAGCCTCCCATCGCCTCGGCAAGGCGCTTACAGATCGCAAGGCCCAGGCCGAACCCGCCGGTGGCCGGCGTGCGGCTGGGATCCAACCGTGTGAAGCGGTCGAACACCCGGTCGCGCTCGGACTCGGGTATGCCCGGTCCCGAGTCGTCCACGACGAGCGTCCACCGGCCGCCCTGCGCCTCCGCGCTCACACGGACCTCGCCTCCGGCGGGCGTGTACGCGAGCGCGTTGGATGCCAGCGCGGATGCCACCTGCAGGAGCCGGTCCGCATCGCCGCAGGGAGCCGGGCCGGCCAGGTCGTCCACATGGAAGCGTATCCCGAGCGCGAGCGCGGAGGACTCGTGGCGCGCACGAAGCGCCTCGGCAAGACCTGTGATGTGTATCGGTTCGCGAGCCACCGCCACCCGCCCTGAGTCGAGGTCGGCAAGTGCGAGGAGCGTGCTCGTGAGCTCCATGAGGCGGCTGGCTTCATCGCGGATGATGCGGGCGAACCGCTCGCGCTTCTCGTCGGTGTCGGCCATCCCGTCGAGCAGCGCGCCTGCGTACCCCTGGATGGAGGTGATCGGCGTCCGCAACTCGTGGGAGACGTCGCCCACGAACTCCTTCTGAGCCGAGTAGGCCGCGTGTACGCGGGCCGACATCGCGTTGAACGACCGCGCAAGCGCCCGCACCTCGGCATCGCCCTCCACCGCGACCTGACGCCCCCACGACCCCCCGGCGATCGCCTCGGCAGCGTCGCGGAGGCGCACCAGGGGCGCGGTGACCCTGCGCGCGGCAACCCCTCCCGCGAGCCACGCCCCGGCGATCGCGAGCAGCGCAGCCATGGCCCCTATGAGCGCCCCCGTGCGCAGCACGGGCACGGCCTCGCGGAGCGGCTGGATCGCCAGGAGATACCCGTCGCCAACGGGAGCGGCCACGACGATCACACGCCCCGCGCCCGACACGGCTTCCACCCCCGTGCGGACGCCCCGCACATCGGACTCGCCGGTGAGACGGCCCACGTCGTACGTGACGGCGGCACCCTCGGCGGGGAGCGGATGCACCACGGCGCCCTCGCCGTCTACGAGTACGAGGCGGGCGTCGAGGAGGCGCCCCTCGACCTCGAAGAGCTGCGCGCGGAGGCCCGTGAGCGCCGGAGCGGAACCGGGCTCCACGTCGCCCGCGGTGGCCATGCCTTGCGCGATCGCGTACACCTGGCGCGAAAGCTCCGCGGTTCGCAGGGAGATCGTCGAGCCGAGCCACACGGCATAGAGCGCCACCACTGTGAGCGCCACGGAGACGGCGGCCACCGCGGCTACGGTGATGCGCACGCGTCGGGTGATACCCGGGTGCGCCTGCGCCGGCCCGGTCATCTGATCAGCTGTCCCTGACGGCACGGTATCCCACACCCCGGACGGTCTCGACGAAGCGCGGAGCGGCGGCATCGTCGCCGAGCTTCTCCCGGATGTGGCGGATGTGCACATCCACGCCACGCTCGTCGACATACTCGGCGAAACCCCATGCCGCCTCAAGCAACTGCCGACGGGTAAGCACCACGCCGGGCTGGCGGGCGAGCGCATGAAGCAGGTCGAACTCACGCGCTGTGAGCGCCACATGAGAACCCGCGACCGACACATCGCGCGTGGCGGGGTCGAGCTCCAATGTGCCGATGCGGATCGGCGCTGAAGTGGCGGCGTGGGTCCCGGCGCGGCGGATCAGCGCCCGGACACGCGCAACGAGCTCCGGTGGGCTGAACGGCTTGGTGACGTAATCGTCGGCGCCGGTCTCCAGCGCGCCCACCTTGTCGAGATCGCCTTCGCGCGCCGTGAGCATGATGATCGGCACGTCCGACCGCTCGCGGATGCGACGGCAGACTTCGATCCCGTCCATCGAGGGCAACATGATGTCGAGGACGACGATGTCGCAGCCACCACCACACGCGCGCGAGATCGCCTCCGCCCCGTCCGTGCAGTACTCCACCTCGAGCCCTGCGCTCTGCAGATAGAGACCCACGAGTTCGCGGATGTTGGCTTCATCATCGACGACGAGCGCCCGTGCCATCTGCGGCCCCCTGTCCGTGTGGACTCAGTGTAACCCCTCGTGGGAGCGCACGGGGCGTATCGGAGTGTCGCGGGTCCACGTTGCGACGATGCGCAGCGGGGCTGCTACACGGCTTCCCGTCGTGCGACGCGCACCAGCCGTCCCACCGAACGGCCGACCCGGTACGCGATCTCAGGACCGAGCGAGCGGGAGCGTTCATGGGGTTCCGTCGGAAGCGTCCGGTCGTATCTGGCACGGGATACCGGGTCCGACAAGGTCTCGTAGGCTTCGATGAGCCGGCGTGCGGTATCGGCGTCACCGCCATGATCGGGGTGCGTGTCCCGCATCAGTCGGCGATATGCGGCGGCTATGACCTGCTGAGAGGCGTCTCGCCGCACCTGCAGCAGCCGGTAGTGATCGGTCACGTGCGCACGACCTCGCTTCGCGTACGGGGATCTCGGACAAGCGCGCTTCACGGCGCATCGTACCACTGCGAGACCCGTGACTGTGCGAGCAGCGTGGGTCCGACAGGAGCGACCCCGCTCCTCCATAAGGATGGCATCCGAGGTGCTAGTGAGGCGTGGAGCCCCGGCGCTCCAGGCACCCCGAAAGGCGGTTCCGGCCCCTCGGAACACGCGGTTCCGGTGGTACCATGTTCAGTGTTCTAAAGGGACCACATGCGATGAACGACAGGAGATGCCCCCGAATGAGCAGAGTCCTCTTCGTCACCCCGCCGTACAAGTGCTGGGGCCAGCAGATGATCGGCAACTGGCCGCCGCTGCACCTCGTCTACCTCGCTGGCGCTGCGGTTCATGCCGGGCATGAGGCGAAGATCTACGACGCGATGTACAAGGACACCTCGTACGACGAGATCCGGCACCAGGTGGAAACGTACAAGCCCGACGTGGTGATGTCGCTCGACTACCTCCCCGTCACTGGCGCGATCAGCACCTGCACCGTTCCGGCCGCCGTGGAGGCCCTCCGGGTCGCCAAGCAGGTGAACCCCGATATCCATACGCTCATCGGCGGGCCTCACCCAACCTTCATGTATGAGGAGATGCTCGCCGAGGAGGACAATCCTGTGGATGTCATCCTCCGCGGCGAGATGGAGGCGACCCTCGAGCAGCTGCTTGACGCGCTGGCCGAAGGAACACCGCTCGACGATGTCCAGGGCGTCGCGTTCGTGCGCGACGGGGAGATCGTGGCCACCCCTCAGCGGCCGCACATCCAGGACCTCGACACGCTCACGCCCGCATGGGACCTGCTCGACTGGGACGACTACCACTACAACATCGACCCCTGGGGCCGCATGGCCTCGATCCTCACCTCTCGCGGCTGCATGATGGGCTGCTCGTTCTGCAGCCAGCGGGTCTTCTGGCGCGGCGAGTGGCGCGCGCGTGACCCGCACAAGGTGATGGATGAGATCCGCCACCTCGTGGAGGAGTACGAGGTCGAGTTCATCACCATGATCGACGCGTACCCCACGCGGGACCGCGATCGCTGGGAGAAGATCCTCGACCTGCTGATCGAGGCCGACCTGGGTGTGCAGCTGCTCATCGAGACCCGCGTGGAAGACATCATCCGCGACGAGGACATCCTGCATAAGTACGCCGACGCAGGGATCATGCACATCTACCTCGGCCTTGAGACGTCGACGGACGAACTGCTCAACAGCCTCAACAAGGGCACCACGATCGACATGAACGAGCACGCCGTGAAGATCCTCAAGCAGCACGACATCATGATCGAGGCGTCGTTCATGATCGGCTTCCCGGAGGAGACCTGGGACTCGATCAAGGAGACGGCGGCGATGGCGGCGCGGCTCAACCCGGATATCGCGGTCTTCCCCGTGCTCACGCCGATGCCGTACACGTCGCTTTGGGACGAGGTGCACGACAGGATCCGGGTGTGGGATTACTCCAAGTACAACATCTCCACGCCGATCATCGAGCCGTACAACATGTCACTGACCGATGTGACGATCGCGCTGGGACGCTGCTACATGACGTTCTACGCCAACAAGATGAACGAGATCCTGGCACTTCCCGAGGGCTTCAAGCGCAGCTACATGCTCTCGGCGATGAAGGTCATGATGCGCGACTACGGCGAGCAGTTCGACTTCCTCGGCATCGGCAAGGAGAAGATCGGCGAGATGCCCAAGAAGATGGCCGACGCGATGAAGAAGATCTCGGGCACCGAGAAGAGCGCAGAGAAGGCGGCCGAGTAGTCTCCCGGGCCAGCCTGGCAGCGGACGAAACACAAGGACGGCGGGCATACTGCCCGCCGTCCTTCTCATTGCCGTTGCGGCACTACGCGTGATACGACCGTCGCCTCATCCGCCTGAGATGAACGCCCCTCCGTGCGGATCGAACACGCCGTTGTGGCAGCTCACGCACTCGGTGGCGTCGGTCGTAGTGGCTCCCGTGGGCTGATAGTCGTCCGTGAAGAGCGTGTCGTAGTAGTGGCAGACGCACCTGCCATGGTCTTCCTTGTACTCGAAGCCGAAGTTCGGCCTGATCGCAACGAGTTGCGGGCCGTGACACGACACGCACCGGATGCTGTGCTCGCCCCGGGCCGTTGCCTCCCAGGCGGCGTGCGCGTCTACGTGGTAGGGATCGGGGGCGAGCGGGTCCATCGGCGCCACGTGGCAGCTCTCGCACGAGTCCGCACCGGCGGAATCACCGCATGCGTGGCACGAGCAGCCGGCGTGCTCTCCGGGCGCAACCGCCAAGAGGTCGCTCCCGTGACATGAGACGCAGCCGCTGCTCTTCGTCTCGATCGCAGGCGTGAGAGCGGCATGCCCGGCCGCGGGGTCGTGCCACTCTGCGAATCCCGCGCTTGAGTGACAGGCACCGAGACACGTGACCGACGGCGCGACGGTCTCGTTATGGCAGGCGGCGCAACCGGGCGGCTCTTCACCGGACGCCCGGAAGTCGATCGCATGCATCCTCGTGACGTCCGTGCCGTGGCAGTTCGCCCCGAAGCAGGTGCCGCTGACCGTATGTGCGGCTACGCCCGCATGCTCTTGTTCGGCAGAAGCATGGCAGTCCTCACAGGTCTCAGCCGCCACATAGACGCCGGTGACGTGACATGAGACGCACGCGGTGTGCAGCTCCACCACGCCGGCAGTGTGGCAACCCGACTGCGTGCACGCCTCGCCGCCCTCGCTCGTGAGGGCCGGATGCGTGCTGGCATGCCCCACCGGAGCGCGCTGACCGTCATGGCAGCTCTCGCAGTCGCGAAGCGGCGCGGTGTCGTGGCAGTACACGCAGCCGCCGCTCACACCGTCGATATGGATCGACGCGAGGTTCGTGTCGTGGCATCCGGAGTCCGTGCAGAAGACCCTCGGGAGGTCGTGGCCGGTGAGAGGCTCGACGACCCGCTGGAGCGCCGAAGCGACCGAGGCGCGCACCGCAGGCGAGACGACCGCCGTGCCACCGAACACGTGGTAGGCGTCCACGCCCTCCTTGATCTCGCCGAGGAGTCTCCCGGTCTGTGCCGGCAGCTCGGCCGTACGGGTCATCAGAAGCACGGACCGGTTCTTGCCAAGGAGCGGACCGGCGCACAGCGCGTCGGGGAACGACTCGCCCGTGGCGATGCCGAGGCGGTCCCACTGCATACCCATCGAGACGCCGTAGCGCGCGACCGCGATGGCCGTCTCGTAGCGGTTCGCGCCCGCGAGACGCGTACCGGCCCGAGCGCCGAGAGCGGTCTCAACGGAGGTGGGGACCACGCCGGTGCCCCCCAGGATGTCCACGGCGTCCATCCCCGCCGAAAGCCGGAAGACGCCGGCGCCGTCGACGAGGACGAGCGGCATCCCCTGTGCGTACATGAGCGGAGCAGCGGCAAGAGCGTCGGCATAGCCCGTGCCCGTGGCTATGAACGCGCCCCCATCGTAGGCATCGCCCAGCATCTGGATGGTCTTGTCGGCGACCACCTTGGCGGTGGAGTAGCGATCGGACCCGGCAAGGCGTTCGGCGCTGAGCCCCGCGGCTGTGAGCTGTGACTCACACCGCGCGGAGACCGCGCCGGTGCCCCCGAGGATGTAGACCTTCGTGGCGCCGAGACGCTCGATCTCGGCGAGCACCGGCGCCTCGATGCTGTCGCCGCCGGTGAGCAGGATCGGCCCCCTCACGGCTCCCGCGAGGGCGGAGCCGCCCAACGCGTCGGGGAAGTCCCTGCCGGTCGCCAGGACCACGCTCGTGGCCGTACCGAACCGCCGGGAGGCCTCGATCGCCGTTGTCACACGGTCGGGACCCTGGATGGGGATAGCGACCGGGGTGACCACCTCGGCCATGGGGATGATTGACGCATCCGCCGCGGTCGCGGCACCCGGCATGGCGAACGCGAGCGCGATCCCGGTTGCCAGCACCCCCGTTATCGCACGATGCCTGAACAGCGACCTTCGCATGCCTGCCACGATCGGACTCCCCCTTCGCTGCCGCTCCCCGCATGTAACAGGACGCCGCGGGCGTGCCCTCGGCCTCCGTCACGTAGGATACATGACGGCGCTGACACATAGGCCCGCCGCCCGATCCATGATCGGCCCTGCACGCACGGCCTCAGAGGTCCTTGCCGAGCCCGCCGATCCCCGCGTGGGTGGTGTCGAAGACGGCGGGTATGCCGATGAGCGTGAAGAGCGAGAGCGGCATCGCGCAGATGGCCACCCACGCCAACCGCTCGCCGCCCCATTTGAGCGTGTAACGAAGGTGCAGGTAGACGGCGTAGATGATCCAGACGATCAGGCTCCAGGTCTCCACGGGATCCCAGCCCCAGTACCGGCCCCATGCCTCGTTAGCCCAGATGGCGCCGGTGACGATCATGATGCCCCAGAAGAAGAACCCCACAAGCACGTAGCTCACGGTGAGGTTCTCGAGCGCATCCTGGGCCGGCAACCGCTCGAAGCGCCGCGCCCACTCGCCCGTCTTGGAGCGTTCGCGGACCACGTACGCGATGGCCAGACCGAACGAGATCACGAACGCGCCGAACGCGAGATTGGCGAACACCACATGGATCGCCAGCCAGAAGCTCGTGAGCTTGCCGGTCATCGGCACTTCGGTCGTCTGTGCGAGCATCGCGCCGCCGAGCAGCAGCAGCGCAACCGGCATCACGCCGATGCCGGCGCTGGCAAGCCTCGGCTGCCGCCACGCCACGACCACGAACGTGGCTACCACGAACAGCACCAGGGCCGCTGAGACCTCGTAGAAGCCGAGATAGGGGCCATGCCCTACCCTGACCCACCTGAGGCCGAGGGAGGCCGTCTGCGCCACCAGGCCGGCTGTGGCGACCACCACCGCGATGCGAATGAACCTCTCCTTGCTGAAGACCACACCGATCGCCGAGACGGCGGTCGCTCCGGCGTACAGGAGGAGGGTGACCCAGGTCATGATGATCTCGAAGGTCACGAACGGCTCCCTTCAACGGCGCCGAGCGCGCGGCGCAGCTCGTCTTCGATCTCGCTCCTGCTGGTGGAGTGGATGCGCCAGAGACGCATCCTCACCAGGAGCCTGGTGCCTTCGGGGCCCTCGAGGGTCCACGCCTTCAGCACCATCTGCCGGGCGAGCGTGGCCACCCCGAGACCGATCATCGAGATGGCGCCCGCGATGTAAAGCAGGGGGATGGACGGGTCGTCCACCATCTGCAAACGGGCGTAGTAGTCCACGCCCAGAAGCCGCAATTCGCCGCCCGTAGGCAGCGCGACACCCTCGTCGACGCTGATGACCTCGTCGACGACCGCGGCACCCCCGGTGTCCACGATCACCACATGAGCGGCGGGCACCTCAGGAGTGCGCGCCACCAGGCCCTCCGGACGCTCGTCCAGGGGCACCGACACGATCACGTGGTAGGCCAGCACACCGTCGGGCCCGGCCAGGCCGAGCGGGGTGATCGGCGCCGTACCGTCGGGGTTCCCTTCGGCGAAGTCGACCAGCTGTGTGGTGCGCTGCACCTCGGCGCCCGCGTCGTCCACCATGGCGAGTGTCGCCGAAAGCCCGTAGTCCACAGGGTAGATCGTGAGCGCGCCTTGTTTGAGCGTGTTGTTCGGATAGACCAGCTGCGACGCGAGCACGTTGCCCTCGCCATCGAGGACGGTGACCGTGGGGGTGGGCCCGCGATGAAGATCGCCGGTCACGTAGTCGATATCGAACGCATCGACCCTGATCCACCGGTCCACGAGGTCCCAGTTGTGCAGCGGGCCGCTCGTAAGCTGGCCGTACGACCCGGGCTGGTCGGGCTTGGTCTGACCCACCGCCACACCCATCTGCCCGGAAGCGCGCGCCAGACTGCCGCCGGCGATCAACACGATCAGCGCCACGAGCGCCCAGTGGAAGACCGCCGTGCCCCAGACAGACCACCAGGGAGAGACTGCCGAGACGACACGCTCACCCTTACGCAAGGATATCCCGAGGTGCTCGAGCGTCGCCGCCGTCCGCTCGACGATGGCGGCGCTGTCGAGTGCCGGATCGCAGACGATCTCGAAGTCCGCGGACGTCTCATCCCCGGGCTCTACGTCGCTGCGTGCGTCACGGAGTGAACGGGCGCGGCGGCGCGCCACTCCGGTGCGCTGCCACGCGCAGGCGGCCGTACACAGTGCCAGGAACAGACCCGGTACGATGAAGAGAGGGCTGGTGAACGCTTCGTGCAGGCCGAGGGCACCGGCTACCGTCTCGAGAGCGGGGTTGGCAGCGGCCCAGAGCGCCACCCCCATGGGATCCAGGTCTCTCTGGGGAACGAACGAGCCGATGATCGACCACACGCCGACCCAGAGCAGCAGGACCATGGCGAGCACTGGCGAGGTGAGGAACCTCCAGACCCGTCGGCCGAACCCCATGATCACTCGACCGGCCCCAGCGCAGTGGCTTCGACCGCGTCCACGACCCAGTCGTCACCCTGTTGGACGACAGTGTAGATCGCATCGTAGGAGGCCTCGTGCGGACCGCTGATGACCTCGCCGGCGTTCTTCACGGAGACGTAGTTGTAGCTCCAGGTCTCCTTGACGACCACCTCGACGCTCTCCTCCCCCTCACGGACGTCCTGCACCTCGAGGGACTCGAGCGTCTGGTCGATCAGGCGACCCTTCTGGATGTTGTACTGGATGTACGCGTCGACCCGGACCTCCTGGTAGCTCGTCATCGTGGGGAGCGCAACGCGTGGCTGCGCGATCCTGTACGCGTACGAACTCCAGTCGAGATACGAGCGCACCGCCGCCTCCGGCGTGGAAAGGTCGATCGTCTCCGGCTCGCTCGCAAGCGCTTCCTCGGTGACCTGCACCTCCACAGCCGGTCCACCCATCCCCTCGCCCGCCGCCTCGGCCTCTCCGCCGGCCTCATCGGACGTGCAGCCGGTTGATACACCTAGCCCAAGACCCAGCAGGACGACGAGACAGCAGACGATCACTGTGCGGACCCCATCGGCGTACGCATGCGTGCGAGCATCGGACCGATCCGAGCGAAGCGATTCCATCTCCACCATCCTTGGTTCGAACCTGCAGGTACTCAGAAGAAGAGCCCGTAGAGGTCGGTCGTACCCTCTATGGCGATCAGCATCCACCGCTGACCGCTGCGAGCCATGCGTAACCTCAGAGCCTGGTCGGCGCCTTCTTCATCCGGCACGGTGACGGACACGAGCGCCTCATCGTCGCCCACATACTCCACCTCTCCGGGGCTGTCTTCAAGGATGGCGCCGAACAAGGTTCCGTCAGCGACTACGGTGCCATTCTCCACGCCCGCCTGCAGGGATTCGACGAACTGGTCGGCGAAGGTCTGCTCCATCGCGCTGGCGGGGAAGTCGCCGCCATGCATGCTCGACCCGCCCGCGGAGGCGTCTTCATCACGCGCTCGAGCCATCGTGTCCGCTGCGAATGCGAGGCCGACGCCGTTGGCGTCCATGTACGTCCGCACGCCCGTCCAGTCGCCGTCTTCAGCGGCCTCGGCAAGGAGCACCACCGCATCGTCGGGCATCGCGCCCGGCTCTCCCGTGTCCGACTGACACCCCGCGACCGCCGAGAGCGCCACGAACGCGAGGCCGACCAGCGCCAGCCGCAGAAGCGCATCGCGGGTCCAGTTGCCGTTCGCGTGGCGTACCACAAGCCCACCATCCCCAGTCATAGCGAACCTTTCACCTCGTACAGCCAGCACGGGGGCGGGCATCACTGCCCGCCCCCGCTCAGTGCATCTACCTGATCGTCTTCAGGTCCGCGACACGTCGCTCGCCTGAGACCAGCAGGGTCCTACTGGTGGCACGACTCGTCGCACTTCATCTTGCCGGCAACATGCGGAGCGCAGTCCAGGATAGCCTGGTCGTATCCGCCCGCACCACCGTGGCAGCCTGAGGTCAGGCATGCATCGACGCTGGGGTCGAGCACGGGGGTCGGAATGGTGCCAGCCATGAAGTCGTTGACAAGCTCGGCGAGCTTGTACACGCAGTCGTACACGAGCTTCGCACAACGGTCGCTACCCGCGGCACCGGCGTTGCCGGCGAACTCCGCGGTGACCCATGCGCCATCAGCGCCGCCCGCGGCCTCGAGCCAACGGCCGTGCGATGAGTGGCACAGGAGCGACTTCGGCACCGACATCGGTGCGCTGTCCTTGGGCTGCTTGGAGGCGTCGGAGATCGTCCAGCCGCCGTCGGCCCAGTCCTCGTACGCGGCGTTGGTGGGGAACGCGGTGCGCTCGTACCACGCCATGTACTCGTCGATAACGTTGCCGTTGTTGGTGACGATCTTCAGCATCGCGGCGCCGCCGTTGGGAACACCACAGAGGTTACGCCACGCGTTGACGCCACCGCCGCCGTAGTTGAAGAGACCCTTGGGGATGGCTGCGTACGACGAGCTCGGGAAGTTCTCTGCGATCTGGCCAAGCACGGGCCAGTAGGTACCCTCGCATCAACCACCCTGTCCGCCGCCTGCGATGCCCTTGTAGATCTCATAGCCCTTGCGGGCGAGCGCCGCGGGATCAAGCGCGATCCAGTTGGCGCCCTGGATCGAGGTGTCCGGGAACGTCGTCACCGGAGTTGCAACGGCAGGCGCCGCACTGGTGACCGCAGGGAGCACCGAAGCAGCCGCCACCGCTGCAGTCCCTCCCAGGAACTGCCTGCGGGAAAGCTTGCTGTTTTCCATGTTCACTCTTCCTTTCTCTGCCCGCCTGAGCGGGTGTCGTTCATCTGCGATCCGCATCCGGAGGGGCGGGGATTGCCGCCCCTCCGGCTGTACGGTTGCCGTTAGTCCGGTGCCACCATGTCTGCGTTGTAGTCATCCATGTAGTCGGACTTGTTGGTGATGATACGGACGTTGCTGCCGTCGCGCTCCTGGACCGCGTGATAGTGGTGGCCGCAACCCTCACAGGTGTAGCGGTCCCATATCGCGGCGCCGTCCACGAAGTCGACCGGGCCGGAGGCGGGCCATGTCAGAGCGCCCATGCCGTTGGTGCCGGTCTCGGGATCGAGCAGCATCGCGGTACCCTCGGTTGCCGTGGTACCGAGCACGTACGGCGAACGGTACGGCGCACGGTCGCCCTCGATGAGGCCGGCGTGGATGCCGTTGACGGTGCCGTTCCAGCCGGTGTTCACCAGCAGACGCGGAGTATCCCACGCGTGCGGGACGGCCACGTGGCAGTTCACGCACTGGGCGGAACCGTCGGTGGTGTCCTGGTGGTGGCTGGAGTGCGCGGTGTTCGAAGAACCGATCGCATTGGTGTTGACCGTGCCGGTGTCTTCGCTCTGACGGTGAGCCACAGAACCGCTCGTGGAATCCTCAGAGGCGACCGGGGCCCACGTGATCGGGTCGGTGTACATCGTCCAGTACGGTGTTCCCCGCACGGCCGTGATGGTGCCTTCCTCGCTCATCGTGGTCTCAACGCTGCCCGGGATCGTGTACTCGAACGGCGTAGAGCCGGTGGAGATCTCCGGCATGATCTGGCCGGTCACGGTGCCCTGGTTGTAGTTCTGCAGGTCGTGACACTTCGAGCAGATCGTCATGACGCTGCCGTCCTCGTACTCGACGTTATCGGGGGTCGTCGCCAGCACCGAGCGGATCCTGATACCTGACGGGTACTCCGCCGTGTTCTTGGTCAGCTCCGCCATGTAGAACGGGGCCGAGTAGTCGGGGTCGATGCCCCAGTAGTCGTCAGCGCCGTGGGGGCCTGCCGCCTCGAAACCGGTGTGGCAGTCTTCACAGGTGATGACATCCGTCGCCAGCAGACCCGTCATGGCATCTGCGGGGGCGTTGGGATCGCTCTCCTCCCAGAACACGTTGACCGTCGGGAACTGCCACACGTCGGTGACAGGGTTGCCGTCGGTACCCGTGAGCAGGGCGCTGAAGTCCTCCACAGCACCAATCGACCCGAAGGTCGTGGTGTTGTGACCGGAGGCCGCGACCCAGCTCTCCGCGTGGTGCGGGGAGACCTCGGTGGCGAAGCCATGCGGCGCGAACGCGTCACTGTGGCAGTCGACACACTCGCCAGCCTCGGTGGTCTTCGCGTTGATGAGCTCGAAGCCCGAGTCGATCAGATCGTCGTAGGCGTGGCACACGCAACCCGCGTGCGCATCCTTGACGTGCATATCGATCTCGCCGACCGCAAGCAGGTCGGTGCCGTGGCAGTCGACGCATGCGTCACTGTAGTCGCCATCGATGATGGCTTCCACGGAGTCATGCGCGCCCACGTGGTACGGATGATCCACACCCGGAACCATCGGATCGGTGTGGCAGTCCTCGCACGCGTACTCGCCGCCCTGACCATAGCCATAAGCATGGCAGGAGCAGCCATCGTGCTCACCAGGAGCAACGGCCATGAGATCCTGGCCGTGGCAGGACACGCAGCCCGCGCTGTTCGCCGCGATGGTGTCCTCGATCACGTCATGCGCGCCCACGTGATACGGATGCGCAGCATTCGGATCGAACGGGTCGGCGTGGCAGGACTCGCAGGAGTCCGCGCCGGCCGTGTGGCCGTAGGCGTGGCAGCTGCAGCCCTTGTGCTCACCGGGAGCGACCATCGTGACGTCGGAGCCGTGGCAGGAAACGCAGCCGCCGCTGTTCGCCTCGATGTTCGTGGTGAGCATGTCGTGACCGACGCCGGTGTCGTGATAGGCGCCGAACTGGTTGAGGTCGTGGCACACGCCGAAGCACGTGGTGGACGGCTCAACGGTGTCGTTGTGGCACGCGGCACAGCCGGTGACCACGCCGTCGCCACTGAAGTCGATCCCGTGCATGTCGGTGACCACGTTGGTGCCATGGCAGTACGAATCGAAGCAGGTACCCGCGTCGGGAACGACGTGGGCGGCGACAGCGCCGTGCTTCTCCTCGGTGGTGCCGTGGCAGTCCTCACAGGTGCTGATCACGGAGATGTCGGTCGTGTCGTTGTGGCACGACGTGCAGTCCGCGTGCAGATCGACGACGCCACCGGGGTGGCAGCCGACCTGCGAGCAGCTCTCATCGCTGGTGCTGAGAACCTCAGGGTGCGAAGCGGCGTGCGCATCGGTGTGGCACGTCTCGCAGTCGCGCTGCGGAACATCAGCGGTGTGGCATGCGTAGCAGCCGCCGTTGTTGAGGTCGATGTGGATCGCTGCCAGGTTCGTGTCGTGGCACCCGGAACCGGTGCAGAACACGTCGGGCAGGTCATGACCACTCAACACGGGAGGCGGCGGGGTCGTGGCGGTCACGGCGGAGTCGATGTCCGCACGGACATCGGCCGCTATCGTGGCCAGGCCACCGAACAGGTAGTAGTAGGAGACATCGCCCCGGGCGCTCACGAGCAGCGCCTCGGTCTCGTCCGTGAGCTGGGTGGACTCGGTGAGAAGCACCACGGAGCCCTTGCTGCCCACGAGCGGGCCGGCGCACAGCGCGTCCGGGAAGTTCTCGCCGGTCACGACACCCAGGTTGTTCCAGGACAGACCAAGGGAGACACCGTACTCGGCGACCTCTGCGGCAGTCTCATAGCGGTTGGCGCCCGCAAGACGTCCGTCGTACTTGGCTCCAAGGCTGGTCTGGACGGAAGCGGGCACGACGCCCGTTCCACCAAGGATGGTGACATCGGTGACTCCGGCCGGAAGCGTGTAGTTGCCGGCGCCGTCCACGAGGACGAGCGGCATGCCTTCGGCGAACATGATCGAGGACGACGCGAGCGCGTCGGGGAAGTTCAGGCCGGTGGCCATGAACGCCTTGCCCTCGAAGCTGCCACCGAGAAGACCGATGGTCTTCGCGGCGACCTTGGCGGCGGTGTCATACCTGTTGCCGCCGGCGATGCGCTCGATGCTGACACCGGGAAGCGCATCGATCTGGGCTGCAGCCGCGTTAGAAACGGCAGCCGTACCGCCCAGGATGTACACCTTGGAGGCACCAAGGCGCTGGATCTCGGCCAGGACCTGCGACGGTACCGACGCCGCGGGGGTCAAGAGAATCGGGCCGTCGACAGCACCCGCGAGCGCGGCGCCGCCGAGAGCGTCCGGGAACGATTCACCGGTTGCGATGACTACGTTCGCGGCGCTTCCGAACTTCTTTGAAGCCTCCACAGCCGTCAGGTAGCGGGTAGCTCCCTGAACGAGAATCGCAGTGGGATCGGTCGGTGCCGTGGCCATCACCAATGATGTGGTCGTGGATGGCAACTTTGGCACCTGGGCTGCGGAGGCTACACCCGGTGCAGCCAGCGCAAGCACCAATCCCGCTACGAGCACGCCGACAATAGCGGCGCGTCGGAACGGACCATGCCTACTGTTCATTCCCTACCTCCCTGCTCTCGACGACAGGCAGCGGCACGCCAACGGCGCAACCGCCAATCTTCCTTAATATACTCCTACGACACGGGATGTACATGCTTTCGTTCGGGAATCCACAAATTAATTACGAACAGATTAACCACCTTCTTACGTCGTCCTGGCGAACGTGAACGTCCCGTGAGTCCACCCCATTTCGTTAAGTATCGACGTTGAATCGCGAGGACTTAAGGGGTTTGTACCCGACTTTCGCGTGAGGTGGTGGTCTGTATCGTGTCACGCGCCGAACGGTCGTTGCGCCGGGAGCGAACGGCGGCATGCACTCGTCCCCCACGCACGAAGACCCGCCCACGATCGGGCGGGTCTTCTTGTCTTTGCGAGGTTCTCGGCCGGCTGCGCATCAGGAAGAGGGCGTGGCTACACCCGGGCAACCCTCGACTCATGGTCAAGGCATACGCACGGACGGCCTGCTCACAGGTGCAGTCCGCCGATCACTTGTCGATCGGGCCCCAGATGTCGTCGCCACGCATGACCACGTCGGCCCCGCCATCAACGTAGATGGTCTGGCCCGTCACATGTGTGTTCGCAGGGCTTGTGAGCCAGATCATGAGCTCGGCCACTACCTCGGGCTCCGCGAAGCCGTTGAGCGGCATCGGCACGACGGTGGCAAGGTACTGACGCCCCTCCTCCGACTTGAGCCACTCCTCGGTCATCGGAGTGCGGATGACGCCCGGGCCCACGGCGTTGAGCGGGATGCCTGCCCCGGCCCACTGCTCCTTGGTCGACTCACGGCGGACCCACCGGCTGATCGCGCGCTTGGTGGAGGCGTAGATGAGGCCCTGCGCAACCTGCGGCCCCTGCTCGTCGGCGATCTTCTGCGCGATCCCCCGCGCCTTGTCCTCGTCGTCCTCCACACACATCGCGTCGACCAGCGAGGGGTCGTTCTCCTGCAGCGAGGAATACGAGCTGATCAGGACGGCACGCGGCGCCTCGGCTTTGGCGAGCACCGGCGCCATCGCCTCGAGGAACTCGGCCATGCCGAAGTAGTTGACCGAGACGGTGAGAGGTGTGGGCAACGTAACGCCGGCGCACGCGATCACCGCGTCCACAGACCCATCGGCAGCGGAGATCGCCGCAGACGCACCATCGATGCGACCCTGCCGCGTGCTCAGGTCGGCGATGACGTCGGCGCCCTTCAGATCGACCCCCACGACGGTGTGCCCCTGCGCCTCGAGGAGCTCCTTCGTCGCCTTGCCGATGCCGGACCCGGCGCCGGTGATCACATATGTGCGAGCCATCACGACAACCCCTTTCCTTCAGGATACCTCGGTAGGTATCGTCACGTGCACAGCATTTGTATCACAAGTTACAAACTCTATGCCACCCGGGAATCGCGCGGGCCGGTGGGCTCAGGGGGCGTAGAGCACTGTGTGCGCGTCCTGCACGAGGAGCATGAGCCGCTGCAGCCGACGACCTTGAGCGTGTTGCACCTCGGACAGCGCAGTTCATCACCCGGAAGACCGCACGACGGGCATACGGGCAAGATGCTCATGCCATCACCACTCCCAGCGCCTTGGACACGATGCCCCCGAAGAACAGTGCGAACGCCACGGAGCCTGCGAACAGTCCGGCGAAGTACGCCCAGCCCCGCTCCTTGAGGATGACCATCGCCGACGCGATGCACGGCACGAACAGCGTGATGGTGACCATGCCGACGAGCAGCTGCGGATCGGTGAGGTCCATGGTGAAGAACCCTGCCGCGCCGAAGTCGCGACGCACGAAGCCCATCACGAACGCGGTGGCAGCCTCTGCGGGCAGTCCGAGCCAACCGGTGGTCAGCGGTCGCGCCACCGCAACGATGCGCTCGAGCGCGCCTGTCACCTGCAGCAGACCGATCACCAGCGAGCCCGCGGTGAAGAACAGCGTGACCTCCCGCATGAAGTGCCAGACCTTTACCGCGCTCTTGCGGACCACGTTGTCGATGCGCGGGAGCCGGAGCGACGGCAGGTCGATCAGAAGGTCGGTGGACTGCCCCGGTACCATGCGGTTGAGCACCGCCCCTACCGCGCCGAACACGAACACCAGCAGCGAGATGTAGAGCACGGCGTAAATGGCATCAGCGCGGGCCATCAGCCCCGCTATCACGGCGATCTGCGCGGAGCACGGAACGGCGATGGCCATCAGCGCCGTGGCGATGAAGCGCTCCCGTTTGCTGCCGAGGATGCGCGTGGTGAGCGTGCCCATGGTCACACACCCCAGGCCGAGGATCAGGGGGATCACGGCGCGCCCGTTGAGGCCGACCGCGTTCAGCGTGCGATCAGCGAGCGCTGCGATCCTCGGCAGATAGCCGGAGTCTTCAAGCACGGCGAGTAACATGTAGAAGCCGCCGACGAGCGGCAGGATCACACCCAGAAGATAGGTGGGGGTCATCGTGAGCACGCCGAACTCACCGGCGAGCAGCGTATGGAGCCAGGTACCAGGCGCCGAAACAGTTGCGACCGCACCCTCGATGAACGGCACCCAGTGGGCGAGCATGACATCCTCTTCGAGCAGCCCCACGAGACCGCCCGCGATCCACTGGCCCAGCACGACCCACATCGCGTACAGCAGGCCGAGAAGCATCGGGATTCCCGTGAGAGGGTGGAGCATCCAGCGGCTCAGCCGTGCGGCGAAGCCCGCGCCCTCCCGCGTCTCACGTACGACCTCGGCACAGATCACGTCCACGCGCCGCCGCCGCTCGCGGTAGATGCTGTCGCGCTGAGTGCCGGGCTCGAGGCCGCACCGGGCGCTCACCTCTTCATCGCCCTCCAGCACCAGGAGCGCTTCCGACCGGAGGCTGATACGACGCTGCAAGTCGGGCAGACCCTCCTGCAGGGCGGGATCACCGTGCCCTGCGCGTGCGGCAGGGAGAACGCTCTTCAACTCCTCGACGCCCGTGCCCTTCACGGCTGCCGTAGCGATCACCGGAACGCCGAGCAACTCCTCAAGGCGCGCCTGGTCGATCGCGACCCCCTGCCTGCGCGCCTCGTCGGACATGTTGAGCACGACGACCATCCGCTTGCCCATGTCCAGCAACTGCAGCGTAAGGAAGAGGTCTCTCTCCAGATGGACGGCATCGACCACGTTGACCACGATGTCGCCGGTGAGGATGATGTCGCGCGCCACCCGTTCCTCCTCGTTGAACGAGGAGACGCCGTAGACGCCCGGGGTGTCCACGATCTCGTACACGCCCATGCGGCCGCGCACGAGCTCGACCGTGGTTCCCGGGAAATTCGACACGTCCACGTACGTTCCGGTGAGCGCGTTGAAGACCGCCGATTTGCCGACGTTGGGATTGCCCGCAAGCACCAGGCTGACGGGCCGCGCGTCCGTGCTACCGCTCATGGCGCCGCCCCGGCCTCACGGCGCCACCGATGACCCGGATCCTCCGGGCGAGAGCGCGGCCGATGGCGATCTCCTGCCGGCCCGACCTGACGACGATGGGGCCTGCGGGTATGCGCGTGACGCAGTGGATGTCCGCGCCCTCGGCCATGCCGAAACGCAGCGCCTGTATCCGGGCCGACGGATCGTCGATCTCGACCACCCTGAGCGACTGACCGGCGCGCGCGGTATCAAGCGACGATGTCGCGACCATCGGCTCTATGACGGAGGTGTGGGCCATGAGGTCCATGTGCGTCCCTTCTTGGAGTTAGTATGTGCTAACTCTGCCATTGGCAAATACGAAGCCAACTTCGCGGACGGGCGCGAGATTCCTTCGGGAAGTCGCGCCGGGACGCACAACGACCGGCCCACGGGGCCGGTCGCCAGGAGTATCTATGGTGGCCAGAGACGGACTTGAACCGCCGACACGGGGATTTTCAATCCCCTGCTCTACCATCTGAGCTACCTGGCCATGTGTGCTGCAAGAGAGTACCCAACGGCGGGCGGGAGCGCAACCTCCCGGAGCGCGGCACCCGGGTCTGCGCCCGCGTCGATTCCGCCCTAGAAGTCCACGCGATGGAACACGACGCCGAGCCATGGCCGATCGGCCTCACCCGGCGTGCCCACCGGCCCTGCGGCACGGTCGCCCTCACATCGCTTGTTGACCTCGGCCTTCGTGCCGAAGACGAGCTCGGCCCAGCATGCCCGGGGATCGCCGTCCTTGGGCTTGCCCACGCTCCCGTCGCTCACGTAGTGGACAGCACGTCCGTCGGGAGCCGTGAGCACGCGGTGGTACGGGATGTGGACATGCCCCACGCACACCACGTCGGCGCCGCCGAGGTCGGCGAGCTTCGCCAGATTGTCGTCCGGCCTGTCGGGCATGAGGTACTCGTTGATCCTCCGCGGGCTTCCGTGGCAGAGCAGCACCCTCGCGCCCGACGCGTTCAGCCGGATGTCGTCGGCCAGCGTCGCCAGGTACGCGTGCTCGGCGTCGTCCAGGACGGCATCGGTGCGCGTGTAGCTCTCGGCGCCCACGGCCTTGTCCTCGGGCGTGGGATAGTAGCAGCCGCAGCCGCCCTTCCTGTTGCCGACCCCGTCGTCGTAGTTGCCGCGGATCACCGGATCGCGCGTGGCGCGTACCCGCGCGATCACGCCCGACGGGTCAGCGCCATAGCCCACGAGATCGCCCAGGCAGTACCGTTCGGCGATACCGGCGCACACGATGTCGGCAAGCACCGCCTCGAGGGCGGGTACGTTCCCGTGGATGTCCGAGTACAGCGCGATGCGACGCATCTCAGACCTCCCCTGAGTCGATGGACACGGGTTCAACTGCGGCACCGACCTGCGGCAGGGCGCACTCGTGGCGGGCACACACCTTGTCGCGGGTGCGCTTGGCGATCCACACGAGCGTGAGCATGAGCGGCACTTCCACCAACACGCCGACCACCGTGGCGAGCGCCGCCGCCGACGTGAGGCCGTAGAGCGCGATCGCCACCGCCACCGCAAGCTCGAAGAAGTTGGACGCGCCGATGAAGCCTGCCGGGGCGGCCACGGGATGCTCGATCCGCCACAGGTACGACCACCCGTAGGCGATCCCGAAGATCAGGAACGTCTGGATCGCAAGCGGTATCGCGATGAGCAGGATGTGCAGCGGATTGGCCACGATGGTCTCGCCCTGGAAGATGAAGATGAGCACGAGCGTAGCGAGCAGCGCCACGATGGTGACCGGACCGAACCTCGGCAGGAACGAGCTGTCGAACCACTCTTGGCCGTGGCGGCCGATCAACGTACGCCGGGTGAGCCATCCCGCAACAAGCGGGACCACTACGAAGAGCACCACGGAGAGCGCCAGCGTGTCCCAGGGCACGGGCACACCGCTCACCCCAAGCAGCAGCGACACGATCGGCACGAACGCCACCAGCATGATGAGGTCGTTCAGGGCCACCTGCACGAGCGTGTAGGCCGGGTCGCCATCGGCAAGGTACGACCACACGAACACCATCGCCGTGCAGGGCGCGGCGCCAAGAAGCACCGCGCCGGCGAGGTACTGCTGCGCGAGATCAGGCGTGATCAGGTCGCGGAAGATGACGTTGAAGAACAGCCACGCGATACCGAACATCGTGAAGGGCTTGATCAGCCAGTTCACCACCGTGGTGACGACGAGTCCCTGCTTGCGCTCGCCCACACGCCTGACGGAGGCGAAGTCCACCTTGAGCATCATCGGGTAGATCATCAACCAGATCAGAACCGCCACCGGGATCGAGATCTGCGCCACCGTGAACCTGTCGAAGAACTCGGCGAGACCGGGGAATCGGCTGCCGAGGAGCGTGCCTGCTGCGATGCAGAGCGCCACCCAGAGCGTGAGGTACCGCTCGAACACGTTCATCCGCTTGGAAGACGCCTCGGACATCTTAGTGCTCCTCTCCATCACACACAGGATGCTGTTCCAGCAGGGTGTCGAGCAGTTCGCGGAGACCGGTGAGCGGCTCATCGGTGATGCAATAGAGCATCCGCGTGCCCTGGCGGGTTGCACGCACGAGGCCCGCCCGCTTCAGCACGCCGAGATGCTGAGAGATCGTCGACTGTGCCAGCGGCAACGCTTCGAAGACCTCGCCGCCCATGCATGACTCCTGAGCCGCCAGCAGCCGGAGGATACGCACCCGCGCAGGGTGGCCGAGTGCGTGTGCCACCGCTGCAATGCTTCGATCGTCCATCGACCCCTCCCGG
The DNA here is from genome assembly GCF_023161965.1 of Anaerosoma tenue. Classification (NCBI taxonomy): domain Bacteria; kingdom Bacillati; phylum Actinomycetota; class Coriobacteriia; order Anaerosomatales; family Anaerosomataceae; genus Anaerosoma; species Anaerosoma tenue. The sequence goes on from NZ_JALNTY010000002.1 coordinate 118,510, forward strand.
GTAGCATCAATCGTATTTCTACGATAGATGCCCGGTGCGGCATCGGTCAACGCTTCTGGCGCGAAAGCAACACCGGGTTTACCATCGGGATATCCGAGACCAAGGGGGACGCCATGAGACGCTCGCTGGCTGTACTGCTGATCGCCCTGCTCGCATCCGCCATGATGTCGCTCGGGACGGGATGCGCGTGCTCTGTCGGCACGCAGGAGCCCGAGGCCGCGGAGCCGTCACCGGCGCCTTCCGGCGAGTCGGTCGACAAGGGTGACGACAAGGTCCTGTCGCCAACGCTCGAGCAGTTCCTGGACGCGAGCAAGAAGACAGGATCGTTCTCGCTCCTCACCACCATGCCCAACGGCACGATCTACGACCAGACCGGCGAGTTCTGGGTGGACGGCAATCTGTTCCGCTTCGACCTGTACCAAGACGGCGAGCTACTGCGGTCGATCATGTCCCCCGACGGAGTCACCGCCTACTTCGTACGGTACGCGGAGCAAGCGTCCCAGCCATCCGTTGCGAGTGTCGAACGCTATCTCGAGGAGTTCGGCGAGCCCGACGAGTCTGCCGTTGAGGACGGCATCGACGAGGAGACGGGCGCCACGCGCGTGGTCTACACCCTGCAGCGCGTCGATGCTATGGAAGGCGCCGCGAACGCATGGTACGTGGAAGACATCACGTACCTTGTGCTCGACGACACGGTGATCGGCGTGATCTCCCGCGGAGCGGTGCCCGAGGAGGACGGCTCGGTGGGCGAGCTACAGGTGGCGCGCCGGCTGTTCTCCGACGTGGAAGTTGGCGCCGACATCGACCCCGCACTCTTCGAGCTTCCGTTCCCCGTGCAAAACGCGCAGTAGCTCACGCTTGCAGGCGCAACGCAAGAAGGGCGGCCCCTTGGGGCCGCCCTTCCGTGCGAACGTGAGTCGCGCGCGCTACTTAGAGCGGGCGGACGTTGGTCGCCTGCTTCTTGCCGTTGTTGCCCATGGCCTCCTCGAACGAGACCTTCTGGCCCTCGTCGAGAGTCTTGAAGCCCTCCGACTGGATCTCGGAGAAGTGGACGAACAGATCGTCGCCACCCTCACGCGAGATGAAGCCGTAGCCCTTGTCCGGGTTGAACCACTTAACGGTACCTTCAGCCATTCCTAACCTTCTTCCTCGCCCTTATTGGGCAAAACAAACGGCGTGACTCCGCTTTTCTGATAGCGGTGTGTCACGCCGCAATCCTTCGGGCCCCAACGGCCCACGCACGCAGTGTAGCAGGTTCCGCGCCGTAACGCACCTGTCAACTGGCGGCGTCAGTCCGTCATGCCGGATGGATGCTAGTCCGTCAGTTCGGAATGGTACTTGAAGGAGACCTTCATCTTCACCCGGAACTCGACGATCTCGTTGCCCTCGAGACGGACGTCGCTCGTGACGACCTCGGCGATACGAAGGTCCTCGAGCGACTCGGCGGCCGCTTTGAGTGCCGAGCGCGCCGCCTCCTCCCAGCTCTCCGTGCTGGTCCCCACGAGTTCTATCACCTTGTACACGCTGCCTGGCATCGGGCACCCCTCCTCAGTTCGGAACGGTCATGCGGCGGGACACGCCGCCACTTGTGACCATTCCCTCAGAGAAGAGGTCCTACCACGCCGGTACGCTTATCGGCGCACCTCGCACTCGTTGTCGGTGGCATCGGGGTCGCCGCTCTCGGCGTCACTGGCGAACACCTTCACGTCGCCAACGCCGATCGCCTCGGCGGCCATCTCGCGGAGCTTGTACTTCTGGATCTTGCCGGAAGCCGTGAGCGGGAACTCGTCGACGAAGAACACGTACTTGGGCGCCTTGTAGCGGGCCATCCGCGCACGTGCGAACTCCTGCACGTCGCTCTCGGTGATGTCCGCTCCGGGCGAGCGGCGCACGAAGGCTCCCACCACCTCGCCGTATTTGGCGTCGGGCACGCCGATCACCTGCGCATCCTCCACGCCGGGCATCGTGTAGAGGAACTCCTCGATCTCACGCGGGTAGATGTTCTCCCCACCGCGGATGATCATGTCCTTGATGCGGCCGGTGATGCGGTAGTACCCGTGCTCATCCACGGTGCCGATGTCTCCCGAGTGGAGGTAACCCTCGCTGTCGATGACGGCCGCGGCGGCCTCGGGCATCTTGTAGTAGCCCTTCATGACGTTGTAGCCGCGGCAGCACAGCTCACCCGGCACGCCTGGTGCACACTCTTCGCCGGTCTCGGGATCGATGACCTTCACGTCTACCTGGTCGTGGGCGCGCCCCACCGTCTCGCACTTGCGCTCGAGGCTGTCATCGACGGTCGTCTGCGTGAACACCGGCGACGTCTCGGTGAGGCCGTAGCAGATCGTCATCTCCGAGGCGTGCATCTTGTCGATGACCTGGCGCATCGTCTCGATGGGGCATGGCGAGCCGGCCATGATGCCGGTACGGAGGCTGGTGAGATCGAACATGTCGAACATCGGGTGCGCCAGCTCGGCGATGAACATCGTGGGCACGCCATAGAGCGCGGTCGCCCGCTCCTTCTCCACGGCGGCGAGCACGAGCACCGGATCGAAACTCTCCACACCCACCACCGTGGCGCCGTGCGTGAGCACGGCAAGCACACCGAGCACGATACCGAAGCAGTGGAAATACGGCGGCGGTATGCACACGCGGTCACGCTCGGTGAACTTCTGGCGTTCGCCGATGTAGAAGCCGTTGTTGAGGATGTTCCGGCTCGTGAGCATGACGCCCTTGGGGAACCCCGTGGTGCCCGAGGTGTACTGCATGTTGATGACGTCATCCGTGTGCAACGACGCCGTCATCGCGCGGAGCGGCTCGTCGGGCATGTTGTCGCCGAGCACGAGAAGCTCGGGCATCGAGTAGAAGCCCCGGTGCTTCTCGGGGCCGAGGTAGATCAGGTTCTTGAGGAACGGGAACTCCTCGCTCTCGAGGTGACCGCGCTCCTGGGTCGACGCTTCGGGGACGAGGCCCCGAACGATCTCGATGTAGTCCACATCGCGGAACTGGTCGATGATCGCAAGCGCCTTCATGTCGGACTGCTTGATCACGTAGGCGAGCTCGTGAGCCTTGTAGACCGGGTTGACCGTCACGAGCACGGCGCCGATCTTGGCCGTGGCGAACGCAAGCGTGAGCCAGTCGGGGATGTTGCGCGCCCAGACGCCCACGTGATCGCCCTTGGTGATGCCGATGGCGAGCAATCCCTTGGCGAGCTGATCCACGCGCTCGTCGAACTCGCGGTACGTCCACCGCAGGTCGCGATCGGGATAGACGATGAAGTCGTTGTCCGCGTGCTTGGCCACCTGCATCTCGAAGTACTGGCCGAAGGCAAGGTCGGTATGCAGTTGTTCGTTGGTGTAGGCCATGGCCGCCCCCTACGCCGGTGCGTACACGACGGCGAGGATACGCGCCGGACCTTCGCCGGCCGAGCGCACCTGGTGCGGCACGATCGAGTCGTAGTAGATGCTGTCACCGGCCTCGAGCGTGTGGGTGGACTTGCCGTACTCCACCTCAAGCGCTCCGTCGATGACGTAGAGGAACTCCTCGCCTTCATGACTGGAGAGCTTGTGCTCGCCTGCGGCCGCCGGCTGCACATCGATCAGGAACGGCTCCATGTGTCGGGAGGCCTTGCCGCTCGCCAGCGAGAAGAAGTCGAGCACGCCTGCGTCGCTCGACGTCTCGAGGCTCTTGATCCGCGTGACCGCTTCGGCCTGGTCGCGACGCGTGACGATCGGACCAAGCTCGGTCTCGTCGTCCAGGAGCGTGCCGAGACGGACACCCAACGCGCGCGTCAGCTTGATGAGCGGCGTGAGCGACGGAGCGACCTCGCCGCTTTCCAACGCGAGGATCGTCGTTGCGTCACAACTGCTGCGCTCGGCGAGCTCCTCGACCGAAAGGCCGAGCGATTCGCGGAGCGTGGTGATCTTGCCGGCGATGCGGTTCTCGGAAGCCATCGGCATGTCCCCTTCCCCGGTTGCATCCACAGCGATCCAGCTGCGGTACGTGCATGATAACGGAAGGCCCGTGCGAGGGCCGCCACATCAGGGGACGGAAGCCGAGGGCGCTGGTCTTCAGGTCGTGACGTCGGCCGAGACGAGCACCTGGCGACCACTGACGTCGAACACCGAGGTGTTCCGGGCGCCACCAAGGACGTTCCACTCCTCGGGCGTTGTGTTCGTGACCGCCGGAGGCGTGAGCCATGTGCTCTCCACCGCCTCAAGGCACGTGGCCACGCAGCCTGCGGCAACGCTCGCGATCTCGCCAAGGATGGACTCGAGCACGCCCGGATCGGCGCCCGACGCATCGGTGACGCCGAAGCGGTCGCGCGCGATATCGGCGCATAGGTCGACCGGCGCCGCAACCGACATGACCCCCGCGACACCACCGCGCATACCCACGCACGCGAGCAGGCACTGACCCGCAGACGAGCGACAGTCGCCCGCGCGTGCCACCCCCGCACCGATGAGACCGTCGAGCACACCGCCTACCGTCGACTCGAGAGTCGAGGCAACAGTGGATCGTGACATCGTCGGCATAGCGCTCCCCTCGCAGCCGTCGAGCCCCCGCCATAGAGTAGACGACGGAGCCTCGGATGGACAACGCCCGACCGGGGCCGGAGGTTACGCGAGATGTGTCCACGCATCCCGGGTATACGTGTCCTGGCATTTCGGAGATGGAGGCATCATGAGCACCTACTCTGCCCGGCCGGGAAGCGCGGCCGTCGGCGTGTCGGCTCAAGGAGTCCTCGCCGCTGTGGCGGGGGCCGCAGGCCTCGCGGCGGCCATGACCGTGCTCTATCGCACGATGGCCGCGATCATGGAGACCGAAGGCGGCTTCGTGGCGCTGGGCGGGCCGTACGAGATCGCACACCCGGCGCCCGACTGGGCCTGGCTCGTGCCGGTGGCGATCCTGTCGCTCTTCGCGTTCGGCGGACTCAGCCTGTGGGCGTCGATGCGGGGATGGGGCCTTAACCCCATCGCGTATGCCTGGTCCGCGCTCTTCCTCTCGCTCGGCTGGAACTTCCTGCGCCTCGGGCTCATCGACCCGCCTGAAGGACAGAACGCCGCGTGGGGCTGGATCGCTTCAGGCGTGGCGTTCTGGGTGATGGCGCTCGTACCGGCGCTCGGGCCGATCCGACGGCGCATGGCGGTGGCGCGTTACGGCCCCGACGCACTCACGGCAGGCGTGAGGACCGGACCGTTCGGGCTGCCTGTCCGTGACACCTCGCCGATCTTCATCGTGGTGCAGGCGGCCGGAGCGGCCCTTGGCGTGGCCGGAGGACTCGCGCTCTTCAGCACTATCGCCGCGTGACCTGCCGGCTCCGCCTCAGTACACCTCGGGCACGTAGGTCTGCGAATCGATCGGCGGACGGATATACCCTCCCTCGGACTGCTTGCGAGGCGGCAGCTCGAACGGCGCAGGAAGGACGTCTTTGTAGGGGATCTGCGAGAGCAGATGGTGGATGCAGTTGAGCCGCGCGCGCTTCTTGACGTCGCCCTCCACCACCCACCAGGGACATTCTCTTATGTCGGTGTACTTGAACATCTCGTCCTTGGCGCGCGAGAAATCCTCCCAGCGGTCGCGGCCCTTGAGGTCGGTGTCCGAGAACTTCCACCGCTTGAGCGGATCGTCGATGCGTTCCTGGAAGCGACGGTCCTGCTCCTCATCGGAAATGGAGAACCAGTACTTGATCACGATGATGCCGGAGCGGACCAGCATGCGTTCGAACTCCGGGCAGTCCCGGAAGAACTCCTGCACCTGTTCCTCGGTGCACCAGCCCATAACGCGCTCCACGCCCGGCCTGTTGTACCAGGACCGGTCGAACAGCACGATCTCGCCCGCGGCGGGGAGGTGCGGCGTGTAGCGCTGGAAGTACCACTGGGTGGTCTCGCGCTCCGTGGGCACCGGCAGCGCGACCACCCGGCAGATGCGCGGGTTCAGCACCTGCGTGATGCGCTTGATGGCGCCGCCCTTGCCGGCCGCGTCACGTCCCTCGAAGACCACCACCACGCGCAGGCCCTCGCGCTTCACCCACTCCTGGAGCTTCACCAGCTCGATCTGCAGCTTCTCGAGTTCTCGGTTGTAGGTCTTCTTGTCGAGCTTGCCCGTGCCCTTCCCGTCGGTGGTCGCTGCACGAGACGACGTCTTCTTCTTGCTCATCGCTACCCCTTGCCCTTGCCGCGCTTGCGCTTCTGTGGCGTGCCCTTCTTCCCCCGTTTCGGCGATACGCTCTTGCGTATCCCGAGCAGGGCTTCCTGGGCGTGCACCGGCTTCCCCTCGGCAGATGCGCGCTCATACGTCCCGTCGGGCATCATGACCCGCCGCTTCACGTTGTCGGCCAGGTACACCCCCAGGATCTCATCGCGCAGGCGCGCGACGAGCCGGGCGTCGCGCACCGGGGCCAGGACCTCCACCCTCCGGTCGAGGTTCCTCGGCATGAGGTCGGCGCTGCCGATGTACACGTCGGGCTTGCCGTCGTTGCCGAACCAGTAGATCCGACTGTGCTCGAGGAACCGGCCGACGATGCTGGTGACCCGGATGTTGTCGCTCACGCCGGGCACGCCAGGACGCAGACAGCACACGCCGCGCACCATGAGGTCGACGCTGACCCCCGCCTGAGACGCCTCGTAGAGCAGCACGATCATCCGCTGGTCCACCAGCGAGTTCATCTTGAACACGAGCTCGCCGCGGCGGCCCGCCCGCGCGTGGTCCATCTCGCGACGGATGAGCGTCGCGACGCCCTCACGCAGATCGACCGGAGCCACGAGGAATCGCCGGTAGTGGCTGGTCCGCACGTAGCCGGTGACGAGGTTGAACAGGGCGGAGGCGTCTTCGCCCATCTTGTCGTCGCAGGTGAGCAGGCCGAGGTCTGTGTAGAGCGTGGCCGTGACCGGGTTGTAGTTGCCGGTGCCGATGTGCACGTACCGGCGGATGCGGCCGCTCTCCCGCCGCACCACGAGCGCCACCTTGCTGTGCGTCTTGAGGCCCACGAGTCCGTACACCACGTGCACGCCCGCCGCCTCGAGCGCTCTGGCCCACTCGATGTTGCTTTCCTCGTCGAACCGCGCCTTGAGCTCCACCAGGCAGGCGACCTCTTTGCCCTCGATCGCGGCCTCCATGAGCGCCTCGACGATCGGTGAGTTCCTTCCCACCCGGTAGAGGGTCGTCTTGATCGCGAGCACGTCGGGATCATGCGCAGCCTGCCGGATCAGCGCCACAACCGGCTCGAACGACTCGAAGGGGTGGTGCAACAGGATGTCGTGCTCCCGGATCATGGTGAAGATGTCGGTCTCGGATCCGGGCTCCACCGGCACGGTCACCGCCGGAACGAACGGAGCGTACTTGAGGTCGGGACGGTCTATCTCGGCGAGGGCGAAGAGGTCGCTCATGCCCAGCGGCGGCTCGATCGTGAGCACGTCCGCAGGGTCCATGTCGAGGTTCTCCACCAGGATGTCCCTGATGTGGTCGGGCATCGTGGGCTCCACGGTCATCCGCACCACGGAGCCGAAGCGTCGCTGCCGGATGCCCTGCTCGATCGTCTCGAGCAGATCGTCGGCTTCGAGTTCCTGGATCACCATCTCGGCGTCGCGCGTGATGCGGAAGGGGTGCGCCTCAACCACTTCGTAGCCGGGGAACAGCGTCCCCGCGTGCGCGATGACGAGTTGCTCCAGCCACACGAACGCGTGCTGCCGGCTGTCTCCGCCGCCGTCCGAGACACGAACGAACCGGGGCAGGGCCTTCGGCACCTTCACGCGGGCGAACCGCTCCTCGCCATCCGGCCCCTTCACCACGATGGCGATGTTCATGCTTAGGTTGGAGATATGCGGGAAGGGCCTTCCCGGATCGAACGCCAGCGGCGTGAGCACGGGGAACACGTCGGTGGCGAAGTACTCGTCGGCGACGGCGCGTTCCTGTTCATCGAGCTCGTCATAGCCGAGCATGCGTATCCCGGCGTCGGCGAGCTCGGAAGCAAGACCCCTGAAGCACCCCCTCGCCCGGGCCAACATGCCCGGGACGCGGTCCCGTACGGCGGCAAGCTGCTCGGCCGCGGTGAGGCCGTCGTCGGAGAGTCCGCCCACACCGGCCGCCACCTGCTGCTTGAGTCCGGCGACCCGGACCATGTAGAACTCGGACATGTTGGAGCTGAAGATCGCGAGGTACTTGGCGCGCTCGAGCAGAGGGTTGGCGGTGTCCAGGGCCTCCTCCAGGACGCGCTCCTGGAAGCGGAGCAGCGCCAGTTCACGATTGATGTACAACACCGGGTCGTCGAGCCGGGGTGTCGTGTCCTCTGCCATGCGCTCCCCCTTTCCTCCGCGTGAGCCCTCTTTCCAGTGTATTCCTCTTCGACGGGTCGCGATGCGCCGCTTCGAGGTGACAGGACACGCCTAGCGCGACGCCTCGTCGCCGAGCACGTCCACCTTCACGTCCCAGACCCGTTCCGCGAGATCGGCCTTGCGCGCCGCGCCGTGTACCTCGATGTCGAGCGGATGACGTCCTTCGATCCGCACGACCAGCCGGTCGCCGGCGATACAGGCCGTCACCGCGTGTACGCGCTGGCCCCGCGACCTGTCGAGCCCGTCGGCCAGGCGGAGGATGGCAGCCAATCGTGAGACGAGCGCGACCTCTCCCGGGTCGAGCGGCTCGAGCGCCTCGTGCCCGGGCTTGGGCAGCGCGCCCTTGTGGTAGCGCGCCACCGCCGCCACGACCAGCACCTCCAGAGCGCTGAAGCCGGGGATGTCGGCGTGCGCGATCAGGTGGTGGCTGTGTTTGTGGTGGTCCGCATGCGCCACGTGATAGCCCACATCGTGAAGAAGCGCCGCAGCCTCAAGCAGCGGCCGCCCCTCGGCATCGAGGTCGAGATCAGAGGCGAGGTCATCGAAGAGGCGCAGCGCCAGGTACCGCACGTGCTCGGCATGCGCGGCATCGTAACCGTATCTACGGCCGAGTTCCCGAACGGAGCGCATCCTATCAGCCACCGGCAGGACGCCGCGCTCCCGCTCGACCACCTCGAGCACGATCCCCTCACGCATCCCACGTGCGTTCACCACGACCCCGCGAGCGCCGAGCATGCGGACGACCTCGTCGAGGACCACCGCCCCGCAGACGATGAGGTCCACGCGGCTCTGTGAGAGCCCGCTCATGCGGGTGCGCTCCCGCGCTGTGCTACGCGCGAGCACCGAGCGAAGCTCATGAAGATCCGCCGAGACGATCTCGAAGCCGTGGACGCCCGGCAGCTCAAGGTCACGTCCGGCGGCGATCATCGCGGCCAGCGTGGTGATGGTACCGCCCGATCCGGCGAGAGCACCTGTGTGCTCGGCTGGCGAGAGCTGCGTGTCGAGCGCATCACGCACGTGCTGCGTGAGGCGCTCATGCGTATCCGCGGACATCGGGTCGCCACCGAAGCGGCCGGACAAGACCACCGCTCCGAGCGGCATGGACACGGCTCTCTCCACCTGCGTCCCGGTGGCGTGGACCACCTCCACCGACCCGCCCCCGATATCGACGACCGAAACCTCGCCGCTGAGCGCCAGACCGTCGACGGCCGACAGCAGAGCGAGCCTGCCTTCGTGCTCACCGGTGATGACGTCGATCTCCAGCCCCGTTTCCCGCCGGACGCGATCTGCGAAGGCGGCGCCGTTCGCGGCCTCCCGAACGGCGGCGGTGGCTACCGCGCGTATGTGGGTCGCAGAACGTTCGCGGGCGAGCCGGACCATCCGGTCGAGCGCCGCCACCGCTGCGTCCATCGCTTCGTCGGAGAGCAGGCCCGTCTCATGTACGCCGCGTCCAAGTCGGGCGTATGCCTTCTCCTCATCGAGCGTCACACGCCGCCCGCCCACGGGCACGTCCACGATCATGAGCCTGATGGAGTTCGACCCGATGTCGATCGCCGCCACGCGCATGACTACTCGCCTCCCCCGTCGAGCGGAGCGAGCAGTGCCGTGCCGAGGTCGCTCAGGGGATGTGCTGCACACAGGTCCGCGAACCGTGCGCGGGCCGCCTCGCCCCGGGAAGCGAGGGCCCTCCGGATCCCGTCGAGGTCGTCCGGCCCGATGCCTGCGCGTGCCGATGCGCCTACAAGGCGCGGATCGGTCAGCATCGCGACGAAGACCTCGGCATCATGCATCTCACCGAGCGCATCCTGAAGATCGCGAAGGGTGGCGTGGGGATCGTCGAACGAACCGCCGTAGCACGGTGCGAAGACCTCCACGGCGTACCTGAGCCGCTTGTACGCGATCCTCAGCGCGTGATACTGGGATGCGTCGTCGCTCTCCCTGGCGAGCTGCTGCGCCGCACTCACCGCTTCAAGCCGGACGGCGACCGCCCTGCGCGCGAACCATACGAGCGGACGGCTCGCCTCCTTGCCCGCCGAGACACGCCGCACCGCGCGATCGAACGCTCGCCGGTCCGACGCCATGCCCCGCGTGCGCAGCCATTCCTGCAGCGGTACGACGTCACGCTCCCGCTGCCCCAGGCTGTAGCCGATGACGAAGGCCACCGCCCTGCGGCCCCGTTCATCGAGACCCTCGCCTGCGGAGCTGACGGCGCGGATGAACACATCGGCATCCCGCACAGGGCCGAGCACGCGCGTGACAGAACGGCCACGTTTACGCCACGTGGCGAGCGCCCCGCGCTCGTAGGCGGGCGACAACAACCGTAACGCCTCCCGGAAGCGGCGCGAGGCCACGCGGGCATCGTGCACCGCCTCCTCGTTGGCATCCGAACGGACAGCCTCCTCGAGAGCGAACAGACGGTCCGCTTTGGCGCGCAGCAGCAGTGGAGCGGCATCGCGCAGGGGGGTGTGCGCCTCGACGCCGGGAACGCAGAAACGCCCGCTCATGGTCCGCCCTTTCACGGCGCCGTCCATCCATCACCGAGCCTAGACCCCGCATACGCACCGGGCAAGGGAGGATGGACACGCGCGAGAGGGGTACGAACTCTACGTGGACCGCTCCGACATGGCCCGGGGGTACGTGATGACCTGCTACATGAAGCGCCTCGGTTGGCTCTTCCGGGTGCTCGATCTGGATAACGATGCGGGCAACCAGCACCGGCTCGACCGCGCTATCAAGGACCTCCTCGGCCTGCCGCCCGACGCACCGTGCGAGGATGTGGAGGCGTACCTAGACGCGCTCTCTGGCGAGGAGCGGTTCGACATGATCGACACCCTGGAGCGTGCGCTCTCCGCATGACCCGTAGGGTATCCGTCCATCCGTGCATGCGAACGGGCCGCCATCGGCGGCCCGTTCGCTTACATCGCCTGTGGCTGCGAGGCTATCAGGCAGCACCCCAGCCGCCGTCGACCGCGACCAACGCGCCGTTGACCATCTTGGACTCATCCGAGGCAAGGAAGAGCGCCAGGTTGGCAACGTCCATCGGCTGCAGGAACGCCGGGATGATGCCGCCATAGACACCGGCCTTCTCCGCGCCTACCGCGTTGATCTTCGACTGATCGACGCTGGCCATGATGTTGGTGGCCACGCCACCCACGATCATTGCGTTGCAGCGGATCCCCTGCTTGGCGTAGTACCAGGCGGTATTCTTGGTGAGGCCCACGCACGCGTGCTTGGACATCGTATACACGACACCCGCCGCGCCGCCGTGCTCGCCGGCAGCCGACGCGGTGTTCACGATCGACCCGCCGCCCTTGGGCAGCATGACCTTGAGCGCCTCACGGGTGAGATAGAGCGGGCCGTACGCGTTGATGCTCATGACGCGGGGGAGGAACTCATCACTGAAATCCTCGGCTCCCGCGAAGTTGTCCATCACGCCCGCGTTGTTGCACAGGACGTCAAGCGTCCCGAACGAGTCCACGGCCGTCTGCACGATCTTGGCGCAGTCCTCGGGCTTGGACACGTCACCCTGTACGCCGACGATCTCGCCGCCCGCGTCCTTGACCTCGGCCACGACCTCATCAAGCGTCGTCTGGTTCCACTCGGCGGCGACGACCTTGGCGCCCTCGCCGGCGAACAGGTTCGCCATGGCGCGGCCCATACCGGAACCCGCGCCGGTGATCACAGCCACTTTTCCTTCGAGTCTCATACCATGCCCCTTCCCCGGCCGGAAGCACGATGACGTCCTCCCAGCCCCTCAGATTAGTAACAAACGTTACAATACAAGAGTCACCGCGTATGTCAACGCACCACCCCCTCCGGACAGCGGGTATGTACCCCGAAACCGCAGATGACGGATAGGAGGGGCCATGGATTGGGCGCTCGCCCCGGCGATCGGAGGGGCGGCCATCATGATGCTGTTCGGCTTAGCCGCCGCGGTGCGACCGGGGGCCCTGGCGCGGGTGGGCGTCTCCGCGTCCTCCCCGCTGGGCACGTCGGAGATCCGCGCTGTGTTCGGCGGCATGTTCATCGCCCTGGGCGTCGGCTGCCTGGTCACACGAGAGCCGATCGTGTTCGCCGTGGTGGGAGCCGCGTGGTTGGCCGATGTGGTGGTACGGGCCGTCTCGGTGTTCCTCGACGGGGTGCCCATCCGGGAGGCCATAACCGTCCTGGCGATCGGGTCCTTGCTGGGCGCCGCTATCCTCAGCGGCTACTGGGCCGCCTGAGGACTGCGCAAGAGCCGCTCGAGCTGTTCGATGAAGTGCTCCCGGTCCTCGTCGGTGAACTTGGAGGGGCCTCCATGGCGGCCGCCCTGCCTACGGAGCTTGGCCTGGGCGTGCCGTACGGCAAGCTCGGCATCGATGGTCGCGAGGTGGAAGATGCGCCCGCGTGGGCTCAGGGCCCCCGCACCCTTGCCGAGCGCCATGGCCGCCAGGCCGATGTCCTGCGTCACGACGGCATCCCCCGCGGCCAGACGCTCCACCACCGCGAAGTCGGCGGCGTCGCGACCGCCGCTCACCTGCACCGCCTCGACTCCGCGGCGCGAGGCGTACCGGTCGAGGTTCTGAGTCGAGTTGGCCACCACGACCGCGCTCCAGCCATGCTCGCGCGCCACCTGGATCGCTTCACGGGTGACCGGGCAGGCGTCGGCGTCTATGAAGAGGGTGGGCACCCTACGAGTCTCCGATCCGCTGGCCTATCGTTCTTCGAGCGACCGGTACTCCCGGCGACCCGCCACGCTCTTGTACGCGGGGCGGATGATCTTGCCCCGGTTGGCGATCTCCTCGATCCGGTGCGCGCACCACCCCACGGTACGGGCGCAGGCGAAGAGCGGCGTGTACAGCTCCTCCGGGATGTCGAGCATCCGGTACACGTAGCCTGAGTAGAAGTCCACGTTGGCGCTCACGCCCTTGTAGACGGTGCGCCGCTTCTCGATAGCGCGCGGCGCGATCTGCTCGACCTTCGTGAGCAGGTCGTACTCCTCGGCAAGGCCCTTGGCCTCGGCAAGCTGACGCGCGTAGTCGCGCAGGATGATCGTTCGGGGGTCCGACACCGAGTAGACCGGGTGGCCCATGCCGTAAATGAGACCCGACCGATCGAACGCCTTCCTGTCGAGGATCCGGAGCAGGTACTCCTCGATCTCCTCGTCATCGTCCCAGTCGTCAACGGTGGTGCGAAGGTCGTCGAACATGCGGACCATCTTGATGTTGGCGCCACCGTGCCGGGGACCTTTCAGGGAGCCGAGGGACGCCGCTATCGTCGCGTAGGTGTCGGTGCCTGTGGATGAGACCACGTGCGCGGTGAACGACGAGTTGTTCCCTCCGCCGTGCTCGGCATGCAGCACGAGCGCCAGATCGAGCACCCGCGCCTCGAGGGCGGTGTACCGGGTGTTCCGTCGCAGCATGTGCAGGATGTTCTCCGCCGTACCGAGCTCTGGGTTCGGCCGGTGGATCACCAGGCTGTCGTTGAGGTACTGGTCGACGTACGCCTGGAACGCGTAGACCGCCATCAAGGGCGTGGCGGCGATCACGTCCAGGCTCTGGCGGAGCAGCGCCGGCATCGAGATGTCATCGGGGTCGATGTCACGCGTGTACAGCGCGAGGATGCCGCGCGACATGGCGTTCATGATGTCGCGGCTCGGCATCCGGAGCACCGCGTCGTGGATGAAGTGCCGCGGCAGGTTCCTCCGCTCGGCGAGCTGGCTCTCGAAGCGCCGCAGCTCCTCGGCGTTCGGCAGCTCCCCGAAGAGGACGAGATAGGCCGTCTCCTCGAATCCGAGCCGCCCCTCATCGAGGAAGCCGTGCACGAGGTCATCGATGCTAATGCCGCGGTAGATGAGTTCGCCGGGAATCGGGACGTATGTGTCGCCTTCCGCAGATGAGCCCACAACGTCGCCGATCTGCGTGAGGCCTGCGATGACACCCTTGCCCGAGACGTGCCGGAGACCCCGCTTCACGTCGTACTGCGAGTACTGGTCCGCCTCCACGATGCTGCTGTCGTGGGCCATGCGGCTCCATCGCTGCAGCATGTCTTCGGTGGTCTCTCGACTGGTGGGGCGGGTCGTCTCCGGAGCGGGCTCGGCCATGGTATCTCCTCTTCATCCGTCCTGCATCGGACGGCGGTTTGGTCATCAGATGTCCGCGCCGGGTGTTCCCACCGGCCGGAGCAGGGATCGCGACGCGTGAAATCCGTGGACGACAGCGGTCGCGTTGCTCGTCTCGCAGACATTGTACCCGATGGATACGACCTTCCGGTGCACTCCGCCTGGAGGAGCGGCGGAAGCCGAAGCCGGATGGGCCACCTACGCGAAAGCCGCCCTCAAGGACGGCTCGGGAGATCATGTGGCGGGAGTGACGGGGCTCGAACCCGCGACCTCCGGCTTGACAGGCCGGCGCTCTAACCAGACTGAGCTACACCCCCGCATGGGGCGTCCGCCCTGGGCGGACAGCATACGGATTCTATCTGCCGAGAACCCCGTTGTCCATACGTCGCACGAATTGGGAAGGCACGGACGGGGCGGAAACCGATATCCTGGGGAGCGTGGGAAGGAGACGACCATGTCCGAGGCAGCATCCGCACTGAAAGCCGGGCTCGCCGAGTCGATCGGGGCACGTGACCGCGCCGGAGCCGTCACCGCCGCTATCTCCGCGATCGCATCGGGCGAGTTGACCATCCCCGCCCTGTACGACACGCTCGCAGACCTCCTCACCGAGATCGGCGATTCCTGGCAGGCCGGTGAGACGAGGGTGTGGGAAGAACACTACGCCACCGCGGTGGCGCGGACCATAGTCGAGGCGTGCCAGCCTTACGTGATCGAGCATGCTGCGCCGCCCATAGGGCGGACCGCCGTGTTCGCCACTCCGTCGGAGGAATACCACGACCTCGGGCTCCGGATGCTTGCGGACCGCTTCACTCTCGCCGGGTGGTCGGCGCACCTCCTCGGCGCGAACGTGCCGGCTCACGAACTGCTCTCCGCCGTCCGCGAACTGGCTGCCGACGCGGTGGTGCTCTCGGCATACACGCACTACCATCGCGTCGCGCTGAAGGCGTACGTGGACGCCGTGCGTGCCGCGTTCCCCGACATGGACGTCTGGGTGGGTGGTGCAGCCTTCGCGTTCGAGCACGATGACTGGCCCGACGAGATGATGCTCGAGCCTCACGAAGTGCCCGAGCTCGCTGGCCGGGTGGTCTGACGTGCTGAGCCTCAGGATCGCAGCGCGCTTCCTCAAGAGCTCACCCGGGCAAAGCCTGCTCATCATGGCCGGGATCGCCGTGGGCATCGCCACGCAGATATTCGTGGGCTCGCTCATCACGAGCCTCCAGGCCGATCTCATCGATTCCGCAGTGGGCTCGAGCGCGCACATCACGCTGCTGCCCGGAGAGGGCGAGACGGTGGATCGCGCACTCGCGGCCGACGCCTCCGCCTCCGAGGACCTCATCAGCACGGCCGTTCCCGTACGCACGCTCTCGGGCATCTTCGTGGACGGCGAGGACAGCGTTCCGCTATCCATCACCGGCGGCGACGCCGCCCGGCTCGACACCATCTACGGACTGTCGGACCGGATGGCGGCGGGCTCGTTCCGCCTCGGTGAAGGCGAGGCGGTCGTGGGCACGGTGTTCGCCGAGAAGTACGGCGTCGGGACGGGAGATGGGCTTGACGTCCTCTTGCCGAGCGGCTCGCCCGCGACCTTCGAGGTGAGCGGCGTCTTCGACCTCGGCCAGGCTACGGCGAACGAACGCGTGGCGTTCGTGGACGCCGCATCCGCGGCTGACGCGCTGGGACTGGCTGACGACGAGTACTCGGCGGTCCAGATCCAGCTGGACGACGTCTTCGCTTCGACGGACGTTGCCGCCCGCCTCTCGGAGAAGTACGACGTCGAGGCGGTGGATTGGCAGGCCGAGAATGAGCAGCTGCTCTCCGGTCTCGCCGCGCAGTCGGGCTCCTCGGCGATGATCCAGGCGTTCGTGCTCATCGCGGTGGCGCTGGGTATCGCCTCGACGCTCGCCATCAGCGCCGTCCAGAAGACGCGCCAGATCGGCATCCTGAAGGCCATCGGCATGGGCGACGGCGCCGCGGGTCGCATCTTCCTGTGGCAGGCGGCGCTCCTGGGCGTTGGCGGCACGCTGGGCGGTATCGCGCTCGGCTTCGGCCTCATCGCGCTCTTCGGCGTGGTGCCCGTGCCGTTCTCGATCAGCCCCGAGCCCACGTTCATCGCGCTTTCCGCGGCCATCGGCATCACCGTCGCGCTGCTCTCATCCGTGATCCCCGCACGATCCACGTCGCGACTCGACCCGATCGAGGTGATACAGAATGGCTGATCTCCTGGTGGCCGATTCACTCGAGAAGGTCTACGGCGAAGGCACTGCCGCCACGCGCGCGCTCAAAGGCGTGAGCTTCACGGTGGAGGAGGGCGAGTTCGCCTCGATCGTGGGGCAGTCGGGCTCGGGCAAGTCCACGCTGCTCAACCTCATCGGCCTGCTCGACACGCCCACCTCGGGACAGGTGCTCTTCGCGGGCGAGAACACCACCGCCCTCGGACGGAAGGGCAGGTCCCGCGTTCGCAATGAGGGGCTCGGCTTCGTCTTCCAGTTCCACTATCTGCTGCCCGAATTCAGCGTGTGGGAGAACCTCACGATGCCCGCCCAGATCGCGGGCCGAAACCTCAGCGCCGAGGAGCGCGACCGCGCCCTTGAGACGCTCGCGCTGCTCGGCCTCGAGGGGCTGGAGAAGAAGAACGCCAACCAGCTCTCCGGAGGACAGAAGCAGCGCGTGGCGATCGGACGGGCGCTCATGAACCGGCCCAGGCTGATACTGGCGGACGAGCCCACGGGCAACCTGGACACGGCGAACGCGGCCGCGGTGTACGAGCTGTTCCGCAGGATCAACGCCGAGGTCGGCACGACGTTCCTCATCGTGACCCACGATCGCGCGGTGGCACAGCAGACCGACCGTATCCTGGAAGTGCGCGACGGCGAACTCGTGCAGGACGTGCGGAACGACTACGTGTAGCCGTCTGCTACCGGTCCTTGCGCAAGTTGCTGAGTGCCGCCACAGCGATACCCAGACACATGCCGACGCCCATTCCGAGCACCAGCTCGCCGAGCGCTGTGCCGATCGCCAGACCCACGAGCGCTCCGACGACGATCGCGGTGCCGATATCGATGCGGTTGCCGTTCTTGCCGGGATCATCCGGTGTTCGCTGCGCCATCCTCAGCGCCTCCTTGCCGACTCGACGACAGCTCCAGCCACGGTGCCGACCGCCGCACCGGCGATCATGCCCATCACGAGGTCCCCAAGGAGGATCCCGAGGCCCATGCCGAGCCCGGCGCCTATGCCGATGAGCGCGCCCATGCCGGGCGCCGCCTGGCGAGAAGCCACGCCGTGCTCGATGAGCGGGCGGCCGTCCTCGGCGCTGCCTGCGATGTCCAAGTAGTCGTTCATCCCCCGCTCCTTCCTAAGCTGCAGCCGTGACCTGTCCGTCCACGACACCGTCGCGCATACGTACCGTCCTGTCACACGCCCTGGCGACCTCAGGGTTGTGCGTGACGATGACGAATGTCGTCTCCTTGTCGCGATTGACGTCGCGCATCAACGCGACGATGTCGTCCGAGGTCGCGGTGTCGAGGTCGCCTGTCGGTTCGTCGCCCATCACGATCGACGGACCGTTCACCAACGCCCGGGCGATGGCCACCCGCTGCTGCTGACCGCCCGAGAGCTCACTCGGCAGATGGCGCACGCGATCGCCGAGACCGACCTCCTCGAGCAGCGCGTGAGCGACCACCGATGCGCTTTTGCGCGACGCGCCGGCGTACTCCGCGGCAAGTGCGACGTTCTCAAGCGCGGACATGGTGGGAACCAGGTTGAAGCCCTGGAAGATGAAGCCCACCTCCCGCCCGCGAAGCCGTGCAAGTTCGCGGCCCCTCAACCCGTCGACCCGACGGCCCGAGAGCCATACCTCGCCCGCGTCGGGTGTGTCGAGACAGCCCGCGATATGCATCAGTGTTGACTTACCCGAACCCGACGGTCCCATGATGGCCACCATCTCGCCGGGCGCTACCTCGAGCGAGGCCCCGCGCAGGGCGTCCACGTAGTTCTGCTTGCCCAGACGGTAGCGCTTCGTCACACCGTCGATGCGTACGATCGGTTCCATGTGCGTACTCCCTCCTCAGCGGCACCCCCGCGGCGCCGCGCGTCGTTTCCTGTCACCTGCGGCCCGTAGGGACCCTCATTCGTAGCGCAGGGCGCGCACCGGGTTCAGCCGGGCCGCGTACCACGCCGGGTACAGCCCCGAGACGATGCCGAGCACCAGCGCGAATGCGACAGACCCTGCGGCGAGCCGGGGTGTCAGGAGGAACAGCTCGGTTGCGCTCTGCGCCCCCGCCTGATTGCCCGCCGCCCCCACGAGCGCCCCGAGGCCGAGACCGAGAAGACCTCCGATCACGCCCATCACGGCCGACTCGGCGATGAACTGGCGCATGATCGCGCCGTCGGTGGCGCCGATCGCCTTGCGGACACCTATCTCACGTGTACGCTCGGCCACCGACATGGTCATGGTGTTGATCACGGACAGACCTCCCACCAGAAGCGACACGACGGCGATGGCGTAGATGATCTGGTTGAAAATCTTCAGCGGCTCCTTCACCGAGGTCTCGAAGCCGGCGGGACCCATGGCCGAGACATCATCGACCTTCTGCGAGATGACCGTGGCCATCTCGTCGGGATCCTGACCGTCCTCAAGGTAGACGGCGATCGACGTGATGAGCGTGTCACGATCGACCGTGTCCCGTATAGCGGCCGGAAGGTCGGCGACCAGGAGCTCCTGCGCGTCGGCAAGCGGGATCTGCACGGCCATGTCCGGCGCCGTGAGGGTCTTGCCGAGAATGCCCACCACCTCGAACTCGGTGCCGCGCACGTCGATCGTGCCACCCACCTCGGCGTCGAGATTGGATACCAGGTCGGCCCCGACGACCGCCACGCCGCGGTCGCCCCGTTCGAGCTCGCGGCCCTGCACTACCTCCGACTCGAAGGACTCGTAGCCGTGCTCCCGGAAGTCGCTCGCCTGGATGTTGGCGGCCACGCCGATGCTCACAGCGGACGGCTCCGTTTCCAGGAGCATCATCACGGACCCTGCCGCGCGGGCCACGCCGTCGATCCGCTCGATCTCGCCGATGAGGTCTGTGGAGATCGGCTCAGTGGAGAAGCCGGCCATGCCGCTCATGCCGCTCACGATCACCTTGTCGGCGTAGTAGTCAGCACCGCCGTCCACGAGAAGGCTGAGCTTCTCGGCTATCGACCCCATCACGACAAGGGCGAGCACCCCGATCGTGATGCCGAATATGGTGAGCAGCGCACGCGTCTTGCGCCTGAACACCGACCGTAGGACCCTCATCGTTGCTCCTCGTGACGGACGTTTAACTTAACGTCGTTTACTGACCGCTGTTAAGTTATCGCCTGCGACAGCCTGTGTCAAGCACAGAGTGCAGCGATTCTTGACCATTTTGAAGAACATCGTTAACCTTATGGCACCAGGAACGAGAGGAGTCACTATGGCCGCACGCCCATCGAATCCCCGCATGGCGGCGGACATCATCGAGGCTGCAGCCTCCCTCGTGGAAGAGAACGGGCCCGAGGGGGTCACGATGCGCCTCGTGGCCGAGCGCATCGGATACAGCGCGACGACGATCTACCTGTACTTCAAGAACAAGGAGCAGTTGCTCGACGAGACCGTCAACAGGGCGTACGACTGGTTCGCGGACGCGCTCGAGCGGGCGCAGACAGCGGATACCGCTCCCGAGCGCATACGACAGGGCGCTCACGCATACGTGGAGTGGGGCCTCACCAATCCGGGGATGTATCGCCTGATGTTCGAGTGGGGCTATCTGGGCGACATCTCCGACGAAGCGATCTTCGCGCGCCGGGCCAGCTGGCGGCGTACACGCAACGTGGTGGAACGCGGCGTGGAGGACGGCTGCTACCGATCCGATCTGGACAGCGCGCTTGCGGCCGACACCATCTGGGTGGGCGTGCACGGCCTGACCTCGCTCGCCATCTCTGGACGCATGTTCGGCAACCCGGGGGTAGCCGATCCCGTGGTGGTTGCCAGGCGGACCCATCAGCTTGCCGATGCGCTCGCTGACAGCTGGGAGGCCGCCTGGCGAGCCTGAGGGCCTGGCCTAGATGTCCAGATCCAGCTGCTGCTCGTGCTCGCCGGTCACCGGCTTGACGAGCTCGGGGCCGAGGATGTCCGCGAGCTCCCGTGCGTTGCGAGGCGCATAGTCGTACTTGCAGTTGTTGAACATCACGTACGTGACATCGGTCTGCTCCGCGAGCTCCCGTACCCGTGGGACCCATTCCTCGAGCTCGTCTTGGCCGTACAGGTAGTCGAAGCGGTCCGCGGCGGACACATTCCTGGCGAAGTAGGTGTCACGGTTGCGGCCGTGCAGCCGTACGTACCCCACCCTCGACGTGGCCGCCACGAGCGGCGGCATCGTGGTGTGCGTGGGGAACTGCGGTGCGTCGACCCCCACGTAGGTGATGTCACGATCGCTGAGGAACCGCAGCGTGTCGCGCACCCGTTCGGGGGAGACCCAGGAGGGATGACGGAACTCCACGAGCATCCGCCGCTTGCCGAGCCGACCTCGTGCGTAGTCGATGTAGGCCAGGTTGTCCTCGAGGACCGCATCGTCGAGAGCGGTGAAGAACGGCGGGAACTGCATGAGGACACCGCCAAGCTTGCCTTCGCGCTCAAGCGGCTCGATCGAATCGCAGAAGAGGTCGAACGCGAGATCCACCATCTCCTGGGAGGGACGCTTCACGCGGCCGCGCTCGACCTCATGCGGGTACTCGCGAAGCTCGGGATGGAGCGCCCGCTCATCGACCGCGTGCTGGGTCATCATGCCGAACGCCTTCACGTGGAAGACGAAGCCCTCCGGCGTGCGCCGCGTCCAGTTCTCGACCACCCGTCGATCCGGGATTGCGTAGAAGGGAGCGTCGGCCTCCACGGTATCGAAGCGCTGTGCGTAGTGCCGCAGGCGCGCCGCAGGTGTCGACACGTCAGGCGGATACCACGCCTCGATCATGGTCCTGTCGGCCCACGAGCAGGTGCCCACATGCACCCGTCCCACGTCGAACCACCTTCCACCTACCGCAGGGACAGGTACTCCGCAAGCGCCGCCGCCTCATCGTCGGTCAACTCGGCGCCGCGCATGATCATCTGGTCGATGACCGCAGCCCACCCGACCGCGTCGTACTGCTCGGCGAGCACCGTGTCGAGCGAGTGACATCCCACGCACTTCTCGTTCAGGATCGCCTCTCCGTCAAGCCCCGTCGCTTCCCCGGGTGTCGGCTCTGGCGCGGGGGCCGGTTCTTCGGCGCCGCATCCCCCCAGAAGCAGCAGGGTTGCGGCCAACATCACCGTGATGAGAGTGCGCGTCGACATACATCATCCTCCTGCCGGTCTTCTGCAGTCAGCATACTTTGCGATATGACACCGATTAGATACCCGTGCCGGTACCTGCGGACACACGCGCAGCGTCGGCCTCGAGCAGCGGTGTGTAGTCACGCACGTAATCATCGAACGTGAGCGGCACCGGGGGTGCGTGATAGTCCCAATCGAACGTCTCCACAACAAGGTCGGCGAAGTTCGCGCGCACGAAGCGCTCGGTGGTCGCGTAGTCGAGCAGCGGGTCGAATCGCGACATGCCGAAGAAGCACGGCTGCCGGTAGGGTCCGGCCAGGTCCTCCTCGGTCACCGTGAGGATCTCGCGCACCTGTGCGGCCAGCACCCAGATCGTCGACTCCGAGTACGACATGAGGCGGGCGCGCAAGTCTGTGGGCGATTCGAAGCCACCCACATCCTGCATGAACCACGCAAACAGCCGGACCGCCCGCTCGCTCGCGAAGAGGCGCGCCAGCGTGTGCCGCGGCAGTCGTCGCTCCAGCACCGCCGTGACGGTGGACACGAGTGCGCGGTCGAGCGAGGGTCGTGTGAGGGCCCGGTTGCTCACGCACGGCGAGAGAAGCCCGACCTTCGTCACACGGTCGCCGTGCGCCTGCAGCGCCCGCAGCGCGAGGATGCCGCCGAATGAGAAGCCGAGAAGGGCGAACCGATCCGCGCCAACGTGGTCCGCGAGCTGGCCGATGACGTCGGCCAGGCGGGCGCTGGAGAAGCCGTCCTGGAGGGGCGCACTCCCGCCGTGGCCCGGCATCTCGAAGAAGTACGTGCGATAGCGTTGAGCCACGAACTGGATCATCGGCGTCCAGTCCTCGATGAGGCTGATGGTGGCGGGCACGATGATGAGCGGTGGCCCATCGCCGCACTCCGCGTACCGCAGACTGGTCGACGCCAGCTCGGCCTGGTGGATGGTGACGGGCAACGGTTCGGTCAAGAAGGTCCTGCTCTCAAGGGTTCGGGCGAACGGTTGAGGGTATCATGTCCCCAACACCCCTGTCGTTCAAGGAGTCGAGATCCCAGCCAGCCAGGAGTCCACACGGTCAGTCGTCATGGCGGAGACGCACGCAGTCCTCGATGCCTTGCGTGCGCCGCTCGATGCCGGACTCGAGCTTGACAACACTCCCGGCGC
The DNA here is from genome assembly GCF_023161965.1 of Anaerosoma tenue. NCBI lineage: Bacteria > Bacillati > Actinomycetota > Coriobacteriia > Anaerosomatales > Anaerosomataceae > Anaerosoma > Anaerosoma tenue. Next base: position 141,420 of record NZ_JALNTY010000002.1, read on the forward strand.
TTTCCTCGCCTCCATCTTCCTGGTGCGATGCGCGCGCAACCTGGCCGCCGTGCTGCTCCTGTGCGAGACGGGCTGGGCCCCCGAGGCCCAGACGCTGCTGCGGGCCATGGTGGAGGACATGGTCACGTTGTCGTACATCTCCACCGACCCCGAGCAGCTCCCCCTCAAGTGGTTGCGCTTCGAGAACCGTCGGCTGCCCGACGCCGAGCAACTCCTCGCCGCGTTCTCGGGACAGAAGATGCCCGAGCGCGAGGACCAACCCAAGTACGAACGCTGGACACGCCTGAGCTTCAACGGGATGGCCAAGCGCGCGGAGAAGGTCGTGCCGGGGATCCTTGAGTACCTCAGGTACGTCTATCCGATCCTCTCCGACCGCGCCCACGGCAACACCTCCGCGAGCAGCATGTACATGCGCGTGTATCCTGATGGGACCGTTGAGCCGCTGTACCTGCCATCTGGCGCCCAGTCGGAGATCACGCTCTGCAACGCCGTCACGGTCACGTACACCACGGCGGAGCGCGTGAGGGCGCTTGGCGTGACCGTCGATCTTGGCCCGATCGAGCTCGCAGAGCAGCGGATCTACGACGCGTGCGGTCTCCCGCTCGAACTGCCGGAGGAGTTGGCGGACTAGGCGCACGGGGCAGATCCGGGTGACTGCCGACCCCTCATGTAGTATGCTTCGCCTGATGGGCCACTACATGATGCGACATGCCCGTCCGACCCGCCGGCAGTGCGGAACCGCCACCGGCACGGTACCTTTCTCCCCCTTGTGGAAACCGGATCGTCTGCTGCTGCGCGTCCGGAGACACGGCATCGTCACGCTCGAGCAGCCGACCGTGTGCCACGTCTCTCTGCGTTTGCGTGGCGTCAAGCGGATCTTCAGGAACGGCCAGTACATCCGACTGTGACGGGCACCTCGACGCGGTATCATCATCGGCATCACTCATGCCCGAGCGGTGTCGAACATACGCGATCGTAAGGAGAGCCATCGATGGCGACGCACGGCGGATCGAAGACGGCAGTGGTGGCGGCGGTCGTTGGCAACTTCATCATCGCGGTGATCAAGTTCGTGGCTGCCGGGATCACCGGCTCCTCGGCCATGATCTCCGAGGGGATCCACTCCCTTGTGGACACCGGCAACGGCGGCTTGCTGCTGCTTGGGATCAACCGCGCGAAGCGTCCCGCCGATGAGGAGCATCCCTTCGGGCACGGCAAGGCGCTGTACTTCTGGACGCTGGTGGTCTCGGTCTCGATCTTCGGCATCGGTGGCGGGATGTCACTCTACGAAGGCATCTCCCACATCAGGCATGTCGCCCCGGGTGCGCCCACGTCCGACCCCACAGCCAACTACATCGTGCTCGGTATCGCCATGCTTGTTGAGGGCTACACCTTCAGTGTCGCGCTGCGCGAGTTCCTGAAGGTGAAGGGCACCAAGGGGGCGTGGGAGTACATCCGTGGCGCGAAGGACCCGAGCACGTTCACGGTGCTGCTCGAGGACAGCGCTGCCATGGCAGGTCTGGTCTTCGCGTTCCTGGGTGTCTTCTTCGGCCACCTGCTCGGCAATCCGTATCTCGACGGTGTCGCGTCTGTGGCGATCGGCGCGATCCTCATGGGCGTGGCCTTCGTGCTGGCGTTCGAGACCAAGGGACTCCTGCTCGGCGAGGGCGTGGACCCGGAGACGCTGGCCGACATCCGTCGGCGCGTGCTCGGCGATCCGGCTGTCGAGGGCGTGGGAGACATCCTGACGATGTATATCGGGCCGTATGCGCTGCTCGTGAATCTCGGCGTGCAGTTCAGGGGTGGATCGACGACTGAGGAGATCCACGACGCCATCGGGCGCATCGAGGCAGACCTCATGGGCGCGTATCCAGCGTGCACGCGCATCTACATCGAAGCGGAGTCGCTGCGTCCCGCGCTCGCGGACGCCCAGGCGCCCGCCTGACGGCGTAGATGCGTCAGTTCGCGTAGGTGGACGGATCCTCGGATGCGAGCGATCCGGAGGGCGGAGCCACCCGTTCCACGATGACCGCTGCAGCGCTCTCGAGTGCTGCCGCCCGGTTGGTGCCATGCCTTCGCAGGCGGTCGCCGATACCCACCAGGCGACGGACCGACCGCAGGTCGAGCTTGCTGAACCGGAACGCATCCCACTCGGCTCGCGTGCTCACGGCCCAGAGCTCGCCCGCGATCCAGCGCAGGTTGTCCCGGTCCTCGATGGTGAGGTAGTGCCAGTCGACGCGGAGGCCGTATCGGATCCGCTCTATGGCGCGGTCCACGGCCCGCTGCCGGTTCACTTCGTACAGCCGCATGCCCCGGCTCTCGTCGTTCGTCGGGTTCTGCATGTCGCTTCTCACTCCATCCATTGGAATACGCCTCGCACGGATTGGTATTCAACACCACGTGTTGCGATTCCTTCTTGATGAAGAAAGCGTAGGAATGCTGAGGGTGTATGAGCGCCTCAGGTGTGATCGCGCACGAACCGCGCCACGACCGCATCGGCCTCGTGACGGAGCATGGCGACCTCGGGATCGAGGTCGAGGGCGTGATGCAGGCGCTCGATAAGAGCGTCGCCGCTCCTGAGGCTCACCCAGCGAAGGCGGCGCGCCAGGCGCTCCCAGGGGCTGGTGCGGTTGCGGGCCCACAGCCACACGAGCAGCGCCGCAAGCGCCACCAGCGCGAGCGCGCCCATCCACGCGTGTGTTGGGAACGCGACGACAGCACCGAGGACCAGCACGATGCCGGTCATGAGCCACACGATGGGGGTGGGCTGGCTCATCACGAGGAACATCAGCTTGGGGACCTCGATGACGTCGCCATGCTCCGCCGAGCCGATCTCACGACGGCGGAGCCGGATGTAGACGGCAAGAGTCCCCCGGCGTCGCCGCATATCCCAGATCGTGAGCACGAGGAACGAGGCGAAAGCGACCCCGATCGCCCACCTGGCGAGCGGCGCGAGCTCTGGGAACTCGACGACCGCTCCGGCACCTGCCGCGAGGCCTGCGACGATGTACAGCAGCGGGATGGACAACGGCGCCTCGGCTAATCGCGCATCCGCGACCCTATCGACGTCGCTCGACAGCAGATAGCCCACGCCCACGGCATCGAGCATGTGCGCGAGCACCACCAGGAACAAGAAGACCACTATGCCGAGCAGGAGCGACATCTCAACAGACTCCTCACGCGCCTTACTAAGCGAAGTACGCTACCACGTCCTCCACTCCTGCACGAGCGCGGAGTCTCTTCGGGTACACTGTGCTGGTGAGCCGGCAAGGGATGGGGTAGGTTGGTCCGGATGTTCAGATCCTTCAAGCGATGGTTCGCATCGACGTCACGACCGCAGCGCATGATGTGGCTCGGAGTACTCATCATCGCGTTCCTCGGATTCGTGCTTGGCAGCACCACCGCTACATCCACCAACTGGTTCTGCACCCAACCGTGCCACAACGTGCACGACGACAACACACTCACGTTCAACGCGGGGTCGCATGTGATGATGTCGTGCGCCGCGTGCCATGAGCCGTTCGAGGGCGGGCTCATCGCACTCACACTCGCCAAGATCGAGGTAGCGCCCGACCTCATCCCCACCGTGCTCGGCACCTACCCGATGCCGCTCAACGAGAACCACTCCGTAGCGCTTGAGATGGGCGACGAGTTCTGCACCCAATGCCACGACCTCGGGACTCGTGAGGTCAACGCGTCCTACGGCATCATCATCGACCACGCTGCGCACACCGACCGGGGCATCACCTGTGCGTCGTGCCACAACCGGGTGGCGCATCCCGAGGAAGGCATCGAGTACCAGCAGGAGGGCAACCGGCATCACGAGGACTGGATGGTGATGGATGCCTGCTACCGCTGTCACGGACTCGAAGCGAGTGCCGAGGCCCCCGGCGAGTGCTCGGCATGCCACACGGAGAAGTTCGACCTGATCCCCGCGAGCCATGACGCCGCAGGCTGGTACGAGGCGTTCGGCGAGAGCGGAGGCCACGCAGCCGCTTACACCGAGGAGGCCTCACGCGTGGCGCAGGCTGAGGAGTGGGTGGCCGGGCTGGAGGAGGTCCACCACAGCGAGGCGCCTGAGGACCTCGGCTACGAGCGGACGGTGAACACCTGCTACACCTGCCATCTCAAGCAGTACTGCACCGACTGCCACGGCGTTGAGATGCCACATCCGGCCGGCTTCTCGGAGGACCACGGCGACCTCGGCCTGTCGAATCCGCAGAGTTGTGCAACGTGCCACGCGCGCAGCGAGGAGGAGGTGGCCGGCAACGAGTTCTGCAACGCCTGCCACCATCCGGACAGCACGCCGGGCACCAGCTGGATCGATCAACACTGGGTGTCGGTGCGTGACTCGGGCGGCAGCGCGTGCTTCGAGTGCCACAACCCCACCTACTGCGCAACGTGTCACGTGAGCGGCGAGGAGGCAGCGCGCGAGTTCATGCTGCAGGAAGCGCAGTAGCGAGGCGCCGCTGCATGGACCTTCCGGCGAGGAGAGCCTACCCGCCCGCCCCGCGTGCGATGCCGGCCACCATGCCGCCGAGATACGGCACGAGCCAGACGATCCACACCGCGACGCTGTAGCGATGGAAGCCTTCGCGCGCTTCCGGTCGGCCTCGCAGGAACACCCACGTAGCCCACAGGGCATGGAGCAGCATCAGCAGGAACGCCGCCAGACCGGTGACGCCGTGGATCACACCCGGGTCTTCCCCCATCATCACCAGCAGCCGCATCAGGTACGTGGCGGTACCGTCGCACACGATGCCGAGCCAGAACAGTACGACGTGCCAGCCCTTGAGGTCGCGCTGGACGCGCTCCGACCAGACACCTGCGGTGTACAGGACGAACGCAAGCGACATGACGATCGCGGGGAGTATGAGTTGCTGCGGCATGCGCTCATCCTACAGCAGGCGTAGACAGACGGAGAGCCGGGCATGGCCCGGCTCCACCATGAAGGTGCTGGTGGGCGATGAGGGATTTGAACCCCCGACTTCCTCCTTGTAAGGGAGGCACTCTCCCGCTGAGTTAATCGCCCGATGAGGTGCGGGCGCTATTGTAGCAGGAGCGGGCGCGGTCGCGCCGCAGCAGCGCACCGCAGCGACTCAACGGTCACTCGCCCCCGGCGCGGACAGCCCTCACGTGCTCGATGAAGACGCGGTCGTGGTCCTGCACGTGTGAGGCAAGCCAGTCCTGCAACATCGCGACGAGGGGGCGCATGCTCGTGATCTCGCCGCTGCGCAGCCCGAGGACCGCACCGCGCGCCTCATCGGTGAGGCGGTGATGGTCGGCCTTGTGATCGTCCGCCGCAGGCCCCGTGTAGGATGTCGCCTCCATGAGGTCCTCCTCGGTGGCGAAGTGAGTGTACACGTGGTCCATGAGACGCTCGAGGACGGCCATCATCTCCTCCGGACGATCGTCGGCCGTCTCGGCGTACTCGAGGATCTTGTGGATCTCGCGGTGCTGCTCATCGACGACCGGGTCGCCCGTTGCGAGCGATCCATCCCAGCTGCTGTCGTCCATGACCGCCTCCCCCTGAGCCAGGCACCATACATGTGCCGACAACCATACCGCATCCCTGCAACCGAACGCCTCCCGCGGCCCTACTCGGCGAAATGCTCCTCAGCGGGTCGCGCACTCCTGGCATGCTCGAAATCGGAGAGCCCTATGTGGCAGTAGCCGCCGGGGTTCTTCTCCAGGTAGTCCTGGTGATAGCCTTCGGCGGAGAAGTAGTTCGCGAGCGGCGCCACCTCGATGGCTATGGGCCGGTCGTATCCCTCCTGCAATGCGGCTATCGATCGGTCGATCACCGCGCGCTCCGCGGGATCCGTGTAGTAGATGCCGGTACGGTACTGGGTGCCGACGTCGTTGCCCTGACGGTTCACCGACACCGGGTCGATGACCTCGTAGAAGAGCTCAAGGAGGAACGGCAGCGGCGCGACAGCGGGGTCGTAGTCCAGGCGCACGGTCTCGGCATGACCCGTCCGTCCGGAGCAGACCTCCTCATACGAGGGCGAGTCGGTGGTGCCGTTGGCGTAGCCCACGTCGGTTGCCACAACGCCGTTCACCAGAGAGAAGTACTTCTCCAGCCCCCAGAAGCAACCGCCAGCAAGGTAGATGGTCGCCATGTCCTCTCCTCCTTCGACGCTACCGGACGGTGCGCCGACCGGCGCGGACTCGTCTGGCGCCCGGACCACACCAGGTGCGCCTGGCGCCACCGAACAGCCGGAGAGAATCAGGGCTGCCGTCAGCAGAACCGCCATTCCTGTCGCTCTCCGCGCGATCCTGCCCATAGCACGCTCCGTCGCCGACGGCGTGGCCCCCCGGCCGCTACACCGCGTTGGCGAAGAACCCGGTGGCGGCCTCGAGATACTCGGGGAAACGCTGCTCGAGCTCTGCCGAGAGGCCCATCTCTGGCACCACTCCAGCAGGTTCTATGCCGAGGAGCGTGATCGGCGGAGGCGTGACGTTGATCTCACGCGCGAAGTCGAGCACCTTGAGCAGATCCCCCTCGTGGGTGCTGATGCCGTCGAGCCTCTTGCGCGAGATCACATCCTCGGGCGAGAAGAACCGGTACTCCCCCGGGGCGAGCCCCATACGCGCCGAGTCGACCACGAGAACGGAGTCTGTGCCGGGATCGAGGTAGTGGAGCAGGTCGAGCAGGTTGCCCTGCAGCTCGACGGCCCGGAACCCGCGTTCGAGTCCGCGCTCGGCAATCGCCTCGGCGATCCTCAGACCGATCGAGTCGTCCAGCCCCATATACGTGCCGATGCCGATCAGATACCGCATCTATACCTCCGCACGCGGCGCACGCCGCCGATGCTCAGACGGGCGACCGCACTGATGCCGTCACTGACTACCGCACGAACTCCACGTCGAGATGGTGCGTGGAGCACGAGATGCAGGGGTCGTACGCGCGCACCAGCATCGAGAGCTTGAGCGCTATGTCGTCCTCCGGCGCTCCGGCCTCGAGCAGCTGCGGCACGAGCTCCTCGAAGTCCACCTGGATGTTCCCGTGATTCTGATTGGTGGGGATGATGCAGTTCGCACGGGTACACAGACCGTCCTCGTCGTAGCTGTAGTCGTGATAGAGGATGCCGCGTGGCACCTCCACCGCCGACACGCCGCTGTCATATCGGGTCGGCTGTACCAGGCCTTCATCCTTCAGGCCTTCCTCCAGCAGCTCGTCGATCAGCCGCACGCTCTCGTACACCGCGTGCACGCATTCCACGACCTGCGCCACCGAATTCATGTACGGATTGGCGCACACCGGCGCCAATCCGAGCGTCTCGGCCACCTTCTTGGCCTCGGGATGGAGCTGGTCGTAGTTGACGTTGAAGCGCGCGAGCGCCCCGGCAGCGTAGCTGCGGAGACGGTTCTTCGTATGCTTGGCCGTGGACTGCGGCACCACGTACTCGTTGGTGATGTCCAGGTAGTCTTTCACGTCGTAGACGGCGCGGTCGCCGTCGGCGAGCACGGTCTCGACACGACCGCTGAACAAGCCGTACTGCCCGTCCTCGGCAACCGCCATGTACTCGGTGGGACGGTCGAACGCGGGAAGCTTGTCGGCTACCGAGAGGATCGTCTCCACCGTGGCCTCGAGGTCGGGCACGGCGTCGACCAGCCGGTCGCGCATCGCCTTGAGGTCGCGCGCGGAGGGCAGACTGGAGAAGCCGCCCGGCAGCACCGTGATGGGGTGCGTGGTACGACCGCCGATGAGCGAGCCCCACTCGTGCGCGAGGCGCTTGAGGCGCAGCGCGCGCACCACCACCTCGCCGTGCGTGGGGATGAGCGGGAACACCGAGGGGGCGCCGAACAGGTCGGGCGCCACAAGCAGGTACACGTGCAGCACGTGGCTGTCGAAGTTCTCGGCATGCTTGAGGACCGTGCGCAGCTTCCGTGTCTGGGGCGTCACTTCGATGCCGAGCGCCGCCTCCGTAGCGGTGACGGAGGCGAGTGTGTGCCCCACGGCACAGATCCCGCAGATGCGGCTGGTGATGCGCGCCACCTCGGTGTAGTGACGGCCCCGCACCATCGCCTCGAAGAAGCGCGGGTTCTCGGGAACCTGCCACTCACACGTCTCGATCGTGCCGTCGGTGACGTTCACCACGATGTTGCCGTGGCCCTCGACGCGGGTCAGGTGATGGATGTCGATGTCTACGTTCTGAAGCATGGCGCTAACTCCTCAGGTTGGCCGTGAACATCCGGGACTTGCCGATCGCGCGCTCCTGGCTGAAGCCGGCGCGTTCCATGAGCACGGTCTCAAGCGACCGCAGGTTGGGCTCGTCCACGAAGCCCCGGCACGCCTCGCAAGGTATGCCGAGCGCGGGACACGGGGCGCCGCATCCGGCGCGCGCCACCATCCCCATGCAGTAGTCGCCCTCGTCGAACCGGCAGACGGTGCCGTTGCGCTTGCACTCCACGCACACGGGATACGACGGGATGAGCGGCCGGTCGTTGTGCAGCAACGCGGAGAGTATCCGCACGAGCTCGTCCTTGCTGGCAGGGCAGCCGTGCGCGTAATAGTCGACCTTGATGGCGGCCGAGATAGGCAGCGCCGGGCCGCTCTGCAGGTGCGGCATGCGGGCGTCGGGGCCGTACACGCACTCGTGATAGTCGTCCTGGTGGTTGCGCAGCGCATTGATGCCTCCGGTGCAAGCGCACGCGCCATAGGCGATCACGATGCGCGAACGGTTGCGGATGTCACGCAGCCGCTCGCGGTCCTTCTCCATCGTGAAGCTGCCCTCCACGAGCGCGATATCGATGCGCTCGGTGGTGGTCTCGGTCATGGCCTCGCGGAACTCCACGATATCCACGTGCTCCAGCAGTCCGAGGATCACCTCGTCGCCGAGGTTGGTGAACTCGATCTGGCACCCCTCGCACCCGGCGAAATCGAAGAACGCGAGCTTGGGCTTCGACATGTCAGATCGCCTCCTCGAGCGACTCGATCTCCGCGTAGGTGAAGACGGGGCCGTCCACGCAGACGTACTTGTCGTTGATCTGGCAGTGGCCGCACTTGCCCACACCGCACTTCATCCGCCGCTCCAGGTCCACGTAGATGTTCTCGCGCGAGATGCCGATGGCATCCAACTCGGCGATGACGTACTTGAACATGACGGGAGGACCGCAGATCACCACGCGCGTGTCGGGCGAGATGTTGACCTTCTTGAAGAGCGTGGGGATGACGCCCACGTTGCCCGTCCAGTGGACGTCTGCGCGGTCCACGGTCTCGTGGTACTCGATGACCTTGGATGCGCGCCACGTCACGCGGTCCTCGGTGAACAGCAACTGCAGCGGATCGCGCGCCCCGTAGAACAGCACGAATCGCCCGAACTCCTCACGCGTGTCGAGGATGTACTGGATGAGGCTCCGCGTGGGGCACAGCCCGATACCGCCAGCCACGATCAGCACGTCCTGTCCCCGCAGCTTCTCAAGCGGGAACCCGTGGCCGAGCGGCCCCCGGACCATGAGCGTGTCGCCCACATCCTTGGTGTTGATGGCGGTGGACACTCGGCCCACGGTGCGCACCACGATGTCGAAGGTCCCGGTGCGTGTGGGTGAGCTGGCGATGCCGATGGGGATCTCGCCGAACCCCATCACGCCCACCTCGAGGATCTGCCCCGGTTCGAACTCGAACGGCTCGCCGTCCACCATCTGGAGCGTGAAGTGCTTCTCGCTCGCGGTGGGCTGGGCGGTGTGAAGGATCTTCGCCTTCCGCGGCAGGAAGAGGCTCTCCTGCTCGCACTGGCATCCGTTGGACTGCATCGTCTGGGTACTCATGACGTCCACTCCATGATCTTGGTGATGACTCGGACAGGGTCGGCGATATCGGCCGTGCACGCTTGCGAGCAGCGCCCGCAGCCTACACACGCCGGGCCGCCGAGCTTGTCGTTGAGGTAGGTCGTCTTGCGCATGAACCGGTGGCGGAACCGCGAGCTGTGGTGCTCGCGGAAGTTCTCCTTGGAGCCGCCTGCGCCGGTCACCGCCGCGAACTCCCGGGTAAGGCACGCGTCCCAATACCTCGTGCGCGACCCCGACTTCTGGTCGAGGTTCCAGGAGTCCACCACGTCGAAGCAGTAGCACGTGGGACAGACCGTGTTACACGAGCCGCACGAGAAGCAGCGCTCGGCCAGCTCGTCCCACATCTTCTCGTTACCGAAGGAGTCGCGGACCTTCTCGGCGATCTCCTCGGTGGTGTAGGCGAGCCGCTCGGGACACGTGCCCATGACGGCGGCGTTCACACGCTCGGCCTCGGCGATCTCGTCCTGCGTGGCCTCGCGGAAGTCGCCATACTCCAGGAGCGCCTCGCCCTTGGCAGTACGGGTCTCGAACACGTAGCCGGAGCCGACCTTGGTAAGGAACGCGTCGTGGCCCAGCGGCTGGACCTCCGTGCCCACCGAATCCCAGAATGCGCGCGATGACACCGCCTGGATGTTCGAGCCGACGATCGTGGTGGCCTCGCGCTGGCACAGGTAGTCCCAGTCGGCGTTGTTCTCGCGGAACAGGAAGTCGAGCTGGTCGATCGCCTTCACGTCGTAGAAGTGCACGCCGAAGAGCACGGTGTCGACCGGACAGATGCAACTCGAGACCTCATCGCCATCGAAGCGGGCGATCGCCTGTGCCGGCGGGAAGAACACTGACTTCGGCGGCAGGATGGTGACGTCGAAATCCAGCCGCAGGTCGTCAGCGCTCTCCAGGTCTTCGTACGCGAACCTGGCACGACGTGCCACAGGTCCGACCACGCGTTTCGTTTGGATCACCGCAGTGACGAACGCGGTGAACTGCCGTTCATCCAGATAGTAGACGCCCATGTTCCCTCCCGAGGCCGAGCATTGTAACGCCACGTTACAAGAGGGATTTCCTCTTGCCAAGACGGATTCCTTCTTTTCTATCCGTTTTCGATACGTTCAGAGGGATGAGCGATCGGCACCACAAGGGTGAACACCGACCCGTCACCGTTGCCGCTCTCTACCTCGAGACGGCCCCCGAGGACCTCCGCAAGACGCTTCGATATCGGCAGCCCCAGACCGGTACCCGGGTGGGTGGCGGCGAGATCATGATGGCCGCGGTGGAACTGCTCGAATATCGACTCCCTCTCCTCGGGCGGGATCCCGATGCCCGTGTCGATGACGTCCAGCGCCACCATCGAGTCGCCGTGAGGACGCACGACCACCAGCACCGAGCCCTCCTCGGTGAACTTGATGGCGTTGGACAGTAGGTTGAGCATGATCTGATCGATCTTCCCGCGGTCGCTGCGTATCGCGTAGGGCGCGTTGCCGTCGAAGCGATAGGAGAGATCGAGGTCCTTGGCGACTGCGAGCGGCTGCATCATCTCCGTCAGCCGGCTCACCGCTTCCACCAGCGAGAACTCCTCGGCGCTCACCTTGATATGCCCAGCGTTGATGCGCGCCAGATCGAGCACGTCGTCCACCAGGAGCAGGAGCTGTTGCCCCGACTCGTGCACCATGCGGAGCTGCCGCCGCTGCTCTTCGTTGAGGTCGCCGGCAAGACCCCGGAGCATGATCTCCGTGAAGCCGATGATGGAGTTCAGCGGGGTCCGCAGCTCGTGGCTCATCGAGGCGAGGAAGTCATCCTTGGCGCGCGTTGCACGGGTAAGGTCCTCGTTGAGCCTCAAGAGCTCCTCGGTACGCTCGTCCACCAGGTGCTCGAGGTGGTCGCGGTACTCGCTCAGCTCCGCCTCGGCGTTTCGGCGCACGCTGATCTCCGACTCCAGCTGCTCGTACGAACGCTGAAGCGCGCCCACCATACCGTCGAACGCAGTGGCGAGATCGCCCACCTCATCGGTGCTGTCAACGCCGCTTCGCACGTCCAGGTCACCCTGGCCCACCTCGTGCACGGCCATGCGTAGCCGTTCGAGCGGCCGCACGACCGTGAAGAGCGTGGACACGCCGATGCCCCCCATCACCACGACCGCGCCAAGCGCGATCACGAGCACCATGTTGGTCGTCCTGGTCTGCGCCTCTATCGCCGCCACGGACGAGTGCTCGCCAAGCGTCACCGCATCGGAGACCATCGACTGCATGACGATCAAGAGCCGCGCCGTCAGGCGGATCTCAAGCTCACGAGACACCTCGGGGCCGAACTCACCGCTCTCGCCCCGCGCATGTGCCTCGACGATGTCATTGAACACCTGTTCCGCCTCGACATGCCGCTCCCTCACGCGCTCAAGGATCACTTCGTCTCGCGCGACATCGTTGTCGAGCGCCGCAAGCGCCGCCCCGAGGCTGTCGTGCTTCTCAGTCCACTGCCGCTGCGCGCGCGGCTCGTAATAGACCAGATAGTCGGTAGTGAGCGCTGAGAGCTCGAAGCACTGGTTGAGCGCGGAGGCGACCGCGTCGTTGCGCTCCACGGCCGTTCGCACAGAATCGAGGCCCGTCCACAGCACCACCGATGTGGCGACCGCGATCGCGATGGCCGTGACCACGCTCCACAGGATGCGATCGCGGATCTTCATCTGATGACGCTCACCCTGTCGGGGTCGACCGAGTCGAGATGCCCGGTCTCAATCAGAGCCAGCGCGTCGAACGGGACGGGATCGGCAACGACATCGGCGCTGATCGCCCAGCGGGCCTGGTCCTCCAGGGTCATCACGAGCGCCTGGCTGAGGCTGACCGCCCCCTCGGAGAACATTCAATCACAGAGGTCATCGATATCTATGTCGAGGGAGGACGCTACGTACTCGGCCGGCCTGGTTGACGAATCCGCGAGCATCAGTCGTTCTGCGCTCACGAGCGAGCGTATCAACCTCACCTGCACGTCGTCCGGGAGCGTGGTGTCGTTGCTGACGCACAGGTTCATCGTCTTGCCGTACAGACCATACTCCTCGAAAAGCACGAATTCGTCACCGAGCGCCTCCTCGAGCTGTGAGATGAACGGCTGCCTGAGAGCGGCTGCATCGAGCTCGCCAGAGATCACCGCCTCGGTCACCGCCTCGAACGACCCGAATGCGACGTCAACATCCGGCTCGGACATGCCGTTCATGATCAGGAAGCTGTGCAGGAAGAAGTGAGCGGCGGTCCCCTTGCGCGTACCGATACGCTTGCCGGCAAGGTCTTCAGGGCGCGAGATCCCGGCATCGGCACGGGCCACGATCCGGATGTCGTTGCTGTCGGTCGCCACGGTGACGATGATCGTCACCGGGTGCCCGGCGAGTGCGCCAAGCACGATGGGCGTGTCAGCGCACAGCGCAGCATCCACTTCACCGGTGACGACCGCTTCATGTGCAATCTGGCTGCTGGAATACTCCACGAGCTCCACGTCAAGCCCGTGCTCGCCGAAGATGCCCTCGTTGTCGGCCACATACGCCAACGCTGAGAGGTTCTCGCGACTGAGGCCGAGCCGCACCTGCGCCGGCTCAGCCGAGGGAGCTTCGTCAGACGCGCTGCACGAGGTGACAGACGGTACGAGCAGGCACGCGCATGCCAGGATCGCGCGGACGACCGCAAGCCTACCGCTCATGCTCCCCCTCCCATCGACGCGGGACGTCAGCACTCACGCGTGCAGGAGGTCCGGATACTCGCGTGAATGGTATGGGCGCTCATCTGCATGATAGCAGTCAGGGTGTCTCCAGGACCCGCTTGAGGCCCGCGAGATCGGTGCGTACCAGCTGGTCCGCCTCCCGCTGTATCCGTCCTGCGAACATCTTGGCCGCGAGAGGCAACTCGCCACGGATCGAGGCGGTCACGCGTGTCCCCCCGTCCTCGGCGCGACAGCCGAGCGAGATCCGGATCTTCGCGGGGTCGCGGATAGCGAGAGTCAGCCGCTCGGGGCGGGTGTACTCGGTCACCTCGAGTTCGGTCGTAGCCGTTCGGCCCTGGTAGGAGTAGGTGTGCGTGACACGGTCTCCCGCGCCGGTGATGTCGCCTCGCGAGGAGACGAGGTGCGAACGCCATGCTCGATCGTTCGCCGGATCGGAGATGAAGTCGAACACCGCTTCCGGTGGCTGGCCGATGTGCACGCTGGACCGGGCCTCCATCACTCCTCCGCTTTCCGCTTGAGGCCGAGACCGACGCCGATCATGCCGATGCCCGCGGCCACCGCCGCCATACCGGGACCGGGGCAGACGAGCATGGGTATGCCGACGAGCACGAGCGCGATGCCGAGCGCCACCGTGAAGCAGCCGCGCTTCTCAGGGGCAGGCGGTCCGTCAGGGGCCGTCTCGGCCATGGTCGACATCTCCCTTGGGTTCGTTGCAGGTCACGTGCACACCCAGATACTACCCCACCCCCATGTCACGTCAGGACGGAATCCAGAAGGTCCGGCCCTCACGCGCAGACGTGGTGACACGCCCGGCCACCCTGAGCGCATCGAGACGCTTGAGCACCTCGGCCACGTGCGCTCCGAGCCCTTCGGCGATGTCCTCCAGGGTGCAGGGCCGACGCTCCAGCAGGGTGAAGATGTCCTCGTCTTCGATGGCGGCCTTGCCGCCGCCCTCGGACAGGTGTTCCGGCCGCTCGGCCACGATGTCGACGATACCCGGGAACGCGCTCGCGTACCGCTCCAGCCGCACGTCGGGAACGGGGTGCACGCTTGCCTCGGCGGGAGGACGCCAGGCGGTGTTGAGCTGCACGCGGTCGGGACGGATCCTGCGCACGCGATCGGCGATCGAAGCGATCTGTTCCGGCGTGCCGGTGGTACCGGCGAGCAGCATGATCTCGAGCCAGACCTCCCCCGGGAACACCCTGGTGAACGCCTCCAGACCGCCCAGCATCGTGTCGAAATCGATCGCCGGATGGGGCCGGTTGACCCGGTGGAACCACGAGCGGTCACCAGCGTCGAGCGAGGGCACCACGAGGTCCGCGGCCATGAGCGCGTCGTGCACCTCCGGCACCCACAGCAGCGACCCGTTGGTGAGCACCGCCACCGGCACCTCCGTGAACCCTTTGATGCCGGCGATGATCTCCCCGATGCCCAGGTCGAGCGTAGGCTCTCCTGAGCCGGCGAGGGTGATGTAGTCGGGTTGCTGATCGCGCGCGAGCGCGCGCTCGATCTCGTCGAGCACGATGTCCACGTCGACATACGCACGACGCTCGATCGTGAGATGAGTGGTGCGGCCAAGCTGGCAGTACACGCAGTCGTACGTGCACGTCTTGTAGGGCACGAGATCGACACCGAGCGATCGACCGAGCCGTCTGGAGGGGACGGGACCGTAGACGTGCCTGGGAGCGGATGTCTCCGACATGCTCACGCACCACCCTTCACGCACCTGGTATGCCCGGCAAGGCGCCCGCTCAGAACAGGAGGTTCATCACGACGCCGGCCGAGAGGGCGACCGCGACCATCAGCCCGGTCGCCTTCGCTGTATCACGCCACCCCAGCTCGCGCAGCATCACGGCGTAGGTGGCCACGCAGGGGAATGTGAGCGTGAGCAGGACCGAGGCCTTCACGAGCTGCAGCGGCGCGAGAGCCAGCGGCGCCAGCATGCCCACGGCAACGTCCTTGCGCAGGAAGCCGAGGACGAGTGCCAGCGCGGCCTCCGCCGGAAGCCCGAACACCTGCTCCATGAGGGGCTCGACCGCACCAGCGATCGCCTCGAAGGCGCCGCTCATGTAGACGAGATCGATCGCCACCACTCCGACGAGCACCACCGGCACCGCTTCAAGCAAGAAACCGCGGAGGCGCATGGCGAGCTTCTTCCACAGTGTGGTGAACGACGGCCGCCGATATGGCGGGATCTCCAGGATGATCTCCGGCAGGAAGTCCTTGCTCGTGAGCCGCAGGATGTTGCCGAGCACGAACCACACGATCGCCATGATCCCGTACACGAGCAGTACGTACTGCAGGCCGTGGGGCGCCAACAGCCCGAACATCATCGCCTGCAGCGAGGCGCACGGTACGCCGATCGAGATGAGCGTTGCGGCGATGAAGCGTTCGCGACGAGTGTCGAGCACGCGCGTGGCGAGGATGCCCGGCACGTTGCAGCCGAAGCCGAGCAGGAGCGGGATCACCGCGTAGCCGTGCAGTCCCAGGCGATGCATCAGGCTGTCGAGCAGTATCGCGAGCCTCGGCAGATAGCCCGCGTCCTCCATCAGACCGAGCACGCTGTAGAACGCGAACACGTACGGGAGGACCATGCCGAACACCACGTAGAGGCCCGTTGTGAGCAGGCCGAAGGACTGCACGAGGTCGAGGGTGCGCGCACCATCCACCATCACGTAGCTGCCCACCAGGATGTCGTGGACGAACCCGCCGCCTCCGAGCGCCTCGGACAGGCTTGAGACCACCGGCATCCAGAGTCCCTCGAACAGCGGGTCCATCACCAGCCCGATGATCGACTCGCCGACGAACCTGATGAACGCGAAGGCCGCGACGATGACCGCGGCACCGATGATCGTGCCGCTCACCGGCCTGACACTGGCCTCTTCGAGCAGGTCACGCCACGTGTGCCGCTTCGGCTCGATGTGCTGCACCTCGGAGATGATCGAGCCTATCTCGCACCAGACGTCGCCCGGCGCCCGGGGCTCGGGCGCGTCCGAGGCGGCGACCGCTTCCAGCACGTCGACGAGCTCTTTGATGCCTACACCGGCGATGGCCGAGACGGGCACCACGGGCACGCCAAGGCGGCGCGAGAGCGCTTCGTGGTCGATAGTGATGCCGCGGTGCTTGGTCTCGTCCCAGAGGTTCAGGGCAACGACCATGGGAAGGCCACGCTGCCGGAGCTGCAGGGTCAGGGCAAGGTTGCGCTCAAGATTCGTGGCGTCCACCACGTTGAGCACGACGCCGCCCTTGTCCACGATCTCACAGGCCACGTCCTCGGCAGCGCACGTCGCCTCGAGGCTGTAGGTGCCCGGTACGTCGATCACCGGCACCCGGGCGCCCGCAAGGCGCATCTCGCCTTCGAGGAACTCGACCGTGGTGCCGGGATAGTTGGAGCTCATCGTGCCCACCCCGGTGAGGCGCGAGAAGACGACGCTCTTGCCTACATTGGGGTTGCCCACCAGCAGCACACGAAGAGCGCCCCTATCGGATGCAGGGGCGCTCGGGGTCATGCTGCCCGCCTGGCGGCTCACGGCTTCGCGCCTTCACGCCCGGCGGGAGCCGAGGGGTCCTGCAGTGGCTCCACCCTCACGCGGCCGGCTATCCCGCGCCCGAGGGCCACTCGGAAGCCATCACACTCCACCGTGACCGGTCCGCCGGCAGGCATCGCGCCTGCCTTGGTGACCTGCTTGCCAAGCCGCAGGCCCATATTGCCCAGCCGGGCTTCGAGCTGTGGACCGCCGAGGATCTCGGCGATCCGCGCCATCTCGCCCGTACGGAGCGCGAGCAGCGTATCGCCTGCAGCGTGCTGGGGCAGGGCCGAGGCCATACCTCTGCCCCACATCCCTCTCCTTGGTCCTCGCCTGGGCATATCGACTCTCCTGTGTGGTCCGGGCCATTCGAGATCGTGCACGGCCTTATGAATCTGACGATCCGGTGTCCTTGAGCAGCCTCTTCACGCGATCGAGCTCCGCGCTCAAGGCGTCTGCCCGATCGCTCAGGAAACGCTTCTCGGCTTCAGGGTCGTAGGAACCAGGAGCGGCGGGGCCGTAACCGGCGCCCCTGAAACCAAAACCCCGGCCTGCGCCTCGCCTCAGGCCGCGCCCGAAGAACCCGCGTGCCGGAGGCACGTCTGCGGGGCCGACGCAGTACCCAGCGCCTCGTCCTGTCATGGGGCCTTGCCCCATCGGTCCACTACCATCGCCTCGTGGCATGGCTGCCACCTCCCGATCAGTGCTGTGCCGTGTCAGCGGTATCGCCGACTTAGTACATGCTAACTCTACACCTTCCTGTGCGTTCAGTCGAGAGGCTGATACGTTCAAACGGGAGGCGGCGACGGCGAGTCCACGAACACGAACGTCCGCGGCAGCGACACCGACGGCATACGGTTGAAGCATCCAGGTTTTGGGAATCGCATGGATATGCGGGGGAGCCTTAGCGACGGTCGGCACACACGCTGTATGGCCCTGCGCTGGATCGTGACCAAAGCTCACAAGAGAAGGAGGCGTGCATGGGCAACCGACGGACGGCCACATCACGACATCGGCGAGCGAGGAGCGTGGTCGCACTCGCGATAGCAGTCGTGATGCTGCTCGCATTATCTCCGGGCGCAGCATACGGAGGATGGTGGCGGTACCTTGGACCGGACCTGGTGAGCGCCTCCCCCGCAGGCGATCCCGGTGACGGCTCGAGCCG
Source organism: Anaerosoma tenue (assembly GCF_023161965.1). Taxonomy (NCBI): domain Bacteria; kingdom Bacillati; phylum Actinomycetota; class Coriobacteriia; order Anaerosomatales; family Anaerosomataceae; genus Anaerosoma; species Anaerosoma tenue. The sequence goes on from NZ_JALNTY010000002.1 coordinate 159,603, forward strand.
GGGCATCAGCATCAGCTATGACGGGCGCTACGTGGCATTCGATTCGCGCGCGTCCAACCTCTCCCCGGACGATCAGAACACTTTCATTGATGGCGAACGGGACGTGTTCGTCCGAGACACCATCGCGTCGACCACGTACCTCGCGAGCAAGACGCCTTCGGGCGCCCTGGAGCCTGATCGCGGTGCGCGATCGTCGGCGATAAGCAAGTGTGGCCGCTATGTGGCGTTTCTCACAGGCCGCGACATGGTCCCTGAGGACACGAACGGCGAGCAGGATCTCTACATCCGCGATATGGAGACCGGCGAGTACACGCTGCTTGACCCGCTGGGCGATGGAACGCCGATGGGCGACAACGTCGATGAGATCCGCATCAGCGGCGACGGGCAGTTCGTGACCATCGAAGTCAGGTGGGACGGTATTGTTCCGGGAGACACGAACGGCAGAACGGACGTATACGGGTGGTCCGTGGCGACCGACGAGTTCGTATGGGTGAGCGAGACGCCGACATCCGCCCTGGAGCCCAACCGCGGCGCACGATGCGCGGGAGTAAGTGACGATGGCCGCTACGTTGGCATCTACACGGGGCGCGACCTGGTCCCAGAGGACACGAACGGCGAGCAAGATCTCTACATCCGCGATATGGAGACCGGCGAGTACACATATGCCGATATCACCGGCGACGGGTCCTCGCCCGGCGATCGTCTTGAGGACATGCAGATGACCGGAGATGGTGCGTTCATCGTGTTCACGACGGACGTGGATCTCGTGCCTGATGACGACAACGAACGTTCGGACGTCTACGTGTGGTCGGTGATCGATGAGCAGCTTCTCTGGGCGAGCGAGACACCCGAGACAGCGCTCTCGCCCGACCGTGGCGCGCGCAGCGGGACCATCAGCGATGATGGCATGCGTGTGGCGTTCTTCTCCGGTCGCGATCACGTCGCCGACGACACCAACGACGCCCAGGACGTCTACGTCCGGGACATGGCCACCGGGAAGTTCGAGCGAGTGATCGTCACGGCTGATGGCTCCTCCCCGGGCAGCGAGATCTACGATCTCTCCCTCAGCGGAGACGGCAAGTGGCTTGCGTTCTCCTGGGAGCAGGGGCGAGACATCAGAACCCTCGGCGCCGCGTATTACGACCCGGCGGGCACAGGAGATGTCTCACCGGCCAAGGAGGTAAGCGACTACGACCAGGTCTACGTGGTGGGCCTCGAGTCACCGGTCGATCCCGGCAGCGACCGTCTCAGCGGTGACAACCGATACAGCACGGCAGTTGCCGTTTCCGAGCAGGCATTCCCGTACGGGGCCGATACCGTGGTCCTCGCCACCGGCGCAGACTGGCCGGACGCGCTGTGCGCCTCAGCGCTAGCGGGCGCTGTTGCCGGCCCGGTCCTCCTGACCGCTCCGGATGCCGTACCGGGCGAGGTGGCGGCCGAGGTCGAGCGCCTGGGCGCCAAGTACGTCTACATCGTGGGCGGAACAAGCGCGGTGTCGGGAGCCGTTGAAGACGAGCTCTACGGGCTGGTGGACGGGTACGTATTCCGCTTGGCCGGCGCCGACCGCTACGCCACTTCGCGCGCCGTGGCGGCCCGGGTCATCGACATCCTTGGTGACACGTATAGCGGCGCAGCTCTGGTGGCAACGGGCGCCAACTACCCGGACGCACTCGCAGGCGCTCCGCTTGCTGCGGGACTCGACTGGCCGGTGCTGCTTGCCAGCACCGACTCGGTATACCTGCCCGTGGATACCACGGACGTCATGATCCTTGGTGGGACGAGCGCAGTCACTCCTGCGGTTCAGGCGTACGTCGAAGGCAAGCTTGGAGCTGACAATGTCGACCGCCAGGGTGGCGCGAACCGGTACGAGACAGCGGCCCTGATCGCGCAGGCGGGTGTGGACGCGGGCCTGCTGTGGGACGGCGTTGGCATCGCAAGCGGCGCTTCGTTCCCCGATGCGCTTGCAGGTGGCCCGGTAGCCGGTCTGCAGCGTACCGTGATGCTGCTGACGACCCCGGATGCGCTCGACGCCCACGCTGAGGCAGCGCTTGAGGCGAACAAGGCAGACATCGAAGCCGTCAGGTTCTTCGGCGGCTCCAGCGCCCTGAGCACAGCAGTCGAGACAAGAGTGAAGACGATCCTCGGCATGTAGCACATACGGCAGTCACCGGCTCAGATGCGCCGGTGTCAGCTGCGAGGACTCCGCCGCGCTTGCGGCGGAGTCCTTCGTATGTGGGGCGAGTGCAACCTCATGCTGTTGGGTCGTGCGCGTGCTCGGCGAGCTTCGAGACACTGGTGAGATGAGGTGCACTTAGGGTTGGCACGATGCGACGTGGGAGTGAACGACTCAGTGAGTCATTAACGACATCATCGGTTGGCTATCTGATTCGTTTAACGATTGTGGTCGCTTCTCGGCCGGAAGCTGGCTGTTGGAGCGCATCAAGGCTTCCACACACCCTCTGAGCTGCGCCTTCACCCCACGCGCTCTCGCCCCCGAAGATACTTGTAGCCCGATTTCGCACTCGAAATCGGGCTACTCAGGCACTCTGACCTGCGGTTTTGTGGTGCCCCCAAGGGAATTCGAATCCTGAAAGTGCTTGTGACTATTGGGACTCGTTGGGACTCGTTGGTACAGCGGAGCTGCGGCGAGTCCCAATAGGTACCAACGAGTACCAACAGTCACCAGGTATTTGGGCGACAAATCGGGCGACAAGTCCGGGGGATATCGAAGCGCCGGGTGGCACTCGGTCCTCCGAGCCGTCAGCTTCCCTGCGCCCATCCGGACGTGGGCGTCCACGTCTTGTCGAAGGCCACACTGCTGGCCGCCGAGATGGCGGCGGGCATCACGAATGCGGCGATAGCGTCGGCAATCTCCTGGAGATCCTTCGGCAGGTCCCCCGCTGGCTCCGGGAACCCCTTCCGATACGTGTCCCACATCCGCGACGTCTCCGGCTGCCCGGTGTATTGGCTCGTGAGTTCGGAAGGTGTCTCGACTGGCAGCTCCGTCGCGCGGCGCTCGAACGTCGCGCGGATGGCGTCCGCGAGATCCTGGCCAACGAACTCGAGAGTGCGCGACAGCATCCAGATGTCGTGGTAGTCCTTCATCCGGCTGTTGGCCAGACCGATCTCGATCATCGCCTGGAACTTCTCGGCGATGGCGGTGGCGGGTTGGTAAGCGAGGATCCTCGGAGACTCATCCTGCAGCAGAACGGGGTAGTCGACCCAACCAGGATCCGGCACGACGGCGTCGTCGATCCCGACGTCGAGCCGAAGCACGAACCGAGCCCCGCCCAGGTCACCCGCGACCTTCACGCGGACACCAGGATACCGACCCTCGACGATGATGGGCTCGGCGTGGATCTCAGATTCGAACGCGAGACCATCGTCGAGCTGGATCGCGAGGCACTCGGCGACGATGCCGCGGATCGCCTCCGGGGTGTTGTCGACGCGCCCGAGAAAGTCGATGTCACGGGTAGGCCGCGCGACTGCGGCGTCCCACACGCGCAGCATCACGGCGCCCTTGACCACGAGACGCTCCGACCACTGCGTCTGCGACAGTCGGAACAAGAACCGCTCCATCGCGTAGTAGAGAACCGCCTGCTGGAAGTCCAGGTCAAGCTCTACTGCGCGAGCCTTCAGCTGGCGGCGCACCTCTATCGCGGTCCCCACGCTCACATCAGTGCCTCGACGTACGGACGCATGACCTGCTCGACACGGTCGACCTTGGCGTATCGCATCACCTGTGCGGGCGTCGCCCGACGAGAACGGATCGTCTCTTGCAGCGCCTCGATGGCCACGTCCTGTCCGATGCGATTGCGGTACTTGAAGCAGTCGGCGACGGTCTTGGCGAGATCGAACACGCGGATGGGCGTTCCGTCCATGTCGTGCTCTTCGACGCCGGCCGCCATGGCCTCGGCGCTCATCGAGAACCGCTCGATGCGCGGGTAAGCGATCCTCGGAGCCTTGACTCCCCGTGGCAGCGCGATCTGCACAGCGGCCGGGATCTGCGTCCCGATTCCGTGGAACTCGAGCGCGCTCACCAGACAGAGGACGGCGCGGGGAACACGCCTCAGGACGGCGGCGACGCTGGGGTATGCGGGCAGGGGCATTGCGGAAAGATGGTAGACCCCCCGGGAGAGCGGCTCGACGAGACCGGCATCACGCATCCAGTAGAGCGTGCGCTCCTCGATGCCTGCAGCAAGCGCTTCGGAGGTGCCGAGCACTCCGCCAGCACGTTCGAATGCGGCTGTCGCGCGCGCGAGCTCCATGTCCGAAGGTATCCTCATGGCATATAAGTTACCACAGTTACCGACAACTGTAGTAGTTTTTATGCCATCTCACCTTGGGCACCGACTTGGGCACCAAATCGGGCAACAGGCGGCGTCGCAGGCCGACTCGCAGCAACAGGGATTTCTGGGCACCAAAAAGGAGCGCCATGAAGCGAAATGGCCTCTGCGCTGCGGTTTTGCCCTCTGCATGCCTCTCAGGAGGGCATGAGTTGTTGCCCGATTTCAAGCACGCAACAGGGAATTTCAGGCCTGTGACCTGCGGTCTTATGGTGCCCCCAAGGGAATTCGAATCCCTGTTGCCGCCTTGAAAGGGCGGAGTCCTTGGCCACTAGACGATGGGGGCTATATGCAGCGCACGAGCGCTGTATCGCTGGTGGGCCGTATAGGGATCGAACCTATGACCTTGGGATTAAAAGTCCCCTGCTCTACCAACTGAGCTAACGGCCCGTGAACTGCATGTTCCGTGCCGGGTCGACTCGATCCGGCCCAAAGCGCAAGGGGTAGTTTACCACGCGTCGTGGCACGGTCAACGTGTCGTGCTGGCCCCTCACATCCCGCGTGTCACGCCTCCGGTCGCCTCCGCGAGCGCCAGCACTATGTGGTCCTCGCAGGACAGCCCGTATAATGTGTCGGGTATTCGTCGATTGGAGAGCCACATGCAGTTCCTGGGACTCGACCTGTCCACCGATGAGATCTCGCGCATCGTCCTTGCCATCGGGATCGGCGCCCTCACGCTGATCGCCATGCGGGTGATCGCCAAGGTCGTACGCAGGGCGGTGGCAGCCAACGAGGCGATCCCCTCGGCCAGCATGCTCGTGAACATCGCGCGCGGCCTCATCCTGGTGATCGGCGCGCTCACCATACTCAGCGTGTTCGACATCTCGATCACTCCGGTCCTTACCGCTCTGGGTGTTGGTGGTCTGGCGGTCTCGCTGGCGCTTCAGGACACGCTGGGGAACCTGTTCGCCGGACTGCAGATCATCGCATCCAAGCAGATCCGTCAGGGAGACTACATACTCCTTGAGAGCGGCCAGGAGGGCACGGTCGTGGACGTGGCGTGGCGCACGACGACCCTCCGCACCTCGATGGACAACCTCGTGATCGTCCCCAACGGCACGCTGGCGCAGTCGATCGTGACCAACTACAAGCTCCCGCACGACGCCGTTGCGGTGCTCGTGGAGTTCGGCGTCACCTACGGCTCGGACCTGGACAAGGTGGAAGCGGTAGCTTTGGATGTCGCTGCCGAGGTCGTACGCGACCTTGAGCCGACGCTCAAGCACATCGACTCGCTGATACGGTTCCCCGAGTTCGGGGGCTCGCAGGTAACCGGGATGGCGATCCTGCATGTCAGCGAGTTCAACCGCCAGTGGCCGATGCGAAGCGAGTTCGTGAAACGCTTGCACGCTCGCTTCAACAAGGAGGGCATCGAGTTCGCCTTCCCCACGCGTACGGTCTATATGGCCGACTCAGAGTAGACCTCCGATGTGGAGACGCAGAAGCCCGGGCGATCGCCCGGGCTTCTGCATTCTCAGCGTGCGGATGCTCTAGTGCCGGAAGTGTCGGTAGCCGGTGAACACCATCGACACTCCGAACTTGTTCGCGGCCGCGATGACCTCGTCGTCGCGGATCGAGCCGCCCGGCTGGATGAACGCCGTCACACCTGCGTCGGCGCACACCTCGAGGGTGTCGGGGAACGGCATGAAGGCATCAGACGCGCACACGGAGTCGCGCACCTTGGCCCCCGCCGCCTCCACCGCGATGCGGGCCGAGTTCACGCGGTTCATCTGGCCGGCGCCCACGCCCACGGTGGCGAAGTCCTTGGCGAGCACGATGGCATTGCTCTTCACGCTCTTCACCACGCGCCAGGCGAAGAGGAGCTGTTCCATCTCCTCGTCAGTAGGCTTGGCGATCGTGGCTACCCGGAACCGTGACGGATCCTCGGTCACGCCGTCGGATATCTGCACAAGCATCCCGCCTTCAACGGCGCGCGACTCGTAGTGGCCGGCCACCGGGCGGATGCCTCCGGTACGCAACACGCGCAGGTTGCGCTTCTGGTCCAGGAGCAGGAGTGCGTCGTTGTCGTACTCGGGCGCGATCATCACTTCCACGAACTGCTTGTTGGCGAAGATGGCCCGCACGAGGTCCGGGGTGACCGTGCCGTTGAACGCGATCACTCCACCGTATGCCGAGACCGGATCGCATTCGTAGGCGCGCTGGTACGCGCTCACCAGGTCGGGGCCGACCGCCACACCGCACGGGTTCATATGCTTCACGATAACGCACGCGGGCGCCTCGAACTCGCGCACCGCCGCCCAGCATGCATCGGTGTCGAGGATGTTATTGTACGAAAGCTCCTTGCCCTGAACCTGTGTGGACCGCGCGAGCGTGTGCTCCTTGCTGTCGCTGAAGCGGTAGAACGCGGCGTCCTGATGCGGGTTCTCCCCGTACCGGAGGTCCTGGATCTTGTCGAGGCGGAAACGCACCTCCTCCGGGAACGGCTCGCTGCCATAGCCCGAGAGATACCGCCAGATGGCGCTGTCATACGCGCTGGTGATCCTGAACACGTCGGTGGCGAGGCGCTTGCGCGTGCCGTAGGAGACGAGTCCGCCGGATGCGCGCATCTCGTCCACGATCCCTGAGTAGTCCACTGGGTCGGTCACCACGGTGACCGCCTCGAAGTTCTTGGCTGCCGAGCGGAGCATGCTCGGTCCGCCGATGTCGATGTTCTCCACGGCTTCCTCGAGCGACACGCCTTCGCGGGCAACGGTGTCCTCGAACGCGTAGAGGTTCACCACCACCAGGTCGATCATCCCGATGCCCTGCGACTCGGCCTCGGCCATGTGGGTGGACGAGTCACGCCGTGCGAGAAGGCCGCCGTGCACCTTGGGGTGGAGCGTCTTGACCCGGCCGTCCATCATCTCCGGAAAGCCGGTGAGGTCGTCGATGGGCCGGACCGGTATCCCCGCCTCCACCAAGGCGGCGGCGGTCCCGCCTGTGGAGACGATCTCCACACCGAACTCAGTGGCGAGCGCGCGACAGAAATCGGCGACACCGGTCTTGTCGGTGACCGAGACGAGCGCTCGCTTGATCTTCACGTTGTCCATAGCCGGATGCTCCCTTACTCCTCGCTGATATGCACTCGTCTGCCCTCGACACGCACGCGGCCCGACGCGATCAGGCCGATGGCGCGGGGCAGAAGCCGGTGTTCCGCCTCGTGGATGCGCGCCTCGAGCGTCTCGAGCGTATCCGTCTCCTCAACGACGACCGGTTCCTGGCACAGGATCGGGCCGCGATCGAACTCCTCGTCGGCGAAGTGGACAGTAACGCCGGTGACCTTCACGCCCCACTCGAACGCTTCGCGGATGGCGGTGGCCCCGGGGAACGCGGGCAGCAGCGCCGGGTGCAGGTTGACCACGGCGCCGGGGAACGCGCGCAGCACCTCGGCGCCGAGCAGCCTCATGTAGCCGGCCATCACCACGAGCTCCACGCCGTGGCTCTCGAGCGCCTCGCGTATCTCGCGGTTGTACCCTTTGGGGTTCTCACTGTTGGCCGGATCGACGTGCACCGCCGGAACGCCCGCCAGCCGGGCCCGCTCGAGCCCGTACGCATCGCCCTTGTTGGAGATCACCACGGCAACGCGCGCATCAAGCGTTCCCGCGGCGATCGCATCGATGATGGCCTGCAGGTTGGTGCCGCTTCCTGAGACGAGCACTCCGAGGGCGAGGGGGTGTCGCTCACTCATAGATGACCACTCCCGTTCCCTCGACGATCTCGCCGATCTCCGAGACCGACTCGCCCATCTCGCGCAGCTTCGCCGCGGCCGTGGGCGCCTCGGCGGGATCCAGCACCAGGGCGAAGCCCACGCCCATGTTAAAGGTGCGGTACATGCTGTCGTCGTCGATACCGGCAGCCTCCTGCACGAGGCCGAAGACCCGCGGCACCTTCCACCCGCCCCGCACCACCCGCGCGTCGCACGTCTTGGGCAGCACGCGGTCGAGGTTCTCCGTGATGCCGCCGCCGGTGATGTGGGCCATGCCCTTGACCGCGACCTCGGCGAGCGCGGCGCGGACGCTCTTGACGTAGATGCGCGTCGGCGCGAGAAGCACTTCTCCGAGCGTGGCGCCCCCGAGGTCGACCCTCGGCAGCGACAGCTCGCTTTCGCGACCCTCCACGAGCACCTTGCGCACGAGCGAGAAACCGTTTGAGTGCAGACCGCCCGAGCCGAGGCCGAGGATCACGTCGCCCGGCTTGATCGCCTCGCCGGTGATCATCTTCGGGCGATCGACCACGCCCACACAGAAGCCCGAAAGGTCGTAGTCGTCAGCATCCATCGTGCCCGGATGCTCGGCCATCTCTCCGCCCACCAGCGCGCATCCCACCTGTTCGCAGCCGCGCGCGATGCCGGCGACGATGCGCTCCATGCGCGCCGACTCGAGCTTGCCCACCGCCACGTAGTCGAGGAAGAAGAGCGGCTCGGCCCCCGAGACGAGGATGTCGTTGGCGCACATCGCAACGAGGTCGATACCCACGGTGTCGTGCACGTCGAGCAGTTGGGCCAGCTTGAGCTTGGTGCCCACGCCGTCGGTGCCGCTCACGAGCACCGGGTCCTCCATGTCCTTGAACGCTTTCGCCGAGAACAGCCCGCCGAAACCGCCGATGTCACCGATCACCTCCGGCCGGTACGTGGCCCGCACGTGCGAACGGATGCGCTCGACGGCGCGCGCGCCCTCGGCGGTGTCCACGCCGGCGGTGCGGTAATCGACCGGACCCTGATGCTGGTCGGCTGCCATGGTCTCCCCTCGGATCGTGTGCGCGACCGCGCACGCGTGCATTGTACCCCACGCCGCCAGCCCTCATCGGGCGGGGCGGCTCCGGATCACTCCTCGATCAGGAGCACGCCGGGGAATGCGCCGTGCGCACGTGCATCAGCGCTCGCGAGCGTGGCCTCCAGCAGCACCGCACACGCCGGGGCGAGCGCATCGTAGAACGAGCAGCCGAGAACGTCGCACTGACGCGCGGCCTCAACGACGACATCGTCGGTGAGCGGCACGAGTCTCACGCCCGCGTGCTCCATCAGGCGCCACGCAGGCATGACATCGGCGGCTGAGTAGTACCGCCGTACGACAGAAAGAGCTTCGTGCGCAAAGTGGGTTGGCGCCACCAGCAAGACCTCGCCGTCCGCCGCGCGGTCGAGCAAGTCGAGCGCCTTCTCGCTTCCCGCTTCGGGCTTGAACCACTTCACGCCCACACTCGCGTCGAGCACCACTATCGGAATCCGCCTCACAGCCGACGATCCTCATGACCACGCAACGGCGCCGAATCATCCGTCTCCCGGATCTCGCGCAGTATCTCGAGCGATGGCCGATCGTCGTACACCGTGCGCCCCTCGTGGAAATGGCGCATCCCCTCGAGCGCCCACTCCATGCGCGCGCGCCGCGCCTCGGCCTCACGCTGCTCGGCCGTCTTGCCGAGGTAGGTGGTAAGCGATTCCTGTACGAGTTCGCTCCGAGCAAGGCCGAGCTCACGGGCCTCGGCGTCCAAACGCTCAAGCAGCTCGTCGGGAAGCGAGATGGTGACCTTGGCGGTCATGATGCGCCCCTCTCGGTCATACCAGGATTCATACTGATGGTATGACCGCCACTCCTGAGAGTCAAGCAGCCGTGCGAGCGTGCGTGGATCGCTACGCTAGCGCCCCGGCTCCCGCCGAGATCGCCACGGTGAGCGCCACGCCGACACCCGCGGCGGCGAGCCAGCCCGTGCCGTGAGTCACGCGACGTCCCACCGCCGCACCCACGAGCGCCGGGCCCAGGTACCCGATCACCAGAGACGCGAGCGCCCAGGCGCCGAGGAAGACCCAGCCGGCCCACTCGGGTGCGCCTGCGAGAGCCGTGGACGCCAGGCCATCGTGAAGGTCGCGGGCATGGCCGAGGATGCGGAGTCCGTCGCCGATGAGCCAGCCCACCCCTACGATCCCGGCGGCCTCGGCATGGCGCGAGGCTTTGAGACGGGGACGGCCGGCAAGCGCGGCGGAGACGGCCACGGCGATGACAGCCAGGAGCGGGTTGTACTCGAGACCGAACCGCGCGCCCTGCAGCAGCGCGCCGAGGACGGTCGTGGCCTCCGTCACGCGTTCTGCTCCAGGCGGAGCTTGCCGCGCCGGATCGAGTCGGGCACGTCGATGGGGTAGTCGCCGCTGAAGCACGCCGAGCAGAACTCCTCGGCAGGCCGGCCTGTGGAGGCGATGAGGTCATCGAGCGGGAGATAGGCGACCGAGTCGGCGCCGATGAACTCGGCGATCTCCTCCACCGAATGCGTGGCGGCGATCAACTGGTCCTGGGAATCGGTGTCGATGCCGTAGAAGCAGGGCCACACCACAGGGGGCGACGTGAGCCGCATATGCACCTCGGTGGCGCCGGCGTCGCGCAGCAGCTGCACGAGCTTCTTGGAGGTGTTGCCTCGCACGATCGAGTCGTCCACCACCACGATCCGCTGCCCCTTGATGATGTGCCGCAGGGGATTGAGCTTCATGCGGATGCCCTGCTGGCGGATCGACTGCGTGGGGGAGATGAACGTACGGCCGACGTAGCGGTTCTTCACGAGCCCCTCGCCGTACGGGATCCCGCTCCCCTGCGCGTAGCCCACGGCGCCGGGGATACCGGAGTCGGGCACGCCGATCACCATGTCGGCTTCCACAGGCGCGGTGTGCGCAAGGGCCATGCCCTGGGAGCGGCGCGCCTCGTAGACGGTGCGCTCCTGCAGGATGCTGTCGGGCCGCGCGAAGTAAACGAACTCGAAGATGCACAGGCTCGGCTTCTCCGGAGGCACCGCCTGCTCCGCCTCCAGCACGCCGCCCTTCACCCGGATCAGCTCGCCCGGCGCCACGTCGCGGATGACCTCGGCACCGATTATGTCGAGCGCGCATGTCTCCGACGCGAAGACCCAGCCCTTCTCGCCCGGCAGGCGGCCGATCACGAGCGGACGTACGCCGTACGGGTCGCGGAAGGCGTAGAGCGCGCTCTCGGACATCATCACCACGGAGTACGCGCCGCGCATGAGCCGCATCGCGTCGCGGATACCGCCACGGATCGAGTCGTGCTGCTGGGTGAAGTGGTCCACAAGCCGGACCATCACCTCCGAGTCGGTGGTGGACCTGAAGCGCACGCCGAGCGTGGAGAGCTGCTCTCTGAGCGACGCCGTGTTCACCAGGTTGCCGTTGTGCGCGAGTGCGATCGTGTTGGGCCCGATCGCCGAGATCATCGGCTGGGCGTTCTCCCACTTGCGCGACGCACCGGTGGTGGAGTAGCGGGTGTGCCCTACCGCAAGATGCCCCTGCAGCGAGTCGAGATCGCCCTCGGAGAACACCTGCGCCACCAGACCCAGGTTCTTGACGACCATGAGCGTGTGGCCGTCGGCCACGGCGATGCCGGCCGACTCCTGCCCGCGGTGCTGCAGGGCATGGAGTCCGAAGTAGGTTATGCGAGCGACGTCTTCACCCGTCGCGTACACGCCGAAGACCCCGCACTCCTCCTCCATGCGATCCGGACGGTCGTCCTGGACGAAGAGGTCGTCACGATGGGTGTCGCTCATTCGGGGGTCCCGTGTCCTCACAGAAGTCGGGTGGCGTGCGGCGAGTAGGATAGCACGAGCGTCATGCCCCGTTCATTCCGGGTCCGAGATCGAGGTGCGCGTGATCGAGCGCGGCAGCGATCCGCTCGGCAGTATCCGGACCCTCGTTGAGCAGGATCCGTTGCACCTCGTCCACGGTGGCGGCGTCGGCCACCTCGCGAAGCGTGCGGAGCGCATGCTCCTGCACCGGGGGTGAGCCGGTGGCGAGCGCCTCGGTCAGCACGGGGACGATCGAGCGGGCGACCACATCCACCGCCCGGGACAGCGCGGCCTCGCGCGTGGCCGCATCCGCGCTGTGGAGTCCGTCTTTGAGTGCGCGCAGCTCGGCGGGATCAGGGCGCACGGGCATCACGGCTCCGCGACGATGCTGCCGGTGGTCCGGCGTCTGCGCCACAGCCGCCAGAGCGAGTAGACGACCCCGGCAGCCACGAACATCACGATCACCGGCGCCACGATCGCCAACACCGACAAAGCGAGTGCGCCCGCATCCTCGGCCGCACTCACCGCCGGTGTGCCCACGCCCGCGGTGGTGACGTTGAGCGCCGGACGCGCCGTCGCCTTCACGGCGTGGACCCCGCCCGCGAGCAGCACGCCGGCGAGCACGAGCAGCCACGGGCTCACGTCCACCGCGCTCCCCGCAGCCGCCACCGCCACGATGCCACCTGCAGCGGGACGCACGAAGCTTTGGATGACGTCGTTCACGCTGTCCACCGCGGGGATCTTGTCGGCCACGAGCTCTATCACCAGGAGGACCGCGATGACGGCGATCATCCACCACTCGCCGAGCACGTCGAACGGGGCCTTGAGCTGCAGCCACTCGAAGTGCTGGGACACGGCGACCACGAGCAACGGGATGTACGCGTTCAGCCCTGCCGGGATCGACAGGCCGAGTGCGGTGAGCAGTTCCACGCCCGCCTCCTCATGCGCGACGACGTGCTCAGAGCATAGCACGCGTGCGATCCCGCCCGCGTGGCGCGCCGGGGGACGTGCCGCCTGCTACGCCTCGCCGTGCACCAGCCGCTCGAGGGTCGTCTCGTACGCCTCACGCAGGTCTCCGAGCGACAGGTCGGCGAGGCCGTTGATTGTGAGACGGTCGCCGCCCACGGTGCCGATGCGGACACACGGCGTGGCGTGTGTGGCCGCGAGCGTCTTGAGGGCGTCGAAATGGTCAGGGTCGACCGTGAGGACCACCCGGGCCTGCGACTCGCTGAACAACGCCGCTACCGGCGGCAACGCCGGGTCGAGGTCCACGGTGGCGCCGAGACCACCTGCCAGGCAACACTCGGCCAGCGCGACCGCCGCGCCACCCTCGGAACAGTCGTGGGCAGACAGCACGATGCCGGTGCCGATGGCCGTCACGAGGAACTCGTTGAGCAGACGCTCATCCACGAGATCGATCCGCGGCGGACGACCCGCCACCATGTCGTGGACGACCTTCAGGTACTCGCTCCCGCCAAGCTCGGGACGCGTGCGGCCGAGCATGACGATCGCGTCTCCTTCGTGCTTGAAGTCCATCGTGCAGTGCGCCGAGACGTCCTCGAGCACGCCCACGAGACCGACCGTGGGCGTGGGGTAGATCGGCTGACCGAAGCTCTCGTTGTAGAAGCTCACGTTGCCGCTGATCACCGGGACACCGAAGGCGGTGCATGCATCGGCGAGCCCGCGTACCGACTCGTGGAACGTCCAGAACACCTCGGGCTTCTCCGGATTGCCGAAGTTCAGGCAGTCGGTGATGGCGGCGGGACGCGCTCCGGTGCATGCCACGTTGCGAGCAGCCTCGGCGAACGCGATCTGGGCGCCCGTGTACGGATCCAGGTAGCAGTACCGCCCGTTGCAGTCGGTGGAGGCGGCGATGCCGCGGTCAGTGGTCTCGCCGCGTCCGGTGTCGCCGATCCGCAGCACGGCGGCGTCGGAGCCCGGCCGCACCACGGTGTTCACCATCACCTGGTGGTCGTACTGCTCCCAGATCCAGCTCCTGGAGCAGATGTTGGGGCTCGCCAGCACCCGGAGGAGAACGTCGTTCAGCTCTGCGGGCGACACGGGATGGTCCAGCGACATCGGGTCGAACGCCTGGACGTCGTCGAGGTAGGCGGGACGCTCGCGCGCCGGGTCGTAGATCGGCGCATCGTGGGCGAGCGTGGCGGCCGGCATGTCGGCAACGACATCGTCACCCTCGCGCACGACGAAGCGGCCGGTATCGGTCACCTCGCCGATCACCGTGGAGCGCAGGCCCCACCGCTCGCAGACCTCGTGCACCTGATCGAGGTCGTCGGGTGTGACCACCGCGAGCATGCGCTCCTGGCTCTCCGAGACCATGTACTCGAAGGGCTTCATCGCTTCCTCACGGGCCGGGATCGTGCTGACATCGATATCCAGCCCCACGCCGCCGCGGCTCGCCATCTCGCTCGCGCTCGAGGTAAGGCCCGCAGCGCCAAGATCACCAAGCGCCACGAGCAGGTCCTTCTCGAGGAGCTCGAGACACGCCTCGATCAGCAGCTTCTCCTCGAACGGATCGCCCACCTGCACGCTCGGCCGCTTGTCCTCGGCCTTCTCGTCGAACTCCTGGCTCGCCAGGGTCGATGCGCCGCCGATCCCATCACGCCCGGTGGTCGAGCCGATCAGCACCACGAGGTTGCCGGGGCCCGCTGCGACCGCCCGCGTGAGGTCGTCTTCGCGCATGAGGCCGATGGCCATGGCGTTGATGAGGCAGTTGCCCTCGTACGCCTCTTCGAAGTACACCTCGCCGCCCACGGTGGGCACGCCGAGGCAGTTGCCGTAGCCGCCGATGCCCGCCACCGCGCCCTCGAAGAGATAGCGCTGCCGCGGCTTGTCGAGCGTGCCGAACCTGAGCGAATCGAGGCTCGCGATCGGCCGGGCGCCCATCGTGAAGATGTCGCGGATGATGCCGCCCACGCCCGTGGCCGCGCCCTGGTACGGCTCGATCGCCGAGGGGTGGTTGTGCGATTCCATCTTGAACGCGATCGCCCAGCCGTCTCCCACACGGATCACGCCGGCGTTCTCGCCGGGACCCTGGAGCACGTGCGGGCCGTCCGTAGGGAACATCCTGAGCGTCTTCCTGGAGTGCTTGTACGAGCAGTGCTCCGACCACATCAGCGAGTACATGTAGAGCTCGGTGATGGTTGGAGTGCGGCCGAGGATGTCCACGACCTTCTCGTACTCATCTGTCTTCAGGCCCAGCTCGAGGGCGAGCTGCGGCGCGAGTTCGGGCGAGAGATCGGCAATCGGCATCAAGAGCCCCCCATGAAGGTGGTGACGGTGCTGGCTTGGATTGTAGCCCAAACACCACGGCCTGCCGACGCGTTGCCCGTACCCGGCTCACGGCACCGCCGCCACCTCGATCATGCGCCCGTCGGCATCGGGTATCGTCATACGGCGCAGGACCTCTCCTGCCGCCGGATCGATCTCCAGCAACTCCCCCGTGCTCCATGTGACCGCGTAGAGAAGGCCGTCGAGCGCCGTCACCTCGCTGATCGACCCGCCCGCATCGATGCGACCGACTTCCGCGAGCGACACCGCGTCGAGAACGATCAGCGGGCCACCCGGGTCGCTCATGTCCTCGCCGGTGGCGTCCACGAGCACCAGGTACGCACCGGCTGCTGTCACTGAGGAGATGCGGTCGCTGAGGCCCGTGAGCCGCACCGATGCGGTGGGCGTGAGAGAGGCTGCGTCGAGCCGCTCCACCAGCGCCTCTCCACCGCCGGACGTGACACGCAACAGGCTATCCGCACCGCCCGGATCGGCGGCGATCAGGCAGCCGTCGGGCCCCGGACGGTCGACCACCACCGACGTCGCGAGGTCGATCGATGTGCGGCGGAGCGTGACGTCGGCACTGGCGAGGTCGTCCGCCTCGGCGCCTGCCGTCCACAGGAAACCGGCGGCGGCAACGGGCGCACCGGCGACGTTGCCGAGTGTGCGCTCCGCCACGAGAACACGGTCCACCGGGTCCACGAGCGAGCACACAGACCCGTCCGGGACCACGAGCCCGTGCCCCACCGCGAGCGTTCCTCCGGGAAGGATCTCCACGCTTCCCGGGTTGGGCGACTGGAGGTCCACATACCTGGCAACGGGCGGATCGTCCAGGTCCACGACCGCAACGGCATCGTCAGCGCTGGAGCCGACGCCACCGCACTGCGCTGTCGCGAAACCGCGCGGCTCGGACAGCGCGGTGAGATCGACCCCCATGGAACGGAGTGGCACCTCGCCGACCACTGAGAGTGCCACCGGATCGACGAGCACGATCCTGTCCGGCGCGTACGTCAGCACGCCGATCACCGGCCCGGAGACCGGCTCCGCCTGGTTGCAGCCGGCGGCGCCGGCGGCGGCGACACAAGCGGCCGCCGCCAGCGCACACGCACGATGCTTGAGAGAGCTCCGCATGCCGCGCTGCCTCAGTTGGACATCGCGAACAACGACGTCTGGCCGTCGTTCACAAGGTCGACCGGCCACACCCAGTAGCCGCCATCGGCATCGAGGTCGACGCCGGCCTTCAGCTTCCAGGCGACCCATGGCAGCTTGCTGCAGTACCACCGGCTCTGGTCGGTCTTGGACGAGAGGATGTTGTACGGCTCGCCCTTCTGCTGCGCGCAGTAGCCGATCACCGTTGCTCCGTAGGAGGCCTTGCTCGGTACCCACAGGCCATACGCCCTGTCATACGCGCGGTACTTGATCGGCTGCTCCAGCTGCACGCCGTTCACCGGTGTGACGTTCGCGCTCCAGATGCAGTAGGAGGAGAGCCCCCGCGCCGCGCTGTAGAGCGCATCGGACCAGCACCCCGCATGGCCGAAGGTCGTGCCGAGCACGACGATGATGTCGCCGGTATCGAACGCCGCGAACGAGATGGTGTTGGTGCCGTCGCCCAGCAGCCCCCCGGCGCCCGGCGGCGCGACGTCCGGATGGGGGACGGCGGCCGGCTTGGGCAGGTCCCAACGGCGCGGCACCCCGCCGTCGGTGCCGACCTTCTTGTGGGAGTGGTGGCCGGCGGCGTATGCGGGGTTCACCACGCACAGGACCATCATGCATGCGCAGGCGGCAAGGAGCGCTCTTCGCGGTCTCATCGGTATCCCTCCGTCGTGTCGGACGTTCATGTACGACACGACGGTGCCACGACCCCTATAACCGGCCGCGGCCGCCTTCTCACCAGACCCTTAACGGATACCGAATCCGCAACGCATACCCGCGAGAGGCGCTCAGCGCACCTCGGCCAGACGGCGCGCGATAGCGGTGAAGAACGCCTGTCCGTCGGTGCCGCCGGTCACGGGGTCCACCACGCGCTCGGGGTGCGGCATGAGGCCGAACACGTTCCCCCGCTCGTTGCAGATACCGGCGATGTCGTCGAGCGCACCGTTGGGGGCGCTGCCGCCCTCGGCCCTCGACCCGTCCGGCTCGCAGTACCGCAGCACGACCTGCCCGTTGTCGCGGAGCCGCTGCAGCGTCTCGGCGTCGCAGGTGTAGTTGCCCTCGTTGTGGTTCACCGGGATGCTCACGACCGTGTCCGCCGGGAGGTCGAGCCACTGGCACGCGCTCTCCTCCACGCGCAGGTGCGTGGGCTTGCACACGAACTTGAGGCCGGTGTTCCGCAGGAGCGCGCCCGGGAGCAGATGCGCCTCGGTGAGGATCTGGAAGCCGTTGCAGATGCCGATGACCGGCCCGCCAGCCTCGGCGAACCGCACCACCTCGGCCATCACCGGCGAGAAGCGCGCAACCGCGCCGCAGCGGATGTAGTCGCCGTAGCTGAAGCCGCCGGGCAGCACGATCGCGTCGTAACCCTCCAGGCTGGTGTCACCATGCCAGATGTACCCCGCATCGAAGCCGAGGTGGTTCACGGCGTGAACGACGTCCTGCTCGCAGTTGGATCCCGGGAAACGTACGACTCCGAACCGCATCGCCTACGCCTCCCCGACGGTCTCGATGCGGTAGTCCTCGATAACCGGGTTGGCAAGCAGCTTGTCGCACATCTCGCGCACGCGCTCGGAGGGCGTCCCGTCGGCCACCTCGAGCTGGATGTACTTGCCGATCTTCACCGACGCGACCTCGTCGTAGCCGAGGTTCACGAGCGCGCGCTCGGCGGTGGCTCCCGGCGGGTCGAAGATGCCCTTCTTGTAGGTCACGTAGATCTCGAATCGTGCCACGGTGACGGCTCCTCCCCTTACGGCTCGCGCCCTGCTGACGCGGCGGTCGTACCATCATCGTCCGGGCCCGGCGGGCCGTCGAACGTCACGAACATCTGCTCCCGGTCCTGGCGCGTCTTCTCGGCCACCGCCGCATCGAGCTTCCGGCGGCTGTGCCACATCGTACCGAGGCCGATCACCCAGGCGGCGATCGACGCGTACGCGAGCACCGGGATCTCACTGTGCACGTCCACGGTGGCTGCCGCCGACGAGCCCACCTGCCAGAAGCTCAGCAGGAAGCCGAGAACCCCGACACCCGCAAGCACGATACCCGTCCAGAACAGGTAGATGTGCACACGGACGTTGCGCGGTACGGCACGGAGGCTCACTTGCCGTCCTTCGGATCAGCGGTCTCCGACGCTTCCCCGACGTGCTTCTGCTCCTTCTTGGAGGGCTTCTTCGCCGTGCTGGCGATGAGCTCCCTGCGCAGCCTGCGGATGACGACGAGGTCGATCGCCACCGCGGTCATCGACGCCACCAGCACCACGCCCGCGATGATCCGTTGGACACCCTCGTCGGCACGGAGCTCCGGCACGAGCCAGCCGAGTGCGATGAGGCCGATGCCGGTGAGCAGCAGCACCCACCACACGCGCCGCCACTTCTTGATCTGCGGTGAGGTGGGCAGTCCCGCCCAGTCCTTCTCAACGCCGCCGGTCGGCTTCTTCTTCGAATCGCTCCGGGAGGCCTCGAGCGTGCCCTGCTTGCGCACCGGCTTGGCCTTTGCGGCGCTCTTACGCGTGGAGCCGATGTTGGCCCCCTTGCGATACCGGTCGTTGCTGAAGCTGCGCTGCGACATCCTATGCCCCTTCCGGCATGAACGGCTGGCCGGTGATGGCCTCGTACGCCTCGATGTACTTCTCGGCCGTGACCGCAAGGATGTCCTCGGGGAGCGAGGGCGCCGGAGGCGTCTTGTCCCAGCCGCTCGCCTCCAGCCAGTCGCGCACGAACTGCTTGTCGTAGCTCGGCTGCGGGCCACCGGGAGCATACTCGTCGGCGGGCCAGAACCGTGAGCTGTCGGGCGTGAGCACCTCGTCGATGAGCGTGACCTCGCCGTCCACCAGCCCGAACTCGAACTTGGTGTCGGCGATGATGATCCCGCGCTCGGCGGCGTGGTCGCGCGCGGCCGAGTACAGCGCGAGCGACGCGTCGCGGAGTTGCTCAGCGCGATCGGCGCCGACGATCTCCACCATGCGCTCGTAGCTGATGTTCTCGTCGTGATCGCCCACGGCCGCCTTGGTGGACGGCGTGAAGATCGGCTGCGGCAGACGGGAGCTCTCCACGAGGCCCTCGGGCAGCTTCTGACCGCACACCGTCCCGTGCTCGCGGTACTCCTTCCACCCGCTGCCCGCGAGATAGCCGCGCACGATGCACTCCACCGGGAAGACCTCGGCCTTCTTCACGATCATGAACCTGCCGCGCAGGCTGTCGGCGTAGGCCGCGAGCTTCTCCGGGAGGTCGCACTCCTCGGCCGTGAGGAGGTGGTTGGGCACGATATCGCCGAGCAGGTCGAACCAGAACAGCGAGAGCTTGGTGAGCACCTCGCCCTTGTAGAGGACCGGGTCGGGCAGCACCACGTCGAACGCGCTCAGGCGGTCGGTGGACACGATCAGCAGTGCCTTGCCGAGGTCGTAGATGTCGCGGACCTTGCCCTGCGCTGTGGGTTTGAGTTCCATCGGCTCCACTCTGAGTCCTTTCGCTCCCGGGCGTTACGGGGGCGGGCGGCACGCGGCCGGACGGCGCCTCGAGGGCGCCCCGCCATGCGTGCATTGTAGGCGATACGCGCCAGCGGCGATACGCGCCGGCCTGGCCCCGCTGTCGGGCGGCGGCAGTCCCCTAGCGCGGGAGCTGCATCCGCTCGAGCGTGCCGGCGTCGATGTCCCCGGCGCCGGACGCGACACCCAGCAGACTGCGGTAGAAGCCCGCGAGCGGATCCACGTACTCGTAGCTCACGATGCCGGGCTCGCCCTGGATGCCGCCGAGTTCGGCTGCGCGGTCCACGGCGTCGTTGTAGTTGCCGATCGAGTCCACCAGCCCGAGATCGAGGGCTTCGCTCCCCAGCCACGCCCAGCCGGTGGCGAGCTCACGCACATCGGCCTCGGACATGCCGCGCCCGGTGGCCACATCGGCCACGAACTGGTCCTGGATCAGCGACATCTGCTCGTTGAGCATCGCCGTCTCGGTGGCGGTGAGGCTGCGGTACATGCTGCCCGCGTCCTTGAACTCACCCTGGGTGAGCGTTGTGAACTCCACGCCCACCTTGGAGAGCAGTTCCTCGATGTTGGCCACCGAGATGATCACGCCGATGCTCCCCACAGTGGAGCCGGGCGAGACGATGATCTCGTCGGACTGCGAGGCCACCATGTAGGCGCCCGATGCGCAGACGTCGCCCACGCTCGTGACCACCGGTTTCATCTCTCTGGCGCGCCGCACGCCGAGCATGATCTCCTGAGAGGCGGCGACCGTACCGCCGGGCGAGTCGATGCGGAGCAGGATGGACTTCACCCTGGTGTCCGCGAGCGCTTGGTCGAGCTGGTCGAGGACGTACTCGGGGTCACCGCTACCGAACCCGCCGCCCTGGATCGTGTCGGAGATGTGGATGACGGCGATGCTGTCACCCATGGCGAGATCGCCGCTGCCGCCAAGCATCACGGCACTGATCACGCACGAGCCGAGGACGAGCAGCACGAACGCAGCGCCCAGCCCGAGCGCCCACTTGGCGCCCGCCGACATCCGCTTGCGCGGTGCGGGCTGCGCTGGTGCGGGCTGCGGCTGCGCCGCGGCCGATGCGGGTTGCGTGCCGGGATCCTGGCCGTACGTATCCATGCGATGCCTCCATCGGCCCCGGCCGGGCTGACGACCGTGTACGGGGTCTAGACGATTCCGAGATAGGCGAGGGCCGCGACCATGTGGAAGACGGACCCGGCCAGGATGGCGAACGCCACCCACTTGTGCACCTTCAGATGCAGCACGCCCTTGAACTTGATCTTCCGCATCCCCTGGAGGATCTGGAACACCATCATGAGGAACAGGGCGCCACCACCGATCACCAGCATGAACGGCTCCACCACGATGCCCAGCAGCATGGGGTCCTCCTTCGTGAGCGCGACACTCATTGGCAAGAGTACGCGTGCGCCCTCGGCGAAGTCCAGCGCCGGGGATGCCGAGGGGCCGGACCGCCTACACCACGCAGGCGCCGCCCCAGCGGCAGAGGTTGTCGGCCAACACGCCCGGCAGCGCGGCTACCAGGTCGCTCGCGTGCATCGCCGGGGTCGCGCCCATGGCGCGTCCCGCTTCGCGGTTGGCAAGCGATGCGCACCGCGCGGCGTCCACGGTCGGGAAGCCGGCCGCGAGGAACGCCGATGCGAGTCCGGCCACGGTGTCGCCGGTGCCGCCGATCGCCTCCAGCTCGGGCACGCAGGGCTCGTCCACGACCTCGGCGATCGCCCCGTACTCGGCGATGTGATCGCGCACGCCCTTGATGAGCAGCACGCGCGAGGCGCCCCCGGTCTCGTGCGCGGTGGCGGCGAGCGCCACCGGGTCGAAGCCGTCGTTGCCGAAGAGGTAGTGCGACACGTACGCGGGATGGGTCACCTCAGGGTCGGCGAGGAAGCCGACCTCGCCCACGTCGGGCGTCATCAGCTCGAAGCGGGTGGCGAGCCCGGCCGCCTTCGCGGCGTACATCCCGCCCGCATCCGCTACCAGCAAAGCGTCCGGCGCGATCTCGGCGAGTTCATGTACCGCCTTGCGCATCAGCGCCATCACCGGCTGCATGTAGTGGAACGCGATCACCGAGGGGCCGATGCGCTTCACGGCCTCGCTGAGCCGCTCGTACACGGCGCGCGTACCGTCACCTCTGCCGATGTCGCCCGCCACGAGCGCATGCGGTGGTGGCGTACCCAGGTGAGCGGCCACCTGCACCGCCGCGCCCAGCATCGCCGAGGTGCCCTGCGAGCTCGGCACACGCGTGCCGCCGATCGCGATGGCGCCGTCGGGCTCGATGGTGACCGGGCCCTCGAGCACGGGGCCGTCGACCACGGGGTAGGTCGCGATCACCAGGAGCGTCATACCGCGCCACCTCCCACGCCCACGGTCTCCATCTCGCGCGCGTCCAGCTGCGCGCGGACTTCCTGGTACGCCCTGTCGAGCATCAGCCCGCACAGCGTGTAGCCGAGGTCCTTGGGCCGAGGCACCTCGTCCACACGCTTTCCCACGAGCGCGAGGTTGAGGTACGGGATGTCGGGACACCCTCCGCCGGAGGTGTTCACGATGAGACCGGTGTCCTTCTCCACCACGATCTTCATGTTGCCCGCGCGAACCATCAGCCACTGCCCGAAGTCCACGCTCGTCACGAGGTCGCAGACCTCGGCGGTACCTTCGGCGTCGGCCACCCACTCGCGCAGTGGCACTCCGGCATCGATGAGCTCCCGCTCGGCGCCGATGTGCTCGACGCGGGGCAGCGCCACCGAGAGGTCGCACCCGGCCCGAAGATGTGCAGGCGGGGCCACGAGGGAGACCTCGTAGCCTGCGGCCTTCAGGACGCGCTCGGCCGACAGGGCATCGTTCACGGCATCGAACAGGAAGAGCCCCAGCGCCTCATCGGCGCCCGGGGCGGTCTTCCGGTCTTTTCGTGCGAACAGCGCCACTATCGCGCTCCCTTGATCTTGTATTCCTCACCGGTCTGGTCCACTGAGACCGAGTAACCGGCATCCTGGAGGAACGCTACCACGTTGGCCTTGGCCGTCCCACTGTCCGCGTGGACAAGAATCTCGGTCGGATCGTCTTCGATTGCCTTCTTGGTGTGCATGAGCGGCATCGGGCAGGACAGCCCGCGTACATCCACTTCCTTCATCGCTTGGCTCCCTTTCCCTAGGCCACGCGTGGTCTCTTGATGAATGCGATCGCGCCGAGTATGACAGCCATCACTGCCATGGCCAGCCATGCGTTGTCGCCGAGGCCGGCACCCGATGAGGCAAGACCCGCCCAGTGCGAGAACCCGGCTCCAGCGAACATCCCTACAACCGCGATGGCGCCGTCGGCGTCGCCCTCACTGCCCATGATCATCTGGCGCAGCGGGCAGCCACCCATGAGCACTGCGGCAAGCCCCGCCAACGTCATCGCGGCGATGCTGCCAAGCGCGTCGTTGTGGGCCGCAGGCTGGCCTTCGAATCCCAGGTTGTACTGGCCGAAGAGCATGTTCACGATGGTCGCGCCGATCACAAGACCGACCACTCCGAACAGCAGGTCGAAGCGGCGAACGAGGATGGAATCGCGGATGCCGCCGATCGAGCAGAAGCGGCTGCGCTGCGCGGCCACTCCGATAGCGGCCCCGGCGAGCAGCGAGATCCACAGTGCGGCGCGCAGACCGCCCGGCATCGCACCGGCGGACGCGACCTTCTCGGCATCGGCCAGCACCGTGCCGTCCGCCGCCACAACGGCTCCATCCACCAGCGTTGCGTCAGCAGGCTTGATGACATCTCCGTCGGTGGTCACCACGACCTCGCCGGGGACGACCGCCTTGCCCTTGGCCGGTGTCAGTGTTGCCCATTCCGGCTTCGCGCCGTACTCGGTCACGAGGGCGAACACCAGCAGTACGACGGCGATCGCCGGAAGGATCCACCCGAGCGGAGCCGCAAGCTGCTTCGCTCGGCCAAGGTTGAACCCCTTCCGCAGAACGAAGACGCCGATGACCACACCGATGACGATTCCGACAGCCCCCCAGATGGCGGTGAGATCGCCGCCGCCCAGCCGCACCCAGACGCGAACCGTGCAGCCGAGGAACACGAGCGCCGCGACCATGAAGATGAAGCCGAGTACGAACCGCAGCAACGGAGCGCTGCCGCCGCGCGGCCTGAACTCCTTGGTGATGAGTGCCGCCGCGAGAGCTCCCAGCATGATGCCGATGATCTCTGGACGGATGTACGCCAACCCGGCCTGGCCGGTTTGACTCCCCATGAAGTAGCCGGCGATGTCGCGCCAGAAGCATGCGATGCACAGACCCATGTTCCCCGGGTTGCCCTGGCTGGTAAGCCAGGCTGCGATCGCCCCGATAAAGAGACCGGCTCCACCAACCAACCACGCGGTGGGACCGATCACGCGACGTTCTGCCATTCGATTCCCCTTCCCCGGACGAGATATAACCCGAGTGAATGATTGGCATTAGGAAATCGAAATGTCAATACGACGAGGGTATCCGCGGGCGCGAGCGGACATGCGCCGGCGTGGATGATGCGCAGGTCGCCCTCAGGCGGAGAAGCTGAGAGCGTCGAGGAAGCGCTGCTGGAACCCGGGGTGCGCCGCGAGGTCGAGCGTACGCACTCTCTCGGCAACCGTGCGGGCCTTCTCACGGGCGGCCGTGCCCAGGAGCATCATCCGGGCCCCGGTGAGTGCGGCGTTCCCCTCGAACGTGATGCGGTCCAACCACGCCGGCGGGAACAGCCCCACCCGAACGAGCGAGGACGTGCGGACGTGGTATCCGAAGCCTCCGGCGATCACCACGCTCGCCACGGCCGAGGGTTCGAGCGGCGCCTCGGCAAGAAGGATCTCGATGCCTGCGCGGACCGCGCCGAGCGCGAGCTGCACCTGACGGATGTCGCGCTGGGTGAGCACGATGTCGGCCCCGGAGTCCACGACGAATGCGCGTACGCCCTCCCGCTCGGTGAGCCACTCGCGCAGAGGATGACCCACGCTGTCCACCAGCCGGCCGCTTGCGTCGAGCACACCGGCGTCGAGCAGCGCCGCCACCAGGTCGAGGAGTCCGCTCCCGCAGATGCCCGTAGGCCGCCGTTCGCCGATGACCCGGAAACGCAGCGCGCCGTCCACGAGCTCGACCTGCTCGATGGCGCCGGGCTCGGCCCGCATCCCGCACTCGATCGAGGCGCCCTCCAGCGCGGGTCCGGCCGCCGTGGAGGCCGCGAGCAAGTTCCCGCGCGCGGCCAGGACGATCTCGCCGTTGGTGCCGAGGTCCACGTACAACGTGGCGGTCACCCGGTCGGCAAGGGCAGTGGCCAGCATACCGGCCGTGATGTCCGATCCGATGAACGCCGAAGGTGCCGGCGGCACCAGCAACCGCAGCGAGGGGAAGCCCGCAAGCCCCGCCGCCTCCCCCGACACCGCGGCCTCGCCGGTGGGCGCCCCCTCGTACGGCGCCTCCCCCAGCGCGGAGACATCCTCGCCCAGCAGGAGGCCGGTCATGGCCACGTTCCCTACGGCCACCGCCTCCACGAGATCGGCGGGGTCGATCTCCGCATGTGCGAGCATCTCGCCGAGAAGCGCGTCCACCTGTCCTGCGATCATCGTGTGGAGACGCGAGTCGATGCCGCCTGCCGAGTACGCGACCCGCGAGAGCACGTCCGCGCCGAACACCCGCTGCTCGTTGAGCGCCCCAGAAGACGCGATCACATCGCCGGTGCGCAGATCCACGAGTTGCGCGGCCACGGTGGTGGTCCCCACGTCCACGGTCGCACCTATGGCGCGGCCCTCGCGCTCGATCCCCCGTGCCTCGGGCGGCTCCACCGTCACCTCGCGCTCCCGGGCCGAAGCAAGCACGCGCGCCTCCCGGGGAGCCTCGTCGAGCAGGACCGTCGCATCGCCGGTCACCCTCGCCCGGCAGGCGAGGCGCTTGCCCATCGCAACACCCGCTCCGCCGAGCAGTTCACGCTCGTCGCCGCTGAGCGGTGCCAGCGAGCCGCTCGCGCGGACCCTGCACGAGCCGCACCGCCCCGTACCGCCGCACGGAGCGTCGATCTCCACGCCGGCGGCGCGTGCAGCCTCGAGCAGCGTGGAGCCTACCGGGACGGTGACACTGCGGTCCCCCGGCTCGAAGCGTATGGTCGCGCGCTCGGTCATTGGCCCTCCGATCGCCTCGATGGTACCGCGAACGGTCGCCGCGCGGCTCATACCGGGCAGCGTCGGCTACTGCCCCGACGAGTAGTACACGGTGTCCTCGGAACGCTCGGCCGCGGCTCGCTTGGGCCGGATGCGCTCGAAGAGCAGCGCGAATGCGACCAGCATCACGCCAAGGGCTGCATTGGCCGCCCAGCCAGGGGCGAGTTCGAGCTGGTAGAGCATGGCGCCCGAGTTAAGCAGCGCGTGCAGGCCGACCGCCGCCAGGTAGCCGAGGACGGGCCGGCCCCGCTGTGCGATGCGGAAGAGGACTCCCGTCATCATCGCGTGCATG
Source organism: Anaerosoma tenue (assembly GCF_023161965.1). NCBI lineage: Bacteria > Bacillati > Actinomycetota > Coriobacteriia > Anaerosomatales > Anaerosomataceae > Anaerosoma > Anaerosoma tenue. Next base: position 185,882 of record NZ_JALNTY010000002.1, read on the forward strand.
AACACCACGAGCAGCCGCTCACCGAAGAAGCCGGTGAACGCATACCACGGGTACTCCGCGTACGCGCCGGCGGCCACCACCTGCCAGGCGAGGTAGATCGCCTCGCCCAGACCGAATCCCATGCCGAGGGCCATGCCGGTCCAGAGCGCGTCGCCTTCCGTCCCCATCCGCCGTCGCACCTGCGGCAACACGGCCGGCATCGCCTTGATGAGCTCCTCAAAGACCGGCGCCAGCAGGAACAGGAAGATAAGGAACCACACCGGTGTATCGAGCCCGAGTCCCGGTTCGATCCCGGCGAGATCGCCCACGCCTGCACCGAGCGGGCCCTTCACGAGCAGGTTCACAATCGCCGAGAGCGGGACGCCGAACCAGACCAGCCGAACGAACCGCATGGTGCGCCCCGAGTACAGCCACAGCATGCCGCACCACAAGAGAGCGGAGAAGCCGACGGTGATGACCGCCATCGGCACGATCGGATGCACGTCAGCGCTCCGTGGCGTGCTGCTGAGGCGGCAAGAGCGGCGCAAGCGTGGCCATGAAGCCCGCCTCATCGGCCGGCGTGAGCCCGTAGCGGCGCTTTCCGGCGGTCACCAGCAAGATGTCGCGCGACATGCGGGTGGCGCACATCTTCACCGTGCCGATGTCGGCGTACATCACGCCACCGAGCGCCAGCCCGGGCATCCGCATGCTCGACCAGAGCGTGGGCGTGAGCGTGGTCCGGCGGACATCGATGACCTCGGCGTACGGGACCCGATAGCGATAGAGCGGTCCGCACGAGAGCAGCAGCTCGTCGTTGGTGAGGTCGTATCGCATCGCAGGGATCGAGGCGAGCGTGACCAGCAGGAACGCGATCAACGGCACCATGATCGCGATCGTGATCCAGATGGCGATGCGCTCGTCAGGTGGGATATCGCCGAGGAGGAACACCGGCAGCACTGACGCAGCCACCAACAGGAGGATCGCGAGCAGCCACACCCACCCGTACGAGCGGGCGGGCTTGAACGTAGCGAGTACCGGCGCCGACACGCGCCTCACCACCTTCCCGAGAGCACGGACACCGAGGCGGCAGCGGCGCCCAGCACCATCGCCACGAACCCGGCGCCGCTGAGGATCGCGCCCAGGACCATGCCGATGCCCGCAACCGCCGCGATCGGGCGGGTGCGGTGGCCGCCCGACGCCCGGCGCGCCGCCTCTCCCGTGAGCATGCCGAGCAGGATCGTGACGATCCAGTAGCCGATGCCGAGCAGACCCACCAGGAACATGCCGCCCACACCCACACCGAGCGCGGCGAGCGTTGCCAGCGCAAGCTGCCGTGGCTTCACGGTGCGCCGGGCCGAGGGCAGTTGCCGCGCGCAATCGGGGCACTTGTAGCCGACGGGCGTGGACACGAAGTCTTTGGGGCAGATAGGCCGTTCACACTCGACGCATCGTACGTTCGTCTCAACGTTGGGGTGGTAGGAACACCGGGGCATGCAGGTCTCCGTTGTCGATCAGTCGGTCTGGTCGGGTTCGCCGCTCTCAGTGGTCGGTCCACCGGATGCCGGGGACTCCTCCGGCACGACCTCGTCCGCCTTCGACTCCATCTTGTCAGCGGCATTCCGGAGCTTGTCGCCCATCGTCTTGAACGCTCCCGCGAGCCGCGGTCCGACCTCCTCGGAAACCCGCTCTCCTGCGGCCTTGAACGCCTCGCCGGTCTTGTCGGCGGCGTCCTTGAAGGACTGTCCCACGTCGGTGTCCACGGCGCCCTTCACGGTGCCGCTCACGTCGTTGGCGAGCCCCTCCAGCCGCCCGGACAGATCCTCGAGCCGCTGCTTGTTCTCGGGGTCGTTCACGGCGGCCCTGAGCCATCTGCCGAGAGCGTCTCCGAGCGCGTCGAGCTCGGTCACCACCTCGCGCCAGGCCTGTGTCGCCTCCGAGCGCTGCTCCTGGGTGGCCTCGGCCGTTCCCTGACCCGGCGTCGCCCCGGTCTGCTGCCCTGTGGTCTCCTGTTCGTCACTCATCGTGATCCCACTCCTTACCGTCTCGCTCCGCCACATCCGGCGAGAGCGCTATCGCTTCGACCCCAGGATGGTACCCAGGATGCCACGCGCTATCTGCCGTCCCACCTGGCTGCCGATCGCGCGTGTAGCGCTCTTGGTGAACGCCTCCAGCGGCGTGTCCTTGCGCGAGGACGTGCTCGTCTTCCTGAACGGCCCCGACTCCGCCTTGGGCACCTTCACCTCGAGTTCGGCCGCCTCCGCCGCGGCGGCAGCCTGCTCCTCGGCTGCGATGGCTGCCTCCGCGCGCGCTTTGAGCACCTCGTGTGCGCTCTCGCGATCCACGGCAGCCTCGTAGTGCCCTGCCACCAGCGAGCCGGCGATGGCCGCCTGGCGCTCGGCCGGGGCGATCGCGCCGATCCGTCCGTGCGGCGACACCATCATCGTGCGCTGCACCGGCATGGGCGACCCGTCGGCCTGCAGGACCGACACCAACGCCTCGCCCACCTTGAGCTCGGTGACCACCGTCTCCACGTCCACATCGGGGTTGGTACGGAACGTCTCGGCCATCGCTTTCACGGCCTTCTGCTCGCGCGGAGTGTAGGCGCGCAGCGCGTGCTGCACCTTGTTGCCGCACTGGCCGAGGACCGTGTCGGGGATGTCGACGGGGTTCTGTGTGACGAAGTAGACGCCCACGCCCTTGGAACGGATGAGTCGCACCACCTGCTCGATCTTGGTGAGGAGCGCGTCGGGAGCGTCGTCGAAGAGCATGTGCGCTTCGTCGAAGAAGAACACCAGCTTGGGCTTGGGGAGGTCCCCCGCCTCGGGCAGCCGCTCGAAGAGCTCCGAGAGCAGCCACAGCAGCATCGTGGAGTAGAGGCGCGGCGAGCTCATCAGCCGGTCGGCGGCGAGGATGTTCACGATGCCCTTGCCGTTGCTGTCGGTCTGGATGAAGTCGAAGAGGTCGAGCGCAGGCTCACCGAAGAAGCGGTCACCGCCCTGCTCCTCGAGCGTGAGCAGCGCGCGCTGGATGGCGCCCACGCTCGCCGGGGAGATGTTGCCGTACGTGGTGCCGATCTCGCGGGCGTTGTCGGCAACGTACTTGAGCATCGCCCGCAGGTCCTTGATGTCGAGCAGCAACAGACCGTTCTCGTCGGCCACGCGGAAGGTGACGGTGAGCACGGCCTCCTGGATGTCGTTCAGGTTGAGCATCCTGCCGAGGAGCAGCGGCCCCACCTCGGAGACGGTCGTGCGCACGGGGTGTCCCTGCTCGCCGAAGACGTCCCAGAACGTCACCGGGGAGCCGTGGAAGCCCCAGGTGTCGGTGAGTCCGAGCAGTTCGAGACGCTCGGTCACCTTCTTGTGGTCGCCGCCCGCCTGCGAGATGCCCGAGAGGTCGCCCTTCATGTCGGCGGCGAACACCGGCACGCCGATCGACGAGAACGACTCGGCGAGCACCTGAAGGGTCACCGTCTTACCCGTGCCGGTGGCCCCGGCCACAAGACCGTGCCGGTTGGCCATCGCGGGGAGCAGGCGGACCTCCTCATCGGCGGTGTTCTTGCCGAGGAGCAATCCGGGTAGCGGCTCAGACATGCGGGACCCCTTTCGGATCGGGCGCGGACGCACAGCGCCGGCGCAACAGCGTCCATTCGTCAGTATCCCCCATGGGAGCGACAGGCGCACATCACCGCCCATCAGGGCCGCTCAGACCGGGTGCGGAGGACCCATACGCTATAATCGAGAGGTCCGGAACGCGACCCGCGCTACCCAGGCGCTCGAATACCCGAGCGCAGGAACGGTGTCGTCGGAGCCCCCTTGCGGCCTTCCGCACCGTCCCCCTGACCAGGCTTCGCCGCGCGACATGCCGACCCACTCTGCAGCACACGCGTAGCGCGCGCACACTGCGCGAGGACGCGTCAGCCAACGATCAACACAGGAGGCTCTATCGATATGCGCCCATCAGACACACAGCTCTCAACAGCCGGATCGAGCACGCGGGAGAACGACCCTCAGTGGCAAGACTGGCGCTGGCAGCTGCGTGCCTCGATAACGACGCTCGAAGAGGTGGAGGAGTACCTCGGCCATCGGTTCGGCTCTGCCGAGCGCACCCTGCTCGAGCAGACGCTTGAGCGGTTCCCCCTCTCGATAACCCCCTATTACCTGTCTCTCGTGGACAAGGACGACTACAAGAACGACCCCGTCTTCAAGCAGGCGTTCCCCTCTCCCGACGAGCTGATCATCCAGGACTGCGACATGGCTGATCCACTTGCCGAGGACACCGACAGCCCCGTGCCCCTGATCACGCATCGCTATCCCGACCGGGTGCTCTTCAGGGTGAGCAACACGTGCTCCATGTACTGCCGTCACTGCACGCGGAAGCGCACCGTGGGTGATATCGACAGCATCCCCGAGCCCGACGAGATCGAAGCCGCGCTCGACTACATCCGCTCCACGCCAGCGGTGCGCGACGTGCTGCTGTCCGGCGGCGACCCGCTCATGATGAGCGACGAGCGGCTCGACGACCTCCTGAGTGCGCTCGACGACATCGAGCACGTGGAAGTGGTGCGTCTCGGCACGCGTATGCCGGCCGTGCTTCCGTATCGCATCACCGACGAGCTGTGCTCGATGCTGCGCAGGCACCAGCCGCTGTGGGTCAACACGCACTTCAACCACCCGAAGGAGTTGACGCCTGATGCGGAAGCCGCGCTCAGCCGTCTTGCCGACGCCGGCATCCCGCTCGGGAACCAGTCGGTGCTGCTCGCGGGTGTGAACGATTGCACGCGCATCATGCGCAGGCTCGTCCAGCGTCTTGTGGCCAACCGTGTGCGCCCGTACTACCTCTACCAGTGCGACCTGTCCGAGGGCCTGTCCCACTTCCGGACGCCGGTGAGCAAGGGCATCGAGATCATCGAGAGCCTCGTGGGCCACACGAGCGGCTTTGCCGTTCCCACGTACGTGGTCGACGCCCCGCACGGCGGCGGCAAGATCCCGGTGATGCCGAGCTACCTGATCTCATCGGCTCCCGACCGGGTGATCCTCCGCAACTACGAAGGCGTCATCTGCACCTACGTAGAGCCTGCCTCCTACGACCGGTCGCTCTGCAACTGGCGCTGTGACGACTGCGAGCGCAGCGCGCCGAGCGCGCCGGCGTCGGCCGCCTGCGGTGTTGCCGGACTCATGCGATCGAACGAGGAGATCACCTCGCTCACCCCGGGAAACACGCATCGTCTGCAGCGGCGGGACGACGACTCTGATGAGTGACATGGCGGTCACAGCTGTGACCCCGCACGCTGAGACGCAGCTCGACCGGACGGAGCGCATCGGCGATACGGTCGTGCAGCACGGCCACCTGAGCGACCGCGTATACCTCCTCAAGACCGGGGAGAGCGCGGCGGGCGATGTGGCGCTGATGGAACGCCTGGCGGGTGAGCACGGATACTCCAAGCTGTTCGCCAAGGTGTCCGAGGACCGCGTGCAGCCCTTCCTGGTCGCCGGATTCCACGTTGAAGCGCGGGTACCCGGCGGTGCGGGAGAGCACGACCTCGTGTTCTGTTCGCGGTTCCTCTCGCGCGAGCGCGCGATCGAACGGTTCCCGGACGAGGTTGCACGAACGGCCGATGCGGCGGCACTAACGGGGGCGCTACCCCGGCCTGCGCCGGCTCCCGCCCTGCCGGCGGGTCTCCAGCGATCTTGCGTGGCCACACCGGCGGATGCGGAGGCGCTTGCCGCACTCTACGGAGACGTCTTCGCCAGCTACCCGTTCCCGATACACGACCCGCGGTTCGTGCGCGACTCGATGAGCGACGGGACCGTCTACCTGCTGATACGTGATGAGGTGTCCGACCAGATCGTCGCCGCTGCGTCGGCAGAACCCTCGGGCCATCCCCACACGTGCGAGATGACCGACTTCGCCACCGTGCCCGAGAGGCGTGGTCTCGGCCTGGCGAGCGTGCTGCTCCACGAGCTGGACGTCCACGCCGCGAACGCTGGCAAACACGTGGCGTACACCATCGCTCGAGCAACGTCGGTGGGGATGAACAGGGTGTTCGCCCGCCAGGGCTACGCGCACGCGGGAACGCTCGTGAACAACACCAACATCGCCGGTCGCATCGAGAGCATGCACGTCTGGTATCGGTCACTGGTCTAGCGGGCTGCCCGCGCTGCCAGACGCCGAAGGGGTCCGCATCGTGCCGCGGACCCCTTCGCGTGAGCGCATGAGGCAGACCGGCCGCCCCTGAATCCACGCGCTACATCTCGACGTCGCTCATGGGGATGCCGAGCGCCGCAGCGACACCCTCGCCGTAGGCGGGGTCGGCCTTGTAGCAGTTGCCGATGTGGCGCGTCTTGATCATCTTCGGCGCATCGCCCATGTTCCGCGCGGTGTTCTCAAAGAGACGCTGCTGCTCATCGGCGGTCATGAGCCGGAAGAGCTTGCCCGGCTGCTCGTAGTAGTTGTCGTCGTCCTCGCGGAAGTCCCAGATGTCGGCCGCGCCTTCGATGGGAAGCGGCGGGTTCTTGTACTCCGGCTGTCCCTGCCATGCGTCGTAGCTGTTGGGCTCGTAGCCGGGCGTGGACCCGTAGTTGTCGTCAACACGCATCTGGCCGTCGCGGCTGTAGCCGTGCACGGGGCAGCGGGCGGCGTTCACCGGGATGAGGTGGTGGTTCGTGCCGAGGCGATACCGCTGCGCGTCGCCGTAGCTGAAGAGACGACCCTGCAGCATCTTGTCGGGCGAGAAGCTGATGCCCGGCACCACGTTGGCGGGGTTGAACGCGGCCTGCTCCACATCCACGAAGTAGTTCTCCGGGTTGCGGTTGAGCTCCATCACGCCCACCTCGATCAGCGGGTAATCACCGTGGTACCACACCTTCGTGAGGTCGAACGGGTTGTACGGCATCTTGGCCGCGTCCGCCTCGGGCATGACCTGGATCTTGAGCGTCCAGCGCGGATACTCGCCGCGATCGATCGCCTCGAGCAGATCGCGCTGGTGGCTCTCACGGTCGCTTGCCACGATATCGGCGGCCTCGGCATCGGTGAGGTACTCGATCCCCTGCTCACATACCCAGTGGAACTTCACCCACACGCGCTCGTCCTGCGCGTTGATCATGGAGAAGGTGTGGCTGCCATATCCGTTCATGTGCCGGTAGCTCTTAGGGATGCCGCGGTCGCTCATCGTGATGGTGACCTGGTGGAGCGCCTCCGGCAGCAGCGTCCAGAAGTCCCAGTTGTTCTGCGCCGAGCGGAGGTTGGAGCGCGGGTCGCGCTTCACCGCGCGGTTGAGGTCGGGGAAGTTGTGCGGGTCCCGCAGGAAGAACACGGGCGTGTTGTTGCCCACGAGGTCCCAGTTGCCTTCCTCGGTGTAGAACTTCACCGCGAAGCCACGGATATCACGCTCAGCGTCGGCCGCGCCGCGCTCGCCGGCCACCGTCGAGAAGCGCACGAAGAGGTCGGTCTTCTTGCCGACTTCCGAGAAGACCTTGGCTTTCGTGTACTGCGTGATGTCGCCTGTGACTGTGAACGTGCCGAACGCGCCCGAGCCCTTTGCGTGCATCCGGCGCTCCGGGATGACCTCACGGTCGAAGTGCGCGAGCTTCTCCAGGTACCACACGTCCTGGAGAAGCATCGGCCCGCGCGGGCCGGCGGTCATCGCGTTCTGGTTGTCCGGGACCGGGATCCCAAAGTTCGTGGTGAGCTTCTTGTGCTCGCCCATGTGCACACTCCTCTCCGGCGGCCGCTCGCACCACCGGGTCTCGTCCGACATCGTCCTATGGAAGGTTCCTGCCCAATGCGGCCCGGGCACAGCGGCCGCTCGGCAGGAACACGCATCTGCAACGCAGAAGCCTGCATCTGGCACACTGTTCACAACCAACCCGCCGAAAGGGGCGCGTGTGCTCAGGTTCATCGTGTTCGGGTGCGGTGCGGCCCTCATGGGGCTCGAGATGGTGGCGGCCCGCGTGCTCGCCCCCTACCTCGGCAACTCCATCTATGTGTGGGGCGCGGTGATCTCGGTGGTGATGATCGCGCTCTCGATGGGCTACGCGCTGGGCGGTCAGCTGGCCGACCGCTTTGGCGCGGCGCGGTCGCTACCGCCCGTGATCGCCGCAGCCGGGATCGCCACCGCAGCCGCCCCGCTGGTGGCCGAGGCGGTCCTGCCTTGGGCCGCGAACCTCGGTCCACGCCTCGGCTCGCTCGCAGCCGCCACCGCCATCTACTTCATCCCCTCGATCCTGCTCGCTATGGTCTCTCCGCTCGGTGTGCGCCTGGCCGCGCGCGAGGGCATGGCGCATCTGGGCAGGTCCACGGGCAACCTCTACGCCGTGTCCACCGGCGGCAGCATCGCGGGAACGCTCGCCACCTCGTTCTGGCTCATCCCCATGCTCTCGCTCGAGCCGCTCGTGACGTGGACCGGCATCAGTCTGCTGGCCATGGCGCTCCTGGCCCTCGCCCTGAAGCCTGAGACCATGGTGGGGACCATCTCGCCGCTCTCGGCACGCCTGGCCAAGGTCGTGGTACCCGGCACGCTGGTGCTGGCGGTCGCGGGCGTTGCGCTCTCGGGCATGGTGCTGCTGCGCTACTCGGAGATCCCCGAGATGAACGAGCACGGCGAGACGGTCCTCTTCCAGGCCGACACGCAGTACCACCGGATCACGGTGACCGAGGGCGACGGGGCGCGGCACCTGCGCTTCGACCGCTCGCACCAAAGCGCGATCTCGCTCGAAGACCCGTTCGAGAGCCGCATCCGGTATCCCGACTACATGCACCTTGCGCTCGCGCTGCACCCCGAGCCGGAACGCGTGCTGGTGCTCGGCCTGGGCGGCGGGGCGATCACCAAGCGCTACTGGCGCGACTACCCCGGCGTGATGGTGGACTCGGTGGAGATCGACCCGGTGGTGGTGGACGTGGCGCGGGACTACTTCTCGCTGCCCGAGGACGAACGCACCCGCGTGTTCACCCAGGACGCGCGCCGGTTCGTGCAGGAGAGTGACGACGTCTACGACATCGTGATCGTGGACGCGTACTACTCCGACTCGCTGCCGTTCCACCTCACCACCGACGAGTTCCTGCGCGAGGTAAAAGCGGTGATGGCGCCGGACGGCGTGCTCGCGTACAACGTGATATCGGCGCCGGAGGGCGAGAAGAGCGACCTGTTCCGCAGCATGTACCGGACGGCCCGGGGGGTGTGGGGCGACCTGTGGGTGTTCCCCATCGGCCTGGGCGAGGACGGCAACACCCTCGCGCTCCGCAACATCATCGTGCTTGCCACCGACGCGCCGGTTACCGAGCAGGAGCTGCGCACGGCCATCTCCTCACGCGTGGACGGCAGGGTCACCATCAACGGGTTCGCCGAGATGGGCAACGACCTCTACACCGCGCCGGTCGCCGTGAGCGACGTGCCGTTGCTCACCGACGCCCACGCACCCACCGACTCGCTCATCAAGGTGCAGTGACGGCGGCTACCCCACCGGCTTGCGCGCCGTGAGCGTGAAGGTGAGCGGGAGCTCCGGCATGTCGTCGGGCAGGCCGAAGAGGCCGTCCTCGCGCTCCACCATCCCCGGCGTGTACTGCCACGCGATGAGCGGGAACTCGCGCACCTCCTCGATCACGAGCCCGGCGCGCACGAGCGAGCCGATGATCTCCTCGAAGGTGTGCTGCCACGAGTGCGACGTGCCGACGACCTCATCGATAGGCGCCGCATAGCTGCCGCGCTCCTCCCACTCGAGCGCGTCGCGGCCGAAGTACGAGTACTTGATGCGGAGCTCGGGATCCTCGGCCTCATCGTCGAAGATCCACAGGGTGGGGTGCATCTCGGCGATCTTGAACACGCCGCCGGGCGCGAGACGGCTGGCGATCGTCCGCGCCCACGGCTCGAGATCCGGCAGCCACGAGATCACGCCCCACGAGGTGAAGACCAGGTCGAAGGCGTTCTCCGGGAGCTCGGCCGGCGGCTCGAGCACGTTGCCCTCGATGAAGGTGGCCGGGATGCCCGAACGTGCCGAGAGGTCGCGCGCCGCCTCGACCGCCGCCGACGAGAAGTCGAGCCCGGTGGCCTCCGCGCCGAGGCGCACCAGCCGGAGCGTGTCCATGCCGAAGTGACACTGCAGGTGGAGCGCCCGCTGACCGGAGAGGTCATCGCCAACGAGGCCCGAGACGATCGAGTCGTACGGGCTCGAGTCGGGATCGGCGATGAAGCCCTCGACGTCGTAGAAGTCCGAAGGGACGTGCAGCGCCGTCCATCGCTGCCAGATGGCGTGGTTGGCGGCGATGCGGGAAGCGGTGTCCATGGCGGGGCCTTTCGGGAGAACGATGACGGGTCGATTATGGCCGAACCCCCTCAGCGCGCACCACTCGACCTGAAGTAGACTCGGATTGATGGTTGATCCTTGTCATGAGGATCGGCTACACTCTGAACATACGTTCGATACCGACGGGAAGCGTGTCAATGTCATCTGAACCGCAGTTCAGGGTAGCCGAGTTGTTCGCGGGCGTCGGTGGCTTCCGCCTCGGCCTGGAGAAGTCGGGGTGGGAAGTCGTCTGGAGCAACCAGTGGGAGCCATCGACGAAGACGCAGCATGCGTCTGACTGCTATGCGAGGCACTTCGGTGATGAGGGCCATGTGTGCGACGACATCGCCGAGGTGGTCAAGGGCTCCCAGAACAGCGAAATACCGAACATCGAGCTGCTCGTTGGCGGCTTCCCTTGTCAGGACTACTCCGTGGCGAAGCCCCTCTCCATGGCCACGGGCATCCAGGGCAAGAAGGGCGTCCTCTGGTGGTCCATTTACGACATGCTCGAGTTGAAGAGGCCCCCGTTCGTCTTGCTCGAGAACGTGGATCGCCTGCTGAAATCGCCGGCCACCCAGCGCGGACGCGACTTCGCGATCATCCTCTCGTGCCTGGCGCAACTTGGATACGTTGCAGAATGGCGTGTCGTGAACGCAGCCGACTACGGGTTCCCTCAGCGTCGCCGTCGCGTCTTCTTGTACGCCCACAAGCTCGACTACTGCGGATTCCAGTGGCACCCGATCCGCCGCCTCTACAGGGACGGCGTCATGGCCAAGGCTCTTCCGGTCAAGGCGCCAAGCGGCAAACGGCTCGAGACCTTATCCGCTCCCGAAGCCGACATCCAGCTGGATGCGAACCCGTATGTGGTGAGCGAGACGTTCGGCACTGGCCTCCGTGTCTCACCCTTCGAGAACGCCGGTGTGATGATCGAGGGAAGCGTGTGGACCGAGCGGGTGGAACCCAGCTACCGGGGTAAGCGTCACACCCTCGGCCAGGTCGTGGCCAAGACCGATCATGTTCCCGAGAGCTTCTACATCGCGCCTGAACGGGTCGAGACATGGGAGTACCTGAAGGGTCCCAAGCGCGAACCCCGTACAGACAAGGTCACCGGACATCAGTACTACTACTCCGAAGGTGGGATGTCGTTCCCCGACTCGCTGGACCTACCCTCACGCACGATCCTCACAGGCGAAGGTGGCACTTCAGCCTCCCGCTTCAAGCATGTGATCCTCGACCCGAAGAACGGGCGGCTACGGAGACTGGTCCCTGAGGAGCTCGAGGAGCTGAACGGCTTCCCGAGGGGTTGGACCGATACGGGCATGAGCGACGGGAAGCGTGCATTCATGATGGGGAACGCTCTCGTGGTAGGTGTCGTTGAGCGCATCGGCAAACGGATCATGGATGAGGCCAAGGAGTGCCTGGACGAGAAGGCGAAGCAGCGTGCCAAGCAAGTTGGGACCGATACCTGAGCCGACTTCAGCAGCTGTCACGAGGTCGATGAAGGGGAATCGCGGGCGTGATACCAGGCCCGAGGTAGAGCTTCGGCGCCTACTGCGCGAGGCGGGATTCCCCGGCTACCGGCTCCACTGGAAGAAGGCTCCCGGCCACCCGGACATCGCCTACCCTGGCCGCAAGGTCGCGATCTTCGTGAACGGCTGCTTCTGGCACCGTTGTCCACACTGCAAGCCGCCACTTCCGAAGTCACACGTCGATTACTGGCAGAAGAAGTTCGACCTGAACGTGGAACGGGACGCCCGCAAGACAGCGGAGCTGGAGGGTGCGGGATGGACGGTGGTCACGGTATGGGAGTGCCAGCTGCAGCAGGAGCCGCGCTCGGTCATAGCACGACTCTCAAGGATCCTGGACCCCTCTTAGGAGTCTCTGTTCGTGACGAGCTGCCGCGCCATGTAGCGCTGGTTCAACCAGAAGGAACGACGCACCGCACGCCCTCCAGAAGGCGTTGGGAGGGTATCCTGGGCGTTCCTGCCGTGGGGCCGTACATGACACATCTCCTCGTCTGCTGATCTCGGAAGATAGTCCAACTTGTCCTCTCGGATGAGGTCCACGGTGGCCTCGAAGCACTCCCGGGCATGTGTGTCGACGTCTCTAATGGGCGGCGTCCAGAACTGGGTTCTCAGCAGGCGGGGTACACCATCCGCGCCCAACTGATAGATGACGAAGAAGAACCTTCGTGTGAGATTCTCTCGGAGATCCGAGTCCTCCCAGTTCTGACCGATCAGGTCGAGGTAGCTGAACGCCTTGAAGGACACGGCCTCCTTTGGCACGCTATCAGGTCTCAGCCGTATCGTCCGCACGATGATGTCGGCCTTCTCGAACTCAGCGATCTTCCTGTCGGGCTCAACGCCGAGGATGCGTTTGGTCAGAAGATGGTAGAAGGCCTTCGCGCTACGGTTCACTCGTACATCCAACTGCTCCGCAATCTCAGGCGCCGTCATGCCGATGAACGGTCTGAAGCGTTCATGGACCACGTCCTCGAGAGTACGCCCGGACCTGAGCTCATCGGTGGAGACCGCGGACTGCATCTCCAGACTCTCCTCGATGACCGAGTTCATGTAGCTCGCCTTGAAGGAGAATGCTCTAGGCTTGGCAGGCTCGGCGGAGTGAGGCTGACTACGTCGATCGCTGCCTTTCGAACCCTTCGTGCAGGCGGCGAGGTACATCGTGTCGCCCTCGGACAACTCATGTGCTCGACCGTCACGGATCTTCGCGACGATGGCCTCCCAGTCGTCACGGATGATCTCGAGGTCCTCCTCTGGGGGCGACCAGAGCCGCGCAATCTTGAACACGTAGTCGAGCGGTGCGCGGCCCTCTTCCCAAAGGTAGATCATGAGCAGGAGAAGGTCGTTCTTCGACTTGAAGGAGCTGCTCTCCCAGTTCTCGCCGCAGACCACATCGTAATCGATCATCTGCAGCACGAGTCGTTCCTTCGCCCGAAGCCTCTTGCCGACACGCTTCACCGGCGTCGTCTTCAGCTCGACACCGGCTTCGGTGAAGTCAGGCTCTGAGATGTTACCTGGGTTGATTCCGAAGTATCCACGCTCGACCAGGTCTCCCAGTCCACCCTTGCCGGCACCCGACTGATACGTGATCTGCTGGTCACCTGGAAGAAGGTCCCTGAGGCAGTGCCCTACGAGGCGCTTCGCATATGCCTCGATCGAAGCAGGGTCCGACGGGTCGTAGTCCCGCTGGTGCGCGACCATTGCTCTCCTTCTCATCGTGGTCCCCTCAACGAACCACACGCGTCGAAGATGCGCAAATCGCAACTGACACAGGAGCCCGCCCCCCCCTCCCTTCGGGTACGTACCTGACATAGCCCTCTCCCGAAAGGAGCCGTCATGCCAGGCAAGTTCGTCCTTGCGCTCGCCAAGAACGGCGAGTTCACCTTCAACCTCAAGGCAGGCAACAGCCAGACGATTCTCACCAGCGAGACCTACAAGGCGAAGAAGAGCGCACTCAACGGCATCGAGTCGGTGCGCACCAACGGCGTGATGGACGAGCACTTCGAGCGCCGGGTCGCCAAGGACGGTCGTCCGTACTTCGTGCTCAAGGCCAGCAACGGCCAAGAGATCGGCCGCAGCCAGATGTACGCTTCGAGCGCTACCATGGAGAAGGGCATCGCCTCGGTGAAGAACAACGCGCAGAACGCCGTGGTGGAGGACACCACCGTAGAAGCGTAGGGACGCGTTGCATCTGCATACGGCGCGCATGACCCGCCTGACACGTCCGCGCCCGCGAGAGGACCGCTGTGAGCCTACGCCTGCTTGAGTTCGTGGTCCGGCCAGACCGGGTCGAAGACATCACCGCGCTGCTCGAGGACAAGAACATCCACCATATGTGGGTGACCGAGTCGAACGACTCGTCCGCGGCCGTCAGGATCCTGCTCGATGCGGAGGCCGTCGAGGAGATCACGGATCTGCTGGCCGACCGCATGGGTCGCGATGAGGATCACCGCATGGTGCTGGTCGCCGTAGAGGCAACGGTACCGCGCATCGAAGAGCCGCCCGAGGAAGAGGCCGAAGAAGAGTCGGCCGAAGAGAAGGAGAAGCGCGCCCTCCGGATCAGCCGCGAGGAACTCTACGAAGACCTCAAGTCGGGCACCCGGCTCACCCCGTCGTACGCAGCGATGGTGGCGCTCTCCACGGTGGTGGCGGCTGTGGGCCTCGTGAGCGGTGATGTGGCGATAATCATCGGCGCCATGGTCATCGCCCCGCTCCTCGGTCCCACGATGGCGCTGGCGTTCGCCAACACGCTGGGCGACACCGCGCTCACCAAGGGTGCCTTGAAGACGATGGCGGTGGCGTTCGCCATCGCGGCGGCGATCTCGCTCGCGCTCGGCGTGATACTCGATGTGGACCCCGCAGCGCCGGAGATCGCCTCGCGCATCGGCGCCGGGTTCGGCAACATCGCGCTCGCGCTCGCGGCGGGCGCGGCAGGCTCGCTGGCGTTCACCACCGGCGTGCCCGCAGCGCTGGTAGGCGTGATGGTTGCGGTGGCGCTGCTCCCGCCGCTCACCGCCGCGGGTCTCCTGGCGGGTGACGGCCATCTCCAGCAGTCGCTCGGCGCACTCTTGCTCCTGGTGACCAACGTCGCCTCGATCAGCATCGCGGCGATGGCCACGTTCGCGATACAGCGCGTGCGGCCCCGTACCTGGTGGGAGGCCGAGCAGGCCACCAAGGCGCGCAGGACCGCGATCATCGCCTGGGCGATCACGCTGGCGATCCTCGCCGCGATCATCGCGTTCGGGCAGGTTTCGGCGGTCTAGCGGCGGAGGGGTGCGGCCGTGACTTCTGCGCAGCGGAACGGGGACCTGCGAGCCTGGCTTGCACGGCTCGCCGTGGGCGCGGTCTTCGCCGTGAACGTACAGAGCGCGGTGGTGTTCCTCGCGTATCCCGGGCGCTACGCTCCCGGATTCGAACTCGCGGGAGTGGCGGGCGAGGCGGCCGTGCGAGGCCTTGGCGTCGCCTTCCTGATGTGGAACGCCACCTATCCCCTTGTGATCTGGCGTCCGCGGAGGCACCGCACGCTCTTTGGCGTCGTGCTCGCACAGCAGGCGATCGGCCTCCTCGGCGAATCGTGGATCCGGGCGACGCTGCCATCGGGACACGCCACGCTCGCCGCCGGGATCGAGCGATTCATCCTCTTTGATGCCATCGGACTTCTTGTGATGCTCGCCACATTCATCGCCCTCGGCGGTGATTCAAGCCAGGCGGATGGGGATACCATCAAGGAAAGCTAAGCCTGCGACGGAAGGGGTGCACGTGGACAGTGATTCCCGCTTCAAAAGGCTTCGGATCTACAACATCGTGATGGGGTTGTTCCACCTGGGTCAGGGCGCGGCCATCATGGCGCTTGCCGAGCCGTACGCCATCCAGGTGACGGCATCGTGGTTGAGCGTGCGCCCGGGTCCCGGCGTGTACAGCCCGCCGCAGGAGTACTTCCAGTTCGACCTCGGTATGGGGGTGGCGCTCTTCCTGTTCTTCTCGGCGCTGGCGCACTTCGTGATCGCCGGTCCGGCGTACGCCAAGTACGTCGAAGGCCTGAAGAACAACCACAACTACTACCGCTGGATCGAGTACGCGTTCAGCTCGTCGCTGATGGTCATCCTCATCGCATCGCTGGTGGGCATCACCGACATCGCGGCGCTCACCGCGATCTTCGGCGTGAACGCGTCGATGATCCTTTTCGGCTGGCTGATGGAGAAGTACGAGCAGCCCGGCAAGCCCGACTGGACGGCGTTCATCTTCGGCTGCATCGCGGGAATCTTCCCGTGGATCGCTATCGCCGACTACCTGTGGGGCCCCGGCGCAAGCGACATGACCCCCACGTTCGTGTACTGGATCTTCGTGTCGATGTTCGTGTTCTTCAACAGCTTCGCGGTGAACCAGGTGTTGCAGTACAAGCAGGTGGCCAAGTGGAAGGACTACCTCTTCGGCGAGGCCACGTACGTGTTCCTGAGCCTCACCGCCAAGTCGCTCCTGGCCTGGCTCGTGTTCGCTAACGTGCTCATCCCGCAGTAGAGGGACCCGATCCGTTCGCAACAGGGCGTCGCGCGCCACGCGCGGCGCCCTTGCGCGTGCCGCGAAGTGGCCGCGCCCTGGCTTCGCCACACGCCCCGCTCGTCGTACCATGGACGCATGCCAGCACCCGCGCCCGACATCCGCACACTCCTCCCGCCACGCTCGGTGGTGCTCGGCCCGATGGCCGGGGTGACCGAGGCGCCGTTCCGCGGCATCTGCAAGCGCATGGGCGCCACCCTCACTTACACCGAGATGATCAGCGCCAAGGGGCTGCACTACAACCCCGACTCCCGCGTCTCCCGTGAGCTGCTCACGTTCGATCCCGCCGAGGCGCCCTGCGGCGTGCAGCTCTTCGGCTCGGATCCCGCGATCATGGCCGACCGGGCCGCCTGGGTGTGCGCCGAGTACGGCGACGACGTGGCGCTCATCGACATCAACATGGGCTGTCCGGTCACCAAGGTGGTGAGCAACGGCGAGGGCAGCGCCCTGATGCGCACGCCGGAGCTGGCGGCCGAGATCGTGTCCCGCGTGGCTGCGGCTGTGCCGGTGCCGGTGACCGCCAAGTTCCGCGCCGGCTGGGATGCCGACGAGATCAACGCCGTGGAGTTCGCCAAGACGATGGAAGCCGCCGGCGCAGCGGCGCTGTGCGTGCACGGGCGCACACGCAAGCAGTTCTACCAGGGCGCTGCCGACTGGGACGTGATCGCGGCCGTGAAGACCGCTGTGGACGTTCCCGTGATCGGCAGCGGCGACGTGTTCTCCGCCACGGATGCGGCGGCGATGCTGGAGCGCACCGGGGTGGACGCCGTGATGGTGGCGCGCGGCGCGCAGGGCGACCCGTGGATCTTCCGCGAGGCCCGCGCGCTCCTGGACCGCGGCGAGACCCTCCCACCGCCCACGCCGCTGGAGCGCGTGGAAATGGCGCGAGAACACGCCCGGGCGCTCGTGGCGTTCGCCGGCGAGCATGCCGTGACACGCATGCGCAAGCACATCGGCTGGTACATCGTGGGCATGCCAGGCGCGCGCCACGTTCGCGAGCGTGTGAACCACGTGACCACCTCGGCAGAGCTGGATTCGCTCCTCGGGGAATATGAGGGGTATCTTCAGCACACCGGCAGCACTGACGATGCGGACACCTCACATGACGAAGCGTAAGGACCTCAGCAGCGGCATACCCGCACTCGACCGCGTCCTCGAAGGTGTGTGGGCGGGCGACAACATCGTGCTGCAGGTGGACGACATCGCCGATTTCCTGCCCTTCGCGCACCGTTACTGCGAGTACACGCGCAACGCTGGCCGCAAGCTCGTGTACTTCCGTTTCGCCGACCACGAGCCGCTCCTGCCGGAAGGCCTTCCGGCCGAGGTGCACGAGCTCGACCCCTCGGCAGGTTTCGAGCAGTTCATCTCCGAGATCCTCACCGTGATCGACCGCAACGGCCACGACGCCGTGTACTACCTCTTCGACTCGCTCTCGGGCCTGGCGGTGGACTGGTACTCCGATCGCATGCTCGGCAACTTCTTCCGGCTCACGTGCCCCTACCTCTTCGACTACGACACCGTGGCGCTCTTCATGCTGCTGCGGAACGTGCACACGCCGCTGGCGACGCGCGCGATACACACCACCGCGCAGATCGTGCTCGATATCTTCCGGCACAAGGACGAGCTCTACATCCTGCCGCTCAAGGTATGGGAGCGGCGCTCGCCCACGATGTACATGCTGCACTCGTGGATCGGCGATGAGGTCCGGCCTGTCACCCGGAGCGTGGAGCTGGCCGAGATACGCACGTCCATGCCGCAGCCGTGGATTGACCCCAGCGTGGAATGGCGCGATCCGTGGACGAGCGCGTTCGCCGAGGCGCGCGAGGTGCAGGAGCGGCTGCGGGCGGGAGAGGCGGCGCCGGGCGAAGAGAAGGCTCATGTTCAGCGGCTGGTGCGCATGCTGCTCAGCCGCGACGAGACCGACGACGTGTTCGGCCTGTGCCTGGAGCACTTCGGGCTCGACGACCTGCTCGCAATCGGCAAGCGCATGATCGGCACCGGCCAGATCGGCGGGAAGTCGGTGGGGATGCTGCTTGCGCGGAAGATCCTCGAGCGGACGAAGCCGGATCTCGCCGGGCGCCTGGAGGTGCACGACTCGTTCTACGTAGGCTCCGACGTCTTCTACAGCTACCTCGTCCTCAACGACTGCTGGTGGGACCGCTACCGCCTCAAGGGCGCCGAGGACCTCTTCGACCGCGCGCGCGACCTGGAATCGCGCCTGCGTACCGGCGCCTTGCCGCCGGTGGTGCTCGAACAGTTCCGCGAAGTGCTCGAGTACTTCGGCCAGTCGCCGGTCATCGTGCGCTCGTCGAGCCTGCTCGAAGACGCGTACGGCAACTCGTTCTCCGGCAAGTACGAGAGCGTTTTCTGCGGCAACCAGGGGAACCCCGAGGAGCGTCTTGCCGATTTCATCGAGGCCGTGCGCACCATCTATGCGAGCACCATGAGCGAGGAGGCGCTCTCCTACCGGCTCCACCGCGGTCTCATCCACCGCGACGAGCAGATGGCGCTTCTGGTTCAGCGCGTCTCAGGCGAGTTCCACGGCGACCTCTACTACCCCCACATCGGCGGCGTGGGTTACTCGTTCAACCCGTACGTGTGGCACAAGCGGATCGACCCCGCGCAGGGCATGCTGCGCCTCGTCTTCGGCCTGGGCACGCGCGCAGTGGACCGTCACGACGACGACTACACTCGGGTGGTGGCGCTGAACGCTCCCATGCTGCGGCCCGAGGGCTCCACCGACGAGATCCGCACGTACAGCCAGAAGGCCGTGAACGTCATCAGCCTCGCCGAGAACGCACACGCACCGCGGAGCTTCGAGGAGGTCCTCGCCGCATCGGGCGACCTGCCGCTTGAGATGCTCACCTCGCGCGACCTCGCGCTCGAGCAACGCGCCCGCGAAGCCGGCGTGCACAACGTCTTCTCGGAGGTCCTCACCTTCGAAGGGCTGCTGACTCGCACGGCGTTCCCCGCCGAGATGCACGCGATGATGAGCGCCATCGCCGAGGCATACCGCCATCCCGTGGATATCGAGTTCACGGTGAACTTCACCGACGACGGTGACTACCTGGTCAACCTGCTGCAGTGCCGGCCGTTCCACTTCGTGGGCGAGCTCACGCACCTGCCCGCGCCAGCGGACATCCCGCCCGCCACCGTGCTGCTCAAGACCGCGGGACCGGTGATCGGCCACAGCATGGCGATCGAGGTGGACCGGGTGGTGTACGTGGTGCCCGAGGAGTACAGCGCGCTCTCCACCAACGACCGGTTCGCAACAGCGAGTCTCGTGGGCCGCGTGATGAACCAGCCCGGCGAGAAGCGGTCGATCGTGCTCGCGGGACCGGGCCGATGGGGCACACGGATGCCGGAGCTGGGAGTGCCCGCCATGCTCTCGCAGATCAAGAACGCCACGGTGCTCTGCGAGGTGGCCGAGATGCACGCCGGCCTCAACCCCGACCTCTCGCTCGGCACGCACTTCTTCAACGATCTCGTCGACCTCGGCATCCTCTACATGGGCATCAAGCCGGGAAGCACCGGGTCGCTCCTCAACGCCGACCTCCTCCAGGGGCTCCCCAACGCCCTCGGCAGGATCATCCCCGAGGCGTCCGACAAGGGCGATCTCGTGCGCGTGATCGATGCCGAGGACCTCGACGGCCGCTCGATCTGGCTGTGGTCGGATGTGCTCGAGCAGCGCGCGATCGTCTTCGTGTCGGACCGCTGCGAGGTGCGCAGGCCGTAGCGCTCAGATGTCGCTCTTCTTCATGCCGAGGGCGGCCGCCATCGCCTCGGCAGTCGCCTCCACTTGCGGCGCCGTGAGGTGGCGCGTCTCGATCACCACGTGCTTGGCGTCGAAGTCGCCCCAGTCGTCCGTGAGGATCGTGAGGCCGAGTTCGGCGGCACGATCGTAGAAGTCGGTGCCGGGGAACGGGCACGTGTAGGAGAGGTAGATGCGCGCGCCGAGCTCGTGCACCTCGGCCATGAACTCCAGGCTCTCCCGGAGCGTCTCGGGCGTGTCGTCCGGGAACGGGATCATGAAGGAGCAGACGGCGTCGATGCCGCACGCCACCGCAGCGGCGACCGCATCACGCACCTGCTGCTTCTCGATGCCCTTCACCGAGTCGAGCACGGTCTGCGAACCCGACTCCACGCCGAACTGGATGCCGGTGCAGCCGGCCTCGGCCATCTGCCGGATGAGATCGGCGTCCACGAGGTCCACGCGTGTGGCGCAGCCCCACTCCACCGGGTGCTCGAGCGCGCCAAGCGCCTCCAGCAGCTCGCCGATCCAGCGGCGGTTGAGCGTGAAGATGTCGTCGGTGAAGAAGACCTCGTCCACCCCGTGCTCGCGCCACAGATCGGCGATCTCGGCGGCGATGCTCTCCGGCGAACGCATGCGGCGACGCCCCTGCCAGAGCGAGGAGGCCGAGCAGAACGGACAACGGTACGGGCAGCTCCCCGTAGCGGTGAGCACGTTCCACTTGTCGTGGTAGAAGTCCGTGGGGAACAGCCACCGCGCCGGGCGCGGCAGGTCATCGGGATGGCCGAGCTCGGCGCGCGGGTTCACGTGCGGCGCGTCGTCCTCGATGAAGCCGAGGCCCGGAACGTCGGCCAGGCTGCCCTCACCGCGGACCACGTTGCGCGCGAGCGCCACCATCGCGTCCTCGCCCGGGCCGGCCACGATGAAGTCCACCGCGTCCCGCTCGGCAAGGACCTCCTCGGGCAGGATGGTGGGATGCGCGCCGCCGATCACCACCACTGTCTCCGGCGAGCGCTCCTTGATGTGCCGCGCGATCTCGAGCGCCTGCGGGTATGTCTCGGTCATGGCCGAGATGCCCACGATGCGGGGACGATCGTTGGCCAGGATGCTGTTCACCCTCACCAGGTTCAGCCCGCTCACGTTGAAGTCGACCGCGCTCACGGAGAAGCCGTCCTCCATGAGCGCAGACGCGATGTAGGCGAGACCCAACGGAGGGCTCAGCCGTGCGTGCTCGTTCCTCTTGCGAACGGGCGCGTTGACCAGCGTCACGTCCATCAGGTCCCGCCTACATCCATGCGCCTTGTGAGCGCGTTACTCTTCGGTCTCGGATACGGCCTCTTCGGCCCCCGCGTCCGGGTCCTTGTACGGTGCCACCTGGATCGAACGGGTCATCAGTATCTCGCGTACCCTTGGGGCCACGATACCGAACGGTTCTCCCGCGCGCATCTCCTCGGCGATGGCGTCCGCCAACTCCTCGTCCTCCAGGACCTCCCGGACCCACGTCTGGAGCGCGCCCAGATCGATGTAGCCGATCGTCTCCTGGTTGTTGGGCCGGATCGCCTCCTCATACGTACCGATCTTGAGGAAGCTTGCCACCTGGGCCAGCGAGTAGAGCGCCACGGGGTTCGAACCGCCCATCACCGACATCTTGAGTCCGGTGATGCGCTCGTCCTGTCCGACCTCGCGGAGCAAGCGCTCCGCGAGCTCAGGCGACGGCTGTGTCAACTCACGTGCCACGGTGCGTTCCTCCATCACGAGCCGAGCTTGCCGGCGGCCTCGAGGTCATCGGCCACGTGCGAAAGACCGAGCTCCTCGAGCGTGGCGCGGGTCGGCCAACCGGTGGCCGGGTCCCAACCTTCGAGGGTGTAGAACTTGGTCTTCCACTCCTCGACCTTGTCGCGGTCGAGCATGCGGCCCACGGCGCTCTCGTACACCCACTGGCCGTCCTTGTACATCGGCACCACGTACGGGACCTCGTAGGTGGTGTAGCCGGGCACAGCGCCGACCTCGTAGTTGTAGTCGGTGAAGACCTCGAGCTCGCGATCGCGGCCCTGGAGGATCCAGATGGCCCGGTCGAGGTTCCAGATCTTGCGGCCGACCTCCATGCCCTCCTCGAACGACTGGTCGATGCCGGTGACGGCCTTGTAGAACTTGGGCTCGCCCTCGCCGGTCATGCCGCGGCCCTCGGGGCCGTACTCGTTGAAGAAGTCGCCCCACGCCCAGTCGCACAGTGCCAGTGACTGCTTGTAGTAGCGGGTGTAATGGCGGTGCCACGCCACCAGCTTGGCCATCGACTCCGAGTAGATGCCCTCGTCGCTGTAGTCCATCATCATCGGATCATTGTACGGGCTGAGCTTCTCGCCCATGATCTCCGCAAGCTGGTCTGCCGAGCAGGCCGGCTGTGCGCCGAACAGCGCCGAGATCGACGGCGCCCAGAACACGAGCGTGTTGAAGTCGTGCTCGTTGATATCACGGTCGCCCACGAGCGAGCCGTAGCCCCACTCCACCTCGGTACGGGCGTCGTAGTGCTGCACGTAGCCGTGGCACTGGAGCGGCAGGATGCCGCTCGCGGTATCCTGCTCGTAGCGTCCCCACTTCTCCGCGGCGTACGCGACGCCTTCGTGGAGCGCCTCGCCCACGTCGTAGCCGTTGGCCATCATGTCGAGGAACTGCTTGGCGAATTCGGCGGTGCCGAGCTGGTTGAAGTCGAGCGCGGTGTCGATCTCCAGACCCGGGCCGAGGATGCCCTCCTTGTGGAGGTTGTTCAGCCAGATGATCGCGCCCTCGGCCTGATAGGAGTTGATGCCGTAGCGCTGCAGCGCCTCGGTGGCGTCCAGGATGTGCTGGGTGTAGCTGCCGTGGGCCGCCTGGTCGTACACGTGGTAGAAGAAGTAGTCCACGCACGACGAGCCGTTGCTCGCGGCGCTTGCGAAGCGTGCGCGGCAGTTCTTGTGGCAGCCGAGACACCCGATCGGGGACTTCGGCTGGTCGGCAGGACCATAGCCCGCGGCGCCAGAGGCCGGGGCGCCACCGAACATCGACCCCATGCCCAGCGGCGTGTAGTCCTCGTCGAGGTGGCCCGCCACCGCATACTCCATCGACCACAGACGTGCATCCATGAGCGCCTTGGGGTCGGCGATCTCAACGGAACCGGTGCCGAGCACGCTGATGGCCTTCAGGTTCTTGGCGCCGAACACGCCACCGAAGCCACCCTGGCCCGCGCCGTTGCCCGCGTCGTGGATGAGCGCCGCGGTCCGGCTGAGGGTCTCGCCCGCCTTGCCGATAGTGAGAACGGCCGGCCGCTGCGTGGTGCGCTCCTTGCCCAGCTCGCGCCACTCCTTTTCTTCACCGTTCTGCACGATGCGCCAGATCTCTTCCTGCGCCTCCACCGCGTCGAGGCCCCAGAGGCCCTCAGCGCTCTTGAACTCCACCTCGCCGTTGCGGATGTCGATCCACACCGGCTCGTCCGCTGCGCCTTCCACGGTGAAGCCGTCCCAGCCCGCCCACTTCATGTGACCGCAGAACCGGCCGCCGAAGTTCGAGCGGGTGAAGTACTCGATCGGGTAGCCCTGCACGCCGATTCCCTGGACCTCGGTACGCCCCGAAGCCGCCGGGACCAGAGTGCCGGAGAACGGCGACGCCATGATCGTCACGACGTTCTTGGGATCGAAGCCGGAGACGGTCTTGTCTTCGCACAGGTCCCAGAAGACCGCTGAACCCATGCCGTGCCCGCCGCCGTACTCCTGGTACTTCTCGCTATCGAGGGTCGAGACCGACTTGTTCGTCAGGTCGATCCTCAGGATCTTCCCGGTATATCCACCAGCCATGTGGCATTCCTCCTGGTCTGTTGGTCGTCAGGTGACTCGTACGTGGTCCTGCTAGTGGCCGGTCGGTGCCGGGGCCGCCGTCGCCACGGGCGCGTATGACCCGTCGTCTTCGGTCGGCAGGCCGAGAAGGGCCCATGCCACGTTGTCGTCGCGCAGGTTCACCTGGTAACCCGTATCGGTCTGCGCGGGGATGTCGCTCACAAAGCTGATCGCGCGGGTGGGGCACACGGCCACGCACGCCTGCTGGCCGCCGACGCCGCCCTCTTCGGTCATGTACGGGGTGTCCTTGCACAGGTCGCACTTCTGCGCCTTGCGCTTCTTGGGATCCCACTGGACGCGCGACGGAGTGAACGGGCACGCCTCGATGCAGCGCTCGCAGCCGATGCACTTGGCCTGATCCACCGTGCGCACGTTGCCGTTGTCGGGATCTGCGTGCATCGCGCCCGTGGGGCACGCCTCGGCGCAGTACGGGTGCGGGCACTGCCTGCACTGCTCCTGGACGACGCTGTCCTCTTCACCATACGCAGCGAAGACGTTGTTGATGACCTGGATGCGCGAGAGCGAGAGGCTCGTCTCACCGGAGTGCACGAGCGAGCAGGCGAGCATGCAGCTCGCGCAGCCGGCGCACTTGTGGGTGTCGACGACGAGGTAGCCCTCGGAAGCCGGGACCGCGAACACGCTGTCCGGCAGGAAGAAGCTCTTGACCATGAAGCCGCCCGCGAGAGCCCCGATACCTACACCGCCTGCTCCTATGAGGAACTGCCGGCGTGAGTAGCCCTGGCCCTCGGTCGTCTTGATATCGTTGTCCGCCATGTGGAGATGTCCTTTCAGATATCGTCCGCGCACCCTTACTCGGGCGCGTCTCCGGTCTTCGTGAGGCGCTTGTACCAGCCGGCGTGCTCCTTCTTGGCCTGCTCCACCGACACGTAGCCGGTGAACATGCTCTTGAGCACCGGCCAGCTCATCGGCAGGATCGCCGCGAAGAAGACGTGGGCGAGGAAGAAGGCGAGCATCGCGATGGTGGAGACGTCATGCACCAGCGTCGTGGCGCCCATGAGGCCCGCCGGCATGTCGACCACGTGCGCGAGGGCCTTCAGAAGCCCGGTCACGATGATCAGCACCGTGGAGGCCAGGGCGAGGATGTAGGCCATCTTCTCGCTCTCGAAGTACTTGTCCTCGGGCGGCATGGTGCAGCTCTTCACGCCCAGGAGGTGTCCGTAGTGGTTCTTCGTGTACTCCCAGAAGTCCTTGGTCGGCAGGTGCTCCTTGAAACGGTGCGCTGAAAGAAGTGTGTTCGCGCCGTAGTAGAAGGTGCCGAACAGGAACATCACCACGAAGACGAAGTGCAGGTTCATCATCGCCCAGGTCCACGTGCCGCTTGACACCAGACGCGGGACGAACAGGAACCCGAGCGCGATGCCGGTGACGAGCAGCATCATGGTGCCGATGCCGTGCGTCCAGTGCTCGAGGATCGCCGCGCCGTCGTGGCGCAGCACCTTGTCCCCTTCGATTCGCGGGTCCTCCCGACGGGTGAGCCCCGCCGCGAAGATGCCCACCAGCGGTGCTGCGAAGACCAGCCACCAGCCGGAGTCGAAGAGAAGCTCGGAGCCGTCGGTTGCCGCCACCTGCCAGGCGTAGACCGCTCCGACCGCGAACACCAGCGCCAGAATGACGCTTGTGAGCGCGCGTTTACTCATGCGCACACCCCTTCCCCTGATCTCGATTGCAGGCATAGATGTATCTGCCGGGCCTGCTGCTCCTTACATTGACCGTCTGGCGACAGTTAGTGTCAATCTCTCAATAGTTGATAGTTGGAGGCGCTACCACCTCTGAGCAGGGAATGTCGCCTTCGGTGGCGCGGTCACCGTGGGTCCCGGTGTCATCCCTGCGGCTGTACGGCGTCTCTCAGGCCGGCTACGCCAGTTTCACGAGGCCGAGCCGCGCCGCCTCCTCGCTGACGATCGCGTCGACCCGGGCGGCGCTCAGATGCCGTGTCTCCATCACGAGATGCTTGGCGTCGTACTCACCCCAGTCGTGAGTGAGGATCGTGATGCCGAGTTCGTCCGCCTGTTCGTAGAAGGCCGTCCCCGGATAGGGCGTGGTGTACGACATGAGGATCTCAGCGCCCTCGTCGCGCAGCTGTCCGATGAACGCGAATGTCTCGCGCAGCGTCTCTTCGGTATCATCCGGGAACGGCACCATGAACGAGGCCGTGGTCTTGAGCCCCGCCGCCACCGACCACCGCACCGCGTCGAGCGCGACCTGCTTATCGATGCCCTTGACCGAGTCGAGGATGGTCTGCGACCCCGACTCCACGCCGTACTGGATGCCGGTGCAGCCATGGACGGCCATGAGGCCGATCAGCTCCTCATCGACCTTGTCGACCCGCGTGCCGCACCCCCACTCCACGGCCCCGCCGAGCCGCTCCATCTCGCGCATCAACTCCACGACCCAATCGCGCCGGAGCGTGAAGATGTCGTCCACGAAGAAGACGAAGCTCGCGCCATAGTCGCGCACCAGCAGTCCGATCTCATCCACAACGGACTTGGGTGAGCGGGGGCGGTGACGCCCGCTCCAGATGTGCGACGCCGAGCAGAACGGACACCGGTACGGGCATCCGCCTCGGGCGGTGAGAACGTTGAACGCATCGGCATAGAACTCAAGCGGCAGCAGGTCACGCGCGGGCAGGCTGAGGGTGTCCGGGTCGAGCAAAGCCCGTCTGGCGTTCTCGACGATCTCGCCCGTTGGCGTCTTCCACACCAGCCCGGCCACTTCTGCGGGGACACGAAGCCCCGCTACCACGTCCATGAGCTGCCCCAGCGTCTCCTCGCCTTCGCTCACTACCACGTAGTCCACGTCCGGCTCGCTCGCTACCTCGGCAGGAAGGATGCTCGGGTGCGACCCGCCCATCACGACCGTGATGCCGGCGTCGTGCTCCTTAACCTGCGCGGCGATCGCGCGGGCGTTGGGGTAGGTCTCGGTGAACGTGGAGATCCCCACGACCTGGGGCGAGAACCGGTTCAGCACGAGAGCGACCCGGCGCGGGTTGTAACCGCTGATGTTGAGGTCGAGGACCTCCACCTCGTGTCCCGCGTCCCGCACGTGTGCGGCGAGATATGCGATACCAAGCGGCGGCGCCACCCGCGCATGCGGGCTCAGCCGGGACACCGGTGCGTTGATAAGCAGAATCCGCATCACGGCTCCATCATACGCCGGGGGTGCCGCCCGCACCGGACGGCACCCCCGTGGTCGTTCATCGTCCAACTACCGGTGGCCCTACTCCACCGCCGCGTCCGCGGCTTCGTGGTCGGCGTCCTCGGCTGCGTTAGCAGCGCGATACACCTCGTCGTACTGGACCATCCGCTGCCGTACCAGCGAGGCGATAGCCAGGTTCTGGTCGCGATACACGTCCAGACCCTCCAAGTCCCGCTCGACGGCTTCCGCCAGCTCCACGTCACGCACCACATCACGCAGCCAGATGACGAGCTTACCCACGTCCATCCAGTTGAGCGCGCCCTTGAAGCCGTCAGACAGCATCGGCGCATCCCAGCGCGTGCCCAGGACGAATATGGCCATGTCGCGCATGCTGTACATGTCCTTCGCCGAGTTGCCCGCGCTCGGGGTCATCGAGTGACCCACGAACCGCTGATCGTAGTCCAGCTCCCTGAGCCAGTGCGTCACCTGATCGAGCGTCGGTTCAGTGAAGATGGTCTGGCCTGTATCGTCGGACATCATCACGCTCCCAGCTTGCCGTTCTTCTCGAGCTCATCGGCCACATGGTCGAGGCCCAGTTCGCCCAGCCCGGCGCGGGTCGGCCAACCGCTGTCGGTTGCCCATCCCTCAAGCGCGTAGAAGCGCGTCTTGGTGTCCTCGAACTTCTCGCGGTCGAGCGTGCGATCGAGACAGATGCCGTACTTCCACTCGCCGTTCTCCTTCACAGGAAGGAAGTATGGGGCCGTCGTGGGCACGTCGTAGACGTAACCGGAGAAGACCTCCATGTCGCGGTGGCGTCCCTGCAGCGTCCAGATCGCGCGGCCGAGGTTCCAGATCCTGCGGCCCATCTCAAGGCTCTCTTCGTACGTGATGTCCTTGCCGGTCACGGCCTTGTACATGCGAATCTCGTACTCGGGTGTCGCTCCCTTGTTATCCTCCGTGTTCACGCTCGCGAGCTGCGGCCACGCCCAGTCGCAGAGCAGCATCGACTGGAGCCAGAATCTCCCGTAGTGACGATGCCATGCGACCGCCTTGAGTTTCGGATCGGCATAGATCCCCTCTTCGCTATAGTCCCAGCCGTCGGGGTCGCCCACGCCGGTGGCCTCGGCAAGCAATTCGACCATACGCTCGGCCGAGAAGTGTGCAGGCACGCCCAATGCGGCGGTCACGAGCGGCATCCAGTGGACCCACCAGTTCACGCCGTGCTCGTTGATGTCGCGGTCGCCGAAGAGCGAGCCGTAGCTCCACTCCACCTCAAGACGCGGATCGTAGTGCTCCTGGAAGCCCCATTGCGGACGGTTGAGCAGACCGCTGGCGATGTCTTCCTCGTAGCGGCCCCACTTGACCGCTGCGCGGGTCACGCCGTCCTGCAGGTCGGCGCCGATGTCGGTGCCGTCGGCGATAGCGTGAAGCAGCTTCTCGATGAAGCCGTAGGTGGCGTACTCCTCCCACGGCAGCTCCGAATGGATCTCCTTGCCGGGGCCGAGGATCCCCATCTTGTAGAGCGAGTGCAGGTAGCTGTGGCCGTTGATGAGGTCGTAGGCGTTGATGCCAAGCCGGTCGAGAAGCGTGATGGCCGCCATCTGCTCGTTCAGATCGCCGCTGGCCGCCCAGAAGAGGCCCTCAACGCAGATGTCGCCGTTGGCGAGGCCGCTGGCGAAGTTCATGCGACAGTTCTTGAAGCAGCCCATGCACCCCTGGGGGCGTGCAGGCTGGTTCGCGGTCCAGAGCAGGTGAGCGTACCCCGGCTGGTTGGTGTTGATGCCGAACAGAGAGGTGCCCTGGCCTGTGAGCGGCTGCTCAACCTTGGGATCATCGACGTTGTATCCGTGGACCTCTTTGAGCTCAAGACGGATATCCATCAGCGCGGCCGGATCGGCCACCGGCACGCTGCCGGTGCCGATGCAGCTGATCGCCTTCAGGTTCTTCGCGCCAAGGATCCCGCCGAAGCCGCCCTGGCCGCCGCCGTTGCCGGAGTCGTGAAGCAGACACGCGTTGCGCGTCTGCGCCTCGCCCGCAGGGCCGATACACACCACGGCCGGCTTTGCCGTGGTACGACCGGAGTCGCGGGTAGAATCCGCGTCCCACCAGTCACGGAAGTCGACGTTGCCTGTGACGATCTTCCATATCTCCTCCTGGGTCTCGTGTGTATCGAGACCCCAGAGACCGGTGGCGTCTTCGAACGTCACCTTGCCGTTGACGATGTTGATCCATACGGGGGTGTCCGAAGCACCTTGAACAGCCACGCCGTCATAGCCCGCATACTTGAGCATCGCAGACCAGCGGCCGCCGAAGTTGGAGCGAGTGAACCACCCGATCGGGTACTGCTGGATGCCGATGCCGGTGACCTCGGTGCGGCCCGTCGCCGAAGGCGCGCCCGTCCCGCACATCGGTGACGTCATGAAGCTCACCATGTTGGCCGGGTCGAAGCCGTCGATGGTCTTGTCGGGCACGCGATCCCAGAAGAGCGCCTGTCCGATACCGTAGCCGCCTCCCCACTCCTCGTACTGGGAGGTGGGGATCTCCTCAGTGGTCTTGTCGGTAAGATTCACATACAGGATCTTGCCGACGTATCCGCCTGTTGCCATGTGCCGTGCCTCCTTGTTGAACGCCGTCAGAGACGTTGGGTGGACTGGGAACGATCCGTCTTACTCGGCTGGTGCTGCCGCCGGGGGAACGGGGTTGGTCGGCAGCTCGAAGTCGGCTTCCTTGCCGAAGTCCGTGGTATCGAGTGACAGCCAGCCCCAGTGGTGGTTGCGGAGATTGGCCATGTAGCCCCACTCCTGCTGCACCGGAACGTCGGTCGTGTACGAGATCGCGCGCATCGGGCAGCTCTCGATACACGCCTGCTTTCCGCCGGGTCCACCCTCTTCGTTCCAGTAGGGCGTGTTGGCGCACAGGTCGCACTTCTGCGCGTGCTTGTCTTCGTGGTTCCATTGCATGCGCGACGGGGTGAACGGGCATGCGTACACGCAGCGCTCGCAACCCACGCACTTGCTCTCGTCCACCATGCGCACGTTGCCGTTCTCTTCGCTCACATGGTTGGCGCCGGTGGGGCAGGCCTCGACACACGCGGGTGCGGGACACTGACGGCACTGCACCTGCTCCATGTCGTACGGGAACTTGCCGAACGGGTTCTTGGTGACCTGGATACGGGAGAGCGCGGGGTTCACGCGTCCGTGGTGCACCATCGAGCACGTGAGCATGCAGGTATCACAGCCCGCGCACTTCTTGGTGTCCACCAGGAGATAGCCCTCCGAGGCCGGCAGCGCCATGACCTGCTCGGGCACGATGAAGCCCTTGACGACGAAGCCGCCGAGCAGCGCGCCGACGCCCACGCCACCCAGACCGGCGAAGAACTGCCGGCGTGAGTAGCCCTGGCCCTCGGTCGTCTTGATATCGTTGTCCGCCATGTGGAGATGTCCTTTCAGATATCGTCCGCGCACCCTTACTCGGGCGCGTCTCCGGTCTTCGTGAGGCGCTTGTACCAGCCGGCGTGCTCCTTCTTGGCCTGCTCCACCGACACGTAGCCGGTGAACATGCTCTTGAGCACCGGCCAGCTCATCGGCAGGATCGCCGCGAAGAAGACGTGGGCGAGGAAGAAGGCGAGCATCGCGATGGTGGAGACGTCATGCACCAGCGTGGTGGCGCCCATGAGGCCCGCCGGCATGTCGACCACGTGCGCGAGGGCCTTCAGAAGCCCGGTCACGATGATCAGCACCGTGGAGGCCAGGGCGAGGATGTAGGCCATCTTCTCGCTCTCGAAGTACTTGTCCTCGGGCGGCATGGTGCAGCTCTTCACGCCCAGGAGGTGTCCGTAGTGGTTCTTCGTGTACTCCCAGAAGTCCTTGGTCGGCAGGTGCTCCTTGAAACGGTGCGCTGAAAGAAGTGTGTTCGCGCCGTAGTAGAAGGTGCCGAACAGGAACATCACCACGAAGACGAAGTGCAGGTTCATCATCGCCCAGGTCCACGTGCCGCTTGACACCAGACGCGGGACGAACAGGAACCCGAGCGCGATGCCGGTGACGAGCAGCATCATGGTGCCGATGCCGTGCGTCCAGTGCTCGAGGATCGCCGCGCCGTCGTGGCGCAGCACCTTGTCCCCTTCGATTCGCGGGTCCTCTCGACGGGTGAGCCCCGCCGCGAAGATGCCCACCAGCGGTGCTGCGAAGACCAGCCACCAGCCGGAGTCGAAGAGAAGCTCGGAGCCGTCGGTTGCCGCCACCTGCCAGGCGTAGACCGCTCCGACCGCGAACACCAGCGCCAGAATGACGCTTGTGAGCGCGCGTTTACTCATGCGCACACCCCTTCCCCTGATCTCGATTGCAGGCATAGATGTATCTGCCGGGCCTGCTGCTCCTTACATTGACCGTCTGGCGACAGTTAGTGTCAATCTCTCAATAGTTGATAGTTGGGGGGTTCAACGCGCCTGAGCTGCGCTATAGTCGGGCTCACAGGGCGTATTCGTGAGGATCGATTGGACCGGCACATGACCGACACTCCGCTCTACGCGCAACTCAGGCACGCACTCACAGAGGATCCGGATATGGCCCGGCTGCTGAAGCGAGTGACCGCCGCCCATCTCAGCTGGGATGAGTTCCAGGCCATGCCGCTGTCTGGTGAGTTGGGCCGTGAAGCCGTCTGGGACCTGATGCGGCTGCTCAACCGTGCGATGGGTATCGAGATCCCGGTCCCGGACCTCGACGGCAACGACTACTGGTATCACCGCACGCACGAGATCGCGGACTCGATCGCGCAGATCCAGTGCCTGTGCAGGGCCGACTCCAGCCTGTACCGGAGGCTCACCGCCACGCGCAACACGGCGGTGCTCGTACGCTCCAGGATCGACGAGACGATCGCGGCCGCCCGGCTCGACGGCCTCGCGATCTCGGCGGAAGACTACGAGGAGATGCTTCGCACCGAACGCGCGCCACACACCGACAATGAGCTTTTGGTCTACAACACCCTGCGCGCCCTCGACCGGCTCGAGCAGTTGCGCAACGAGCCGTTCTCTCTCGAACTGCTCGTGCATCTCAGGAGTCTGGTGATCGAGGGTGTGGACATAGATGGCCTCGTGCATACCGAGCAGCGGCTCGGGACCGTCTCGTTCGACTACGCGTCGGGCCGGACCGCCGAGCACGCCAGCCGGCAGACCAAGTACATCTGCGACTACGCCAACCACCTCAGCGGCGACATGCACGACCACGCCGTCTTCAGGGCTCTGCTGCTGCCCGACCTGTTCCGCTTCTACCAGCCCCTGCCCAACGTGAACAGCCAGGTAGGCCGTCTCGCGTTCCGCCTGTACACGATCAAGACGGGTCTGCCGGTCCTGGGCCTGCTGCCCCTTTCGCAGACCAGGCTCGACTGGGAGGATGGCAAGCTGGGGTCGACACTGATATCGCACGGACCTGTCGAGCATGCGGAGGGGCGCAAGCGCAACGGCGTGGACCTCACGGATTACGCGACCCTCTCCGTTCAGTTGGCGCTCGTGGCGCTGCTTGACCTCAACTGGAAACTCCACGAGCTCGAGCGCGAGGACGCGGAGCTGCGCGATCTTCTGCAGCGGGATCCCGAGATCAACCACCGGCAGCGCTCCATCCTCGGCAGAGCGCTCAAGAACCCCCAGGCCGAGTTCCGCATCGCGTACCACAAGACCACGCATAACGTGGTCTACGCCACAGCGCGGGCCGACCTCCTGGAACTCGCGGAGAAGGGCTATCTCGTGGCCGGAAAGAAGGGCCGGGCGATGATCTTCACGCCACGGGAGGGCCTGCGCGAGTTCATCGAGAGCGGCTACCGGGGAGACGAACCCGCCGGTCGCCCCTGAGCCCACATGAGGATGAGGCCTTCCCCGATCGCTCGGGGAAGGCCTCACCAGACGTGAAGTTGGGAGGTCGCGCTACTCGACCATTCGCAGCGGGTGAGGTAAGGGGGTGTGCACCCGCACGGTCATGCTGCTTGGCAGGCAGTGCGCTATGGCGCGGACCGCGGTATCCATATCGCGACTCCCAAATCGTCAACCATGTGCGTGCAGCGAGTGTGCTGCCCTACTGCCCGTGGCTCTCAAGATAGTCGAGCACTGCCGCCTGCTCGGCCTCGGTGAGCTCGGCGCCATGCACCGTCATCATCGTCTCAAGGACGTTCTCCCAGTCGGTGCCCGCGGGCTGCGAGTAGATGTTGGTCATGTCGTGGCACGTGGTGCACTTGCCCTGGATGACCGTCTCGCCCTCGCTCGGGTTGCGCGACTCGAGGAACTCGGTGATCGCGGCCTTCTCCTCATCGGTGAGAACGGCGCCGTGAGCGGTCTCCATCGTGGCGATGACGTTGTTCCAGTCGGTCATCTCGGTCTGGAGGTAGATGCGCGTGACATCGTGGCAGGAGGTGCAGGCGCCTTCGAGGGCGGCCTCGCCGTCAGGAACCTCGGTGGCCGGCCCTTCGGCTTCAGGATCCTCGGCGTCCTCCACGGGCTCTTCGGCCGCGGGCTCTTCGCTCGGCTCCTCTTCTGCGGAACAGCCGGTGACGAACACCATGCTCACGGAGAGCATCGCAACGAGCATCATCATGAGCGACACGCGAAGCAGTTTGTTCATGTTGGATCGGACCCCTTCCCAGGCGGCTCAACGGCCACCTACCCCTACGTTCCCGCCCGTCCGGTCTTGGACGGCTGCAGCGCCGGTGCTGCAGAAAGCGTGGCCTCATGCCTCGCTTTGCGTGGTGTCTTCATAGTCGCGGCGGTCCTCGTTGTTTGTCAATCTGTGAAGAATTGATACTTCCGCACGGATATGCTCTGGGTGGGCACTGAGCGTGTACCGCCAGGGCTCCTCGGGGACGATACGCACTAGGACCCAACGGGCCACTCGGAGGATGCGCCGATGACGACACACGAACACCACACCGGGAGCGGCTCCCCTTCCGCCCATGATCGCCATGAGGGGCACAGCGCCGCCATGTTCCGCGACAAGTTCTGGCTGTCGTTCGTGCTTTCGGTGCCAGCGATCGTCTGGTCGGAGATGGTGCAGGACCTCCTCGGCTATACGGCGCCGGAGTTCCCCGGCTCAGCGTATATCCCCGCGGTCTTTGGCACGATCGTGTTCGTCTACGGCGGCCTCCCCTTCCTGAAGGGCGCGCGGAACGAGCTCGCCGACCGGCTGCCCGGGATGATGACCCTCATCTCCCTCGCCATCACCGTGGCCTTCGGCTACAGCCTCGCGGTCACGCTCGGCGCGCCGGGGATGGACCTGTGGTGGGAGCTCGCCACGCTCGTGACGATCATGCTGCTCGGCCACTGGATCGAGATGCGGTCGATCTCGCAGGCCAGCGGCGCGCTCGCCGAACTGGCAAGCCTGCTGCCGGATGAGGCCGAGAGGATCGGGGCCGACGGGTCCGCCGAGCACGTGGTGGTCTCGGCGCTTGCCACCGGAGACCTCGTGCTCGTGCGGCCCGGGGCACGCATACCGGCCGACGGCGAGGTGGCCGAGGGCGAGAGCTCCGTGGACGAATCGATGATCACGGGCGAGTCGCGTCACGTGGACAAGGCGCCGGGTGACGCGGTGATCGCGGGAACGGTGAACGGCGCCGGGTCGCTCCGGGTGCGCGTGACGCATACGGGCGAGGAGACGGCGCTCGCGGGCATCATGCGGCTCGTGGCCGGCGCACAGGCGTCGCGCTCACGGGTGCAGGATCTCGCCGACCGTGCGGCGCGTCTGCTCACGTTCGTGGCGATCGGCTCGGCCACGCTCACGGCGATCGGCTGGTGGATCGCCGGCGCCGAGTGGTCGTACATCGTGGAGCGCGTGGTGACGGTGCTCGTGATCGCGTGTCCGCACGCGCTGGGGCTGGCGATCCCGCTCGTGGTGGCGATCTCCACCACGCTCGGCGCGCGTAACGGGCTCCTGGTGCGCGAACGCCGTGGGCTGGAGACGGCACGGCTGCTCGACCTCGTGGTCTTCGACAAGACCGGCACGCTCACGCTGGCCGAGCACCGCGTGGTGCGCTCCGCGGCGCTGTCGGGCTTCGATGCGGATGAGGCGACCGCCCTTGCTGGCTCTGCCGAGTCCGACTCGGAGCACCCGATCGCCCGGGCGCTTGCGGCGGCCGCGGAAGAGGCAGGGCAGGCGGTTCCCGCGGCGAGCGGCTTCGAGTCGCTGCCGGGCCAGGGCGTTCGGGCTCACGTGGACGGGCGCGACGTGGCCGTGGGCGGACCGGCGCTGCTCGAAGCGCTCGGGCTCGCGGTGCCTGCAGGGCTCGAGGGCGCCGCAGGCGAAGCGCGCGATGCGGGCCTCACAGCGACCTACCTCGTGGTCGACGGCACAGTGACCGCGGTCTTCGCCGTCGGCGACGCGGTGCGGCCAGAGTCTGCCGAAGCGGTGAAGCGCTTACACGCCATGGGCATCGAGAGCGCCGTCCTCACGGGTGATGCGCAACAGGTGGCCAATGCGGTGGCCGCCGAACTCGGCATCGAGCGCGTGCTTGCCGAGGTGCTGCCGGCCGACAAGGCCCGAACGATCGAGGATCTGCAAGCCGAGGGCAGGCGCGTGGCGATGGTCGGGGACGGCGTGAACGACGCCGCCGCCCTCGCGACCGCGGATGTGGGCATCGCGATCGGCGCGGGTACCGAGGTGGCGATCGAGGCGGGCGACATCGTGCTCGTGCGGTCCGATCCCCGGGACGTGGCCTCGATCGTGTCGCTCTCGCGCGCAACGTACCGGAAGATGGTGCAGAACCTCTGGTGGGCGGCCGGCTACAACATCATCGCGATCCCCCTGGCCGCGGGTGTGCTCGCCTGGGCCGGCATCACGCTCTCGCCGGCGGTGGGCGCAGTGCTGATGAGCGCGAGCACGGTGATCGTGGCCGCCAATGCGCAGTTGTTGAGGCGGTGGCGGCCGGAGGCGTGAGAGGGCGGTGAGGTTGTCGGACATCAATATCACCTCTGTGATATCTATAACGCTTTCGTTATAATCGCAGCATGACAAGCTTGTCTGACATCGGCCCACTACTGGTAGAGACGCGGAGAGCCCTCGGCATCACGCAAGCCGAACTCGGCCAGCGCCTTGGTGTGTCGCAGCCTCAGGTGACCCGCTGGGAGACTGCCAAGTACCGTAACGTCTCGCTCGAACGCGTGAGCGCGGTCGCGCAGGTACTCGGTGTGGGGTCGCCGACACCGTTGCCACTCGCAGCCGAGGCGCCCGCCACCTACGAAACCACGCTCCCCGGAGCCGATGCTGACGCGCTCCGCGCACTTGCGCGAACCCGCGCCCCGGCTGATGCTGTCGCGGCATTCGCCCGGTCGCACGGTATCGAGCGTCTCGAGTTGTTCGGGTCGGTGCTCACGTCTGCGTTCGGGCCTGAGAGTGACGTGGACGTGCTCGCGACCTACGCCTCCGACCGAGTACCTTCGCTCCTCGAGCTCGCCGACCATGAGACGGAGCTCGCCGCAATCCTCAGGCGTCCGGTCGACCTGATCACACGCCCGGGCATCGAGCGCAGCGAGAACCCCCGCCGGCGCTCCCGGATACTGAACAGCGTACGGACGCTCTATGCGCGACCCTGAGGCATCGTTGATGGATGTCGTGACGTACTCGCGTCGCGCTGTCGACTACCTCGATGGCGTCAGCGCGCAGGGGTTCGCCCTCGACACCGGCGTTCAGGACCAGGTCATCCGGTGCCTCACGGTGATCGGCGAGGCAGCACGATGCCGGAGCGTTCAGCCCGAACGTGCTCAACATCCCGATGTAGGGCGCGCGGCAAACGGCCACCTCGTGGCGCGCCCTTCTCGGTGCGCTCTTTCGGCCGCCTTGCCCATGTCAGACCGGCGGTGTAGGGTAGTGCTACCGTCAGTGCTACTGTAAGGACTACCGATGGGCAAAGCGAACATCTCGTTTCCCGAGGGCATGCTGGAGGAGATCGACCGGCGCGCGGCCGAGGCCGGCACGACCCGCAGCGGCTTCATCCAGGAGGCCACCTCCGCCTACATCGCCCGGATCGATGAGGATGCTGAGCGCGAAGAGCGCCGAAAGCGCATCGAGCGGGCGCAGGAGCATATGGCCGAGATCGGCAAGCGCATGCAGCCGGGACCGGATGGTGTGACCATAATCCGGCAGTTCCGTGATGCCCTCCCGGAGTGGCTTACGGATCGCGAGCGTACCGACGATGAGTAGCCCGCTGCGCATCTCCACCGGTCGGCCGGTCGTGATCGACACCTCCGTGGCGTTCAAGTGGTTCGACACCACAGAGCCCGGTGCCGACATCGCTGCACAGCTGCTCGATGCGCACGGCCGGGATGAGGTAGCGCTCATCGCGCCTGCGCATCTGCCGATGGAGATCCTGAACATCCCCACGAGCAGACGCGAGCCAGTCTCACGGATCGAGGAGATCATCGATAGCCTCGCCGACGCCGACCTGCTGATTGCCCCGGTCGACGATGCGCTCCTGATCAGCGCCATCCGCATAGCAGAGGCGGAGCGTCTCGCGCTCTACGATGCCGTCTTCATCGCGCTCGCGGCGGCACTCGACGCAGAACTGGTGACCGCCGACCGAAAGCAGGCCGCCACCGCCTCATGCCGGGTGCGGCTGATCGGCCAGTAAGGACCTCATCCAATCGCCCGGCGCACGGTGCCGATCCCAAGCCACATGAGCGTCGGCCGCGGACGTCTGGCGCCGGTGCCCGCAACCACACCGATCGGACTGAACCCGAAGCGCTCGTAGAAACATACAGCTTCGGGCAGTGCATCCACGATCACGCCCGCACATCCCACGCGCTCCGACTCGGCGAGCGCGATCGCAAGAGCCGCGTGTACAAGCTCGCTGCCAAGACCCATCCCCTGCACGCGCTGGTCGACCGCCAGGCGTGCTATGCGGATGCAGGGAACCTCGGCATAGCCGCCCGGCGGGCGAACCGGCGGCTCGCCACAGGCGATCGACGCGGCCGCCAGCGTGAAGTAGCCGCTCACACGACGCGTGGCGTCGTCCACCGCTACGTACGTCACGCCGAGGCGATAGCGCGCCTGGTTCTGCCAGGCGTAGCGCCCCAGGAACAGATCGAGTGAGGGCTCGCCAGAACTGAAGCCTTCCCGGACGTCGGAACGCTCGAGCGACCTAATCGGCATCGGACCGCATGAGCCTGCGGAGAGCGGGCGTCGGCTCGACCGGACGGTCCATCTCGGCCACGATCCGCTCCCACGATTCCGTATCCACCACTACGCGGTGCGGGATGAGGTACTCGGCCGGCACCTCGTCGAGCGCGTCGAGGTGCGCCTGGATCGCGTCCTCGATCAGGCGCCCTTTCTTGAGGCCGGTCTCGCGCGCGTACTGGTCAAGCCGCGAACGTGTCGCCTCGCTGATCTGTGCGGAGATCTGTACGTAGTCGGCCATGTCATACCTCCATAGGACAATCTACAAAAATGTAGGAGCGGCGGCAACAGGCGGTCACCACATGGCGTCCCGGCTACCGAGTCCCTAGACTGAGGTGCAGCGCCACGCCGCCTAGACGAACCTGCGGGGGAGATGTTCATGAACCAGGACTCAAGTGCAGCGACTCACCCCGGAGACATCCATCGTCTGCTTCTGTCCGGACCGCTTGCGGAACAGGTCGCCGAGCGGCTTGGCACCGCGTATCCCGGCCTTGAGACGCGCGTCGTCTCCCAGGGGCCGCCTTCCAGCGACGACCTCGCATGGGCCGACGCATACACCGGCTTCCGCCTGCCTGAAGGCTTCGAGCGGTCGGCGATCGTGTGGGTGCACGCGATGATGGCGGGCGTTGATGCGTTGGCGCCGGCTCTGCGCGATCTCCCCCGCCCCGTGCTCCTCACGCGCACCGTGGGCGACATGCCGCGGAAGATGGGGCTCTACGTCCTCGCGTACGCGCTCGCCGATGCGCATCACCTGGCCGAGTACCGCGAGCAGCAGGCCGACCGGGTGTGGCGGCCCCTCGACGCACCGCGGACCGGCGGTGCGCTCGCGACGATCCTCGGCACCGGTGAGATCGGAGCGGGCGTGGCCGAGGCGCTCCAGGGGGCCGGCTTCGACACGTGCGGCGTGAACCGCACCGGCCACGAGCACCCGGCCTTCTCGCGCGTCGCAGCCGCCACCGACCCGAACGCCGTCCCCCGCGAGACGAACGTGCTCGTGAACACGCTGCCGCTGACGCTCGAGACCACCGGAAGCATCGGTATGTCCATCTTCGGCAGAGTCGAGGGAGCGCTCTTCATCAATGTGGGACGCGGAGCTTCCGTGGCCATGGACGACCTGCGGCGAGCGCTCGAGCTCGGCCACCTCCGGCACGCGGTGCTCGACGTGCTGCCTACCGAGCCGCCTCCCGCCGACGCCTGGTACTGGGACCACCCGCAGGTGACGCTCACGCCGCACATCGCGGCCGTGACCGACGCCGGCGATGTGGCCCGGAGCCTGTCAGCCGCCCTCGACGACCTGCGATCAGGACGCACGCCCGAAAGCTCCGTCGACCTTGCGCGCGGGTACTAGAACTCCAGTCCGCGCACGCGCTCCAGCACCACGTCGGCCCGCGCAAGGAACGCATGCGGGTCGAAGATCGCGTCGAGTCGCTCGGCCGTGAGCACGCACTCGGAGTCGGCCTCAAGGCGCTCGCGATAGGTGGCGCCCTCGCGCGCGTGCTGGATGTCGTCCCACACGGCCATCGCGTTCCGCTGCACCACGAGGTACGCGTCCTCGCGCTTCATGCCGGTGTCCACGAGTTCAAGCAGCACGCGGCTTGAGTAGATGAGCCCGCGCGTCTTCTCGAGGTTCGCGCGCATGACCTCGGGGTAGACCACGAGGCCGTCGAGGATCCACTCGAGCTTGCCGAGGAGGTAGTCGGTGGCGATGAAGCTGTCGGCGAGCACCACGCGCTCGGCCGAGCTGTGCGAGATGTCGCGCTCGTGCCAGAGCGCCACGTTGTCGAAGCCCACCTGCGCGTTGGCCTTCACCACGCGCGCAAGCCCGCACACGCGTTCGGCTGTGATCGGGTTGCGCTTGTGCGGCATCGCGCTGGAGCCCTTCTGGCCCTTGGCGAACGGCTCCTCGGCCTCGATGGTGTCGCTCTTCTGCAGCGCGCGCACCTCGGTGGCGATCCACTCGGCCGTGGCTGCCACCGTGGCCAGCACGGCGAGCACATGCGCGTGACGGTCGCGCGCGATCACCTGCGTGGAGGTGGGATCCGGAACGAGGCCGAGCTTCTCGCACACGTACGCCTCCACGTGAGGGTCGATGTTGGAGTAGCTGCCCACCGCTCCGGAGATCGCGCCCCACGCGCACGAGTACTCGCGCGCCGCGATCAGGCGCTGCTCCGCACGCTTGAGCGCCTGCGCCCAGGCGGCCCACTTCATGCCGAAGTACATCGGCTCGGCATGGATGCCGTGCGTGCGGCCCACGCACAGCGTGTCCGCGAACTCCTGCGCCCGTCGCACGCAGATACGGCCGAGGCGGCGGACGTCCTCGATCACGAGATCCTGCGCCTGCGTCATCTGGTAGCAGAGCGCGGTGTCGCCGAGGTCGCTCGACGTCATGCCGTAGTGCACCCACCGGCTGGGCTTGGGCTCATCGACGCCAAATCCGGCGTCGATGTGCTCGGCCATGTTGGTGAGGAACGCGATCACGTCGTGATTGAGCGTGGCCTCGAGCTCGTTGATGCGCTCCACCTCGAAGGCCGCCCGCTGGCGGATCACCGCCACGTCTTCGGCGGGCATCACGCCCAGCTCCACCTGCGCCTCGCAGGCGAGGACCTCGATCTCCTTCCAGATCTCGAACTTGTTCTCCAGGTCCCAGATCCGGCCCATCTCGGGACGGGTGTAACGCTCGATCATCCTCGACTCCTCACGCGCGTCGGCGGCCAGTCCAGGCAACATGTGCGCCGCATGCACATTATCGCCCACGGCGCGTACGGGGTCACGCGGTGCCGGCCATGCGCACGTAGGCGGTGAGGTCGGCCCCGAGCATCGCCTTGAGTTCCCGCAGGTCCGCCGAGGGGACCTCCGCGAACACGAATCCGAGTACCGGGTAGCGGCGGAAGTCGGTTCGACGCACCTCGATCGGCCGGGAGAAGCGCGTCTCGAGCGCCTCGTAGTCGACCGACTCGATCGCCTCACGATCGATCGAAGCGGGGATGTCCGCCACGACGACGCCGAAGGTGCTCCCCCGGTGGCGCTCCAGTATCCGGGGCCAATCGGGCGCAAGCCCCTCCATGAAGCACTCGTAGGGGTCGATGCCGTACGCGTGGAACGCGATGTCGGTCACACACCATCCTGCGAACCGCATCGGGTTGATCTCGATCGGGGCGACGCGACCGCTGGCATCCACACGCAACTCGGCGTGCACCGGGAAATCCCTCAGGCCCGCCCGCCGGCCTACCTCGGCAAGGAACGCCGTGAACGGCTCCACCCAGCGCTCGATCAACTCCGCCGAGGTGATGTACACACGGTCGCTCACGTCGTCTGCCGAGGCGAACAGGTGCCCGAGGACGTTGAGCACCACCGGCGCGCCTTCGCTGTCGAAGTACGCGTCAACCGCGAACTCCTCGCCCTCGATCACCTCCTCGACGATGAAGCGGTCGAGACCGATGACCGTGTCCGGATACAGCGACGCGAGCGCGGATGCCTCGTCTCGCAGGGCGGCCACGACTCCGGGCCAATCATCGATCGAGTCGACCACGTGCACGCCCATGCTGAAGAACCCCACGGCGGGCTTCACCACGAACGGCACACGTACGGACGTCGGATCGAAGCCCTCCAGCTCTTCCAGGGTGAGACCCGCGTACCGGTAGTCGGGATAGAGGTCGGCGAGCAGGTCGCGAAAGCGGACCTTGTCCTTGAACAGGTCGACGCTCTCGGCAAGCGGCGTGCCCGAGAGATGCTCCGCGACCCACCCGATCGCGTTCTCGGAGTTCGCGTACAGCCGCGGACGTTCGGCTTCGAGGTAGCGCCGCGCGAAGTCATCGTCTGACAAGAGCCCGAAGCGCGCGCCGAGCGCCGTTCGTGCGGCGGGCGTGTCGAGCACTGGTGCGCCTGAGCCAGCCACGGCAAGCGCGAGTCTTCGCGATACGTACGGGTCCTCGAGGATGAACATGGCGACTCCCTACCGCTCCCAGAGTTCGCAGCGATACTCGTGGCACAGTGGCGGCCGGTACTCATGCGGCAGCTGGCATCCATGCTCGGGATGACAGAACTGGCACTTGCGGACGTCCACCCATCCGGGCAACGTTGCGCGGTAGGCCTCTCCCTCGGCTGTGGGCAGGTGACTCACGCGCGGATCGTGATACGGAACGACCCCGTGCCCGCCGGTCACGTGGCCGGCGCCGTCACGAACGAGCGCCCCGCTGGCAACGAACCGCTCCAACCACGACTCGATGTACTCCGGGAGCCACTCCTGTCCGATGTAGTCCCCGTTCTCGTCATGAGCGAGATAGAGGCAGCAGCACAGGCCGCCGCATGCGTGGCAGAGCTCCCAGTCCTGGGCGCGGGGATCCGGTGATGCTTCGATGGCCACAGCCTCCTGCCGTTCAGTGCTCGCGAACCCGTACGGTGCCACTTGCACCGCCCACCATACCGCGAATGTGGGGGCGCTCGAGAGTACGCACACGCTGCGGCATGCTACAATTCCACCCCTGAGGCCCGGATCGAGACGCGACCGCTCGCGCGGCGTGTACCCGAGGGAGCACCAACGATGAAGCGCACCATGCTCGGCGGCAAGATCCACCGCGCCGTCGTCACCCAAGCGAACGTGGACTACGAGGGCAGCGTCACCGTGGACGAGGACCTGCTCGACGCCGCCGGCATCCTGCCCGGCGAGGTGGTCCACATCTGGGACGTGACCAACGCCGCCCGCCTCACCACCTACACCATCGCCGGCCCGCGCGGCAGTGGCGCCGTCTGCGTGAACGGCGCGGCGGCGCACCTCGTACACGAGGGCGACCTGGTGATACTCGGCTCGTACGTGGAGCTGGAGGATGCCGAGGCTCGAACGTGGATCCCGAAGGCCGTCTTCGTGGATGACGAGAACCGCATCGTGGAGGTACGAGGCGAAGAGGCCTTCCGCGCGAACTGACGCGGCGCGAACAAGCCTGCTGCGCGAACTGACGCACCGGGGTCACCCGGACACGCGCGCACGACGGCCGCCCCCGCACCGCTTCCACCCGCGGTCTCCCTCGCGCTCATGCCCCGCTTCCGCTATCATTCCCGCCGAAGGGGAGTAGCTGCCCGGTCCCGCACCGGGAGGCAGGCCGTCATCACGGGCGCATCTGCCCCGGCCCTGCCAACGAGACACCTCGCATGCGAGACCTTCAGGAACCGTAGCGTCCTGACCCGTCACGCCCAGGAGGAAGCATGTCGAAACGCACCCCGCTCGATCCAGCGTCTCTCGATCCCGCGTTCGTGGTGCAAGCGGCGCACACCGTACCCGCCGAGGAGGTGCTCCGGCAGCTCGACGGCACGCCGGACGGGCTTCGCCCCGACGAGGTGACGCGCCGGCAAGAGGCCGTGGGGCCCAACGAACTCCCCGAAGGTGAGAAGCGCACCATCCCCGCGATGGTGTTCGACCAGTTCAAGGATTTCCTGATCCTGCTCCTGCTTGGCGCCGCCGTGATCTCCGGCGTTCTCGGCGAGTTGGTCGACACGATCGCCATCCTCGTGATCGTGGTGCTCAACGCGGTCATCGGCGTGGTCCAGGAATACCGGGCCGAGCGGGCCATGGAGGCGCTGAAGGAGATGGCCTCCGAGACGGCCACGGTGCGGCGGGGCGGCGAGACCCGGGAGATCCACGCATCCGAACTCACAGTGGGCGACATCGTCCTGCTTGAGGCGGGGCGTATCGTGCCAGCCGACATGCGGCTCATCGATGCTGCCACCCTCCGCATCGCCGAGGCGGCGCTCACCGGCGAGTCTCTCCCCGTGGAGAAGCATGTTGACCCTGTCCGGGAGGTCGACTCCCCGATCGGTGACCGCAGCAGCATGGCCTATCGCGGTACGCAAGTGGTGTACGGACGCGGGGTCGCCGTGGTCACCGGCGTGGGGCTCGCCACCGAACTCGGCAAGATCGCCCACCTCCTCGGCTCCACCGGCGACGTGAAGACACCGCTCCAGAAGCGCCTCGCGCAGTTCAGCAAGCAGCTCGGCATGGCGGCCCTCGGCCTGTGCACGATCGTCTTCATCGTTGGCGTGGTGCAGGGTGGTGACATCCTCGAGATGTTCCTCACCGCCGTGAGCCTCGCGGTCGCCGCCGTTCCGGAGGCCTTGCCTGCCGTGGCGACGATATCGCTCGCCCTCGGCGCAAGCCGTCTCGTGAAGACGCACACACTCGTGCGCAAGCTGCCTGCAGTGGAGGCGCTCGGCTCGGTCACCTATATATGCACCGACAAGACCGGCACCCTCACGCTCAACCAGATGACGGTGGAGCACCTCGCCTCGGGCGATGCGCAGG
Organism: Anaerosoma tenue; assembly: GCF_023161965.1. Classification (NCBI taxonomy): domain Bacteria; kingdom Bacillati; phylum Actinomycetota; class Coriobacteriia; order Anaerosomatales; family Anaerosomataceae; genus Anaerosoma; species Anaerosoma tenue. Next base: position 230,427 of record NZ_JALNTY010000002.1, read on the forward strand.
CGCTTTCGGCCGACACGCTCGCCAACCCGGAAGACGGGGTGAGCTGGCTCGGCAAGGCCCTTGCGCTCTCCAACGACGTGAGCGGACAGAACGACGAGCTCGTGGGCGACCCCACTGAGATCGCCTTCTACCGCGCCGCAGCACAGAACGGGTTCGATCCGGTTGCGCTGGCGAAGGACCTGCCGCGAGCGGCCGAGGCGCCCTTCGACTCCGACCGGAAGCTGATGACCACGGTGCATGAGCTGCCCGGTGGCGGTTACGTGTCGTTCACAAAGGGCGCCGCCGAGGCGATCCTCGAGCGCTCCCGGGACGCGATGATCACGGATGGCTCGACCGTGCCGCTGGACGCCGATGCCGCCGCCTCGCTCGTGGATGGATGGTCGGCTGAAGGGCTGCGTGTTCTGGCGTTCGGCATGCGCCGGCTCGACAAGCTACCGGGCGACGACATCTCCGCCCTGGAGCAGGACCTCTCCCTCATCGGCTACACGGGACTCGTGGATCCGCCGCGCGAAGAAGCGCGACAGGCTGTGGGCACCTGCAAGACGGCCGGCATCATCCCGGTGATGATCACGGGCGATCACCCGGCTACCGCACTCGCGATAGCAAAGCGGCTCGGCATCGCCGACCACAAGGAGCAGATGATCACCGGGACCGAGCTCGACGCACTGTCGCTCGAGGACTTCGAGGGCCGCGTTGAAGGCATCCGTGTCTACGCACGCGTGGCTCCGGAGCAGAAGCTGAAGATCGTCCAGGCGCTGCAGGACCGCGGCGAATACGTGGCGATGACCGGCGACGGCGTGAACGACGCTCCGGCGCTGGCCACCGCCGACATCGGGGTCGCTATGGGCATCACCGGCACCGATGTGGCCAAGGAAGCGGCCTCGATGGTGCTGCTCGACGACAACTTCTCATCGATCGTCGGCTCGGTCCGCGAGGGCCGCCGCATCTTCGACAACATCCGCAAGTTCATCAAGTACACGATGACCTCGAACTCAGGCGAGATCTGGACGATCCTGCTCGCGCCCTTGCTCGGCATGCCGATCCCGCTGCTGCCGATCCACATCCTGTGGATCAACCTGGTGACCGACGGTCTGCCCGGGCTGGCGTTCGCGAGCGAACCGCACGAGCGCAGCATCATGGAACGCCCGCCGCGCGCGCCCAAGGAGTCGATCTTCGCCGACGGGCTCGGCACCCACCTCATCTGGGTGGGCTTGCTCATGGGTGGGGCGTCGCTCTTCATGCAGGCGTGGTCGATGCCCCGGGCGCCCGAGAACCACGACCTGTACTGGCGCACGATGGTCTTCACGGTGCTCTGCCTCTCACAGATGGGCCATGCGATGGCGATCCGCTCGGATCGAGAGTCTCTGTTCAAGCTCGGCATCTTCTCAAACAAGCCGATGCTCGGCGCAGTGCTGCTGACCTTCGTGTTGCAGCTCTCCACCATCTACGTGCCGTTCATGCAGAAGGTCTTCAAGACCGAAGCGCTCTCGCTGCCCGACCTCCTGATCGCTCTCGCACTCTCCAGCGTGGTCTTCTGGGCGGTCGAGATCGAAAAGGCGGTCAAGCGCGCCCGCGACCGCCGCGGTGATGTGGCTGCCGCGTAGGGGTACGTCACGCAGGGATACTCGAGGTCACTCGGCCTCGAACCAACGACGCCCCGCCGCTTCCACGCGGTGGGGCGTCGTGCTGCGTGAGCCTCACACGGCCGATGACTCGGGGCTCAGACGTCCACTCGCTGCAGTGTCCTGACACCGACGATCGCGGAGAGCACGAGCAGCGCGACCCACCACAGCAGGCTCGACCACAGCGGCAGGGGGTCGGTGACCACTGCGGCTGAGTGCATCGCCTCAAGCAGCCGGGCCGACGGACTGACCCACGAGTACCACGAGCCATGGATGAACCAACTCAGTATGCGATCGAGCAGTACGATGCCGACCGACGCAAGACCCGGCAACCAGCTCACCGGAAACCGCGCGGTGAGCGCGAGGGCGGCCATGCCGATCGCCGTGAACCCGAGTGAGAGGTAGAGCGACGTGCCGACCTCGCGGACAAGCATGTCCGCGCCCGGGTGTGCCGGCGTGAAGAAGAGCTGGGCCATCGCATCTTGTCCGCCCGTCTCCCCGCGCGCGAACGCTGACGGCTCGCGCGTCATTTCACCACCCTCGTAGGCAGCCAAGGCCAGAGACGCGCCCAGCACACCCACCTGGAACACCACCGCCGCCAGAACCATCGGCACGGCCTTGCCGACCCACCACCGCCACCGATTCCCCGCCCGCGCCATCACCACGTGCGCCAGCCGGGTCTCCCGGTCGCGCGCAAGGCTGTCGCACGCGATCATCACGAACGTCGTCAGCAGCAGGAAACCAACGAAGAACATGTTGTTCACGAGCGCCGCGTGCGCGTCGAAAACGCTCCAACCCTCGATCCCCGTGTTGAAGGCGTGTGACCTGACCTCGTCGGCGGCAAGCTTGCCGACGAGGCCCCACATCGCGACCGCGGCGAACCATCGGCGTGAGAGGAACAGTCGTGCGAGCTCCATCCGTATCAGCGCCAACGTCTGCTTCATCACGCACTCACCGACTGCATGTACGCGCGCTCGAGCCCCGCGCTGTCGCGATGGATCGCCTCGATGCCCACATCGGCCATCACGAGCATCCGCACCGCGTCGGGCACGGCCTCGCGCACCCGGATGCGCATGCGCGTAGGGCCGTCGCTGCCCATGACCTCGACCGTCTCGACCGATGCCACGCGACCCACGTCCTCGACCGATGCCACCTCCAGCACCATGACAACACTGTCGAGCGTGGCTGCCGGCTCGTACACGTGCTGTGCACGGCCGTGGTGCAGGAGGATCACCCGGTCGCAGACCGCTTCGACCTCTTGAAGGAGGTGGCTGGTGAGCAGAACGCCCATCCCGTCGACGTCCGCGAGCTCGCGCACGAGGGAGCGCATCTCCACGATCCCGCGCGGGTCCAGACCGTTAGTGGGTTCGTCGAGGACCACGAGCCGCGGACGCTCACCGATCGCCTGGGCCAGCGAAAGGCGTTGTCGCATCCCGAGCGAATACGTCCTCACCGGCTTGCCGTCGTGCGGATCGAGCCCCACACGCCTCAGCACATCGGACGCGGTAGCGGGCTCGACCGCCCCGCGGATACCGAACAGCAGCTCGAGGTTCTTCCTCCCGCTCAAGGTCTCGATGAACATGGGGCGTTCGACCATCAGCCCCATGAACGGGAGATCGCCGCTCGTGGAACGGACATCACGTCCCAGCACGGAGCCCTCGCCGTTGGACGGTCGGGACATCCCGGACAGGATGCGGATGAGCGTCGTCTTGCCGGCTCCGTTGGGTCCCACGAGGCCGACCACCTCGCCCGGCCGGATCGTGAGCGTCACATCATCGAGGACCGTCTTGGGCCCGTACGACTTGCATAGGGCGCGAACGTCCACAAGCGGTGCGCCCGGCACGTCTGTCTGGATACGATTCATCGGTTCTCCCGCGCTCTCAGTAGTAGGTAGGTGGTCACAGCGCCCACGATGAGGATGGCCGACCAGTACGTCACAGTCGTAAGCGGAGTCGCCCACTCGGCGAAAGAAGACAGCATCCGCGCGCGTTCTCCGGGATTCACCGGAGCCGGCAGCGCGAACATGAACGCGAGATAGGCGATCGTGGCCCCCACTTGCGAGACGGTACGACCGGCACCGAGCGCTGCCAGCAGCATCGACGTCGCGCTCGTAGCCGTGGCCGCCAGCCCGAGGATGAGGACCACGGCAAGGCCCAGCAGGAGCGGCGCCGAGACCGCGAGTCGTTCACCCCAGGGAACCACGGCACCCGCGTTGGAGGGGTCCCACGGCGCGAAGACGGCAGCCGCAGCGAGCCAGACGACCGCAAGAGCGATCAGCAGCAGCGTGGAGCTGACGTACGCGGCGCCGAGCTTGGCCGAGAACCACCGCCACCGCGATCCCGCACGGGTGATGAGCAGTGACGCGAGCCCCGACTCGAGATCCTCGGCGAGTGTCCCGCCGATGATCATCGGCCAGATGAGGAAGAACGTTCCCGCGCCATCGAGTTCGGTCAACCAGAGCATCGACCCGCTATGTTGCACCACACCATCCACCCCTGCGAGCATCAGCAGTTCGCCCCGCCTGGCGAACATCGACGCTACGCCGAACAGGAGCATCACCACGCCGGCGAACACGAAGCGTCGCCGCGTCGTGAGCCGCGCCAACTCATGGAGCAGCGCGCCCGGTCCCCTCATGGAGCCTCCCCCCGGTGGGGGCGGCGCGAGCCGCCCCCACACTGCACAGATTCCGATGCCTCAGTAGTTCCAGACCCATGTGCCCTGGCACAGGATCGTCACGTAGTTGAACAGCGCGGAGTCCATCCGCACCCGCACGTAGCGCGTGCTCGCCGTGGAGTTGTACCAGAGGTCAACCAGCGGTGCGTAGGCGCCGCCCGGGTAGACCGTCACGGTCGGGCCGATCGCCTGGTAGGACGTGTTGCACACCGCGAAGCGGATCGGCTTGCCGCCCGAGTACTTGTGCCGCACGCCGAAATCGCGATATGCGCTCACAGCCTTGCTGGATGTGTAGATGTCGGCGCGAAAGCGCGGCGCGATCATGCTGTAGTTCTGAGTGCTGGCCGCGAACGCCGATGCGGTGCTACCGAACGCCAGCGCAAGCGCGAGCATCGCCACGGTGATGATCTTCTTCATCTCGACTCCTCGATTCGTCGTTGTCCATGATCGGGAGACCGGGAACTTCGCCATTGCTGCCCGTGACACGCTGATCGTTCACCTCCTCACGCGATCGACGTCTGGCGGCGCAGCCCCATCGGGGGCCTGAACATACCGGGAGCCTACGACCATGTCCTAAACGGAAACCAAACGCCCGGACGTGGTGCAACACGCGAGGCCCCCCGCCGATGTACCGGCGGGGGGCCTCGTCTCACACCACTGTTGCGGGACTACTGCACGCTCAGGATGACGCCTATCTCACTGCCGGTGTCGGTGGTGCCCACCGTCACCGATCCTTCCATGCCGTCCTTGTTCGCGCTGACGATCGCCGTCGTGCCACTGTCGTCGGTCATGTTCATGTCGCCGACGATGGTCCAGCCCTCGCCCTCGAACTCGGCCTTGTACCATTCGTACACGTCCACCGCGTCATCACCAGAGACCAGGTTCACGTAGAACACCGTGCCGTTGGAGTCCGAAACCTTCGAAGTCGAGTCAAGGTCGGCGTCCCCGTACATCGGGAAGTCACCCGGGAAATCCGATGGCAGGTCTTCGCCGCCGCCCTCGATCGTCACTTCGCCATCGCCGGTGTCCATGGTGACCGAGTCCCCGTCGACCTCCACATCGCCACCCACGATGCCACCCACGATCTCCTCGCTGACCTCCTCAGCGATCTTGTCCTCGATCGCCGAACATCCCGCGACCGCGAACGCCAGTGCTACGATCAACGCGCCGATCAGCAAACGCCTCAATATCTTCGACCCCCTTCTTGTGCATACTGTCCGACGAAGCATCGGCGCGGACATCCACAGCCGTGCTGCGGCCCACATGCCGATGCTCCCGTTTGGGCATATACCCCGCCGAGAGGAGTGCCTCCCATGATGGCAAGCATAATGAACATGAAGGCCATGACGGTGGCGTACCTGCCGATGACAGGCTCTTACGACCAGATGCCTGCGGCGTTCGACCGCCTCTACGCCTGGATCGAGGAGCATGACCTCAAAGCCACCGGAGCGCCGATCGCCGCGTTCTTCAACATCCCGTCGGAGCCTGACGGGTCCGACGCCCGCTGGGAACTGCTGGTCGCCTTGTCCGGCGACCCGGCGGACATCGAGCCGGACGAGACCGGTATCGGCGTGAAGCGTGTGGAAGGTATGAAGGTGGTGTCGGCGATCCATATCGGGCCGTACGACAGCGTGCTTCCCACCTACCAGGCGCTCTGGGCGTGGATGGAGGATCACAGCTACGACCTCGACGGACCCCCGATGGAACGTTACCTCAGCGGCCCCGAGGTCCCGGCGGATCGAGTCCGCACCGAAGTGCTGATGCCCATCCGTCCGGTATGACGCGCAGGGCCAGTCCGCCCGCTGAAGTGGATCGAGGGTGTACCCGTGGATGTATCGCCCGCCTCATCGCTCGCGGCACAGGCGCCCCAGGCGACGCTCGACTGGCTCTGCTCGGAGGAGAATCCCGCCGTCGCGGCGCTGACGCTGCGCGGGCTCCTCGGCGACACCGGCTCTCCACGCGCCGAAGAGATGTGGGCGCGGCGAAACGCCTACGAGCCCGTGAACACGATCCTCGGTCAGATGCGCCCGGACGGGAGCTGGGACACCCCCGGACGCGACTACCAGAAGTACGGCGGCAACCTCTGGCAGGTGCATTTCCTGGGAGAGCTCTTCGCCGACGGTGACGACGAGCGCGTGCGGACGGCCGCCTCGTACGCGTTCTCGCGGCAACTGCCGGACGGTTCGTGGTCGTGCAACGGCCGCGTGTCGGCGGCGATCCCGTGCCTCACGGCGAACGTGGGCCGCGCTCTGGCGCGCCTCGGCTTCGCGCGCGACGAGCGCATCGCCCGCGCGCTCGGCTACTGCGTGTCTCTCTACGACGCCTTCGGCTGCCTGACGTGCGGCACCCCCGGGACCGAGGGCCAGCCTCCCGCCGAGTGGGGCGCCTCCACTTCCACGCTGAACGGGTACTGTCACATGCTGGCGCCCAAACTCCTGCTCTTCCTCGCCGAGGTGCCCCGCGACGTGTGGCCGGAAGGAACGGAGCGGCTGCGGGACGAATGCGTGCGTGTCCTGCGCGAGAAGGAGATCTTCCGATCGCTTCCCGGGGAGGCCCGCGAGTTCTTCGACCTCTACTACGGCGCGAAGACCGGTGAGCGTGCGGGATTGCGCGAGCAGTACCTGAAGGGTCATCCGGTACTGCACCACAAGGACAAGCCGGGCTGGCTGCGGTTCGGCTATCCGCTCTCGTACAACTCGGACGCCCTTGAGGCGCTTCATGCCCTGGCGCTTCACGGGGAGCCTGCGCGGCCTGAGTATGCACCGGCGTTGGCCGCCGTGCGCTCCGCGGCCGACAGCGAGATGCGATGGAAGCTTCGCAACTCGTTCAACGGTAAGATGCGTGCAGATGTGGAAGTGAAGGGTGAGCCGAGCCGATGGGTCACCTGGCGCGCACTCACGGTGCTGCAGCACTATGGGAGTGCGAACGATGCGGTCCCTGAGAACGTCTCATGACATGGATATCTCACGAACGAGGAGGTACGCGATGTACGCTCGGATCCTTGCGTTTGCACTCGTGATCGCGCTTGGCGCTGCGATGGTGGGCTGCGCGACACAGGATGCCGCCGAACCCGATGACACACCCGAGACGAATGCGCCCGGCGCCCCGGTGGATGACGGCACTGATGAGGCCGCCGACGAGTCCGGGGAACTGCGTCTCGCCAACGGCCTCTACGACCAGGCTGATGGCTCCGTGATGGTCCTCGGCACGCTCGAGTGGGTAGACCTGGAGGGCGGCTTCTATGCCGTGACCGGGGCGCCCGGCGACGGTGGCACGATCGCCGTTGTGGCCAACGCCGACGAATTCGCGAGCGAGCTCGAAGAGCTCACCGGCTCCACGGTGTTCATCAACGGCACGCGGTTCGAAGGCGCGTCCATCCGGATGGCCGGCCCCGAAGTGGTGATCGACTCGATCGAGAAGATCGACGACACGCCGGGCGCCGCCGAGTAGCGATCCTGCGCGGCGAATCAAGAAGGGGCCCGGGCAGAACGCCCGGGCCCCTTCTGTGCGCGAGCGGCGACGAGCCTCGCAAGCGACGCATCAAGCACAAGCGCCTGGAGCGGTAGCAGTCCGTGCCTATGGGGTTTCGCGCGCCGCGATACTGACCTCTGAGCCGTCGTCGGACTCATTGACGTTGATGTACAACTGCATCGAACCCTTGGTGGCCTCAAGCCCCATGAACTCGCCGTCATCGGTGGTCATCTGCAGCTCGTCCCCGATCGCCCAGCCGCTTGACGATAGTTCGTCAACATGCCAGTCGTACACGGCGGCCACGCTATCGTCGACATAGAGATCCGCATAGTGCTCGGAGCCTGCATCCGCGACGATACTGCTCGATGACGAGACCTCAGCGTCGGGATGGATGGGGATGTCCGAGGGGAAGTTATTGCCCAGTTCGCCGTCGCCTCCGCCGAACGTGATATCTCCATCATCCGTACTGATGGTCACGTTCTCATCGTCCACATCAACATCTCCGCCAACAGCAGATCCGGCCACCTCCTCGGCAGCCGTATCCGAACCGCCACTGCAGCCGACGAGGGCGAGCGCGAGCGCACCCACAAGCGCGCCGATCAGCAATCGTCTGACCATGCCGTCCTCCTTTCCTGCGAACATGCCTACTCACGGGTACCGTTCCAGCCCGGACAACGTTTCCCTGCCTCATAGCCGAGCGGGCCTTCTACCAGGCATCTACCCGATATCGGCGTGGTAGCTCTGGAGCGACCGCACACTACCCGGTGATTCCCGATGCGCGCGGATGCCCTGGGCGGCGGCCAGGGCGGCCGACGTGGTGGTGATGTACGGCACGCGATGCTTGATCGCCGCCTTGCGGATGTAGCTGTCGTCGAACTCGCTGCTCTTTCCCGCCGGCGTGTTCACCAACAGCTGCACCTCGCCGTTGGTGATGGCGTCGTCGATGTTGGGGCGCCCTTCGTGAAGCTTGAGCACGGTCGTCGCCTCGATGCCGCTCTCGGCGAGGAACGCGGCAGTCCCGCTCGTTGCCATGATGCCGAAGCCAAGGCTCGCGAACTCCCGGGCCGCCGGCAGGATACGCTCGCGGTCGCGCTCGGCGATGGTGATCAGAACGGTGCCCTCATGGGGCAGACGCGTACCGGTGGCTTCCTGCGCCTTGTGGAACGCGAGGCCGTAGCTGTCGGCCAGGCCGAGCACCTCGCCGGTGGAACGCATCTCCGGGCCGAGCAGGGGGTCGACTTCGGGGAACATGTTGAACGGGAACACCGACTCCTTGACGCCGAAGTGCGGGATGGGCCTCCGCTCGAGCCCGAGGCCGGCGAGCTTCTCGCCCATCATCACGCGCGTAGCGAGTTGCGCCATCTGGATGTTCGCAACCTTGGACACCAGCGGCACCGTGCGCGACGCTCGCGGGTTGGCCTCGAGCACGTACACCACGCCGTCGGAGATCGCGTACTGCATGTTCATGAGTCCCACCACGCCGAGTTCGATGGCGATGCGGCGCGTGTAGTCGTCGATGGTGGCGAGGTGCTCCTCGGAGATGATGACCGGCGGGATCACGCACGCCGAGTCGCCCGAGTGGATGCCCGCGTACTCGATGTGCTGCATCACCGCAGGCACGAACGCGTCGGTGCCGTCGGCGATGGCGTCGGCCTCGCACTCGATGGCGTTCTCCAGGAAGCGGTCGATCAGGAGCGGCCGCTCGGGCGTGACGTCGTGCGCCGCGGCCACATAACGGCGCAGCATCTCCTCGTCGTGCACGACCTCCATGCCGCGTCCGCCGAGCACGTAGCTCGGGCGCACCATGAGCGGATAGCCGATGCTTGCGGCCGCCTCGAGCGCCTCGTCGAGGGTCGAGACCATCGCCGATTCCGGCATCGGGATGCCGAGGCGCTCCATGATCTCGCGGAAGCGGTCCCTGTCCTCGGCCAGATCGATCGTCTCGGGGCTCGTGCCGGCGATCGGCACGCCGGCCTCTTCGAGATCGCGGGCGATGTTGAGCGGCGTCTGCCCGCCGAACTGGCAGATGACGCCCTCGGGGCGCTCCTTCTCGTAGATCGCCAGCACATCCTCCACCGTGAGGGGCTCGAAGTAGAGCTTGTCCGAGGTGTCGTAGTCGGTGGAGACGGTCTCGGGGTTGCAGTTCACCATGATCGTCTCGTAGCCGAGGTCGCGCAGCGCGAACGCGGCATGCACGCAGCAGTAGTCGAACTCGATGCCCTGGCCGATACGGTTGGGGCCGCCGCCGAGCACCATGATCTTGCGAGCGTCGGAGACAGACACGCCGTCATCATCGTTGTAGGTGGAGTAGTAGTACGCCGCGTCCTCCACGCCTGAGACCGGCACCGCACGGTATGAATGCTGCACGCCGAGCTCGATGCGCCGCCGGCGGATCTCCGGCTCCGGCATGCCGAGGAGCTTCGCAAGATACGCGTCGGCGAACCCGTCGCGCTTGGCGCGCACGAGGAGCTCGTCGGGGAGCGGTCCGGCGCTCCGTACGCCGGCGCCCGCTACGCCTCGCCCGGTGGCGAACTCCAACAGCTCCTCCTCGAGCGCCACCAGCTCGGCCATCCGCTCGATGAACCAGCGCTTGATGTGCGTCTTGCGCACGAGCTCATCGATGTCGGCGCCCTTCCGGAGCGCCTCGTACATGATCCACTGCCGCTCGCTCGTCGCCTCGGCGAGCATCGCCATGAGGTCCTCGAGGTCGCGCGCGTTGAAGTCCTTCGCGAAGCCGAGGCCCATCCGCCCGTTCTCGAGCGAGCGGATCGCCTTGCCGAAGGCCTCCTTGTAGTGCTTGCCGATCGACATGACCTCGCCCACCGCGCGCATCTGCGTGCCGAGCTTGTCCTCGGCGCCCTTGAACTTCTCGAACGCCCAACGGGCGAACTTCACGACCACGTAATCGCCGCCCGGGGTGTAGCGATCCAGCGTGCCGTCGCGCCAGTACGGGATCTCGTCCATGGTGAGTCCGCCCGCAAGCCTGCTCGAGACGAGCGCGATCGGGAAGCCGGTGGCCTTGCTCGCGAGCGCGCTGGAGCGCGACGTGCGCGGGTTGATCTCGATCACCACCACGCGATCGCTCACCGGATCGTGCGCGAACTGCACGTTGGTGCCGCCGATGACCTCGATCGCTTCCACGATGCGATACGCGTAGTCTTGCAGCCGCGCCTGCAACTCCGGGGAGATGGTCATCATCGGCGCCGTGCAGTAGCTGTCACCCGTGTGCACGCCCATGGCGTCGACGTTCTCGATGAAGCACACGGTGATCATCTGTCCGCTGGCATCGCGGACGACCTCGAGCTCGAGCTCCTCCCAACCCAGGACCGACTCCTCCACGAGCACCTGGCCCACCATCGACGCCTGAAGCCCGCGTGCCGTGATCGTCCGCAGCTCCTCGACGTTGTAGACGATGCCGCCGCCGGTGCCGCCCATCGTGTACGCCGGCCGGATGACCACCGGGTAGCCGAAATCGGCAGCCACGCGCTCGGCGTCCTCAAGGGTCTCTACCGTCACGCCGCGCGCGGTCTCCACGCCGAGGCGCTCCATCGTGCGCATGAACTCCAGCCGGTCCTCGCCCCGCTCGATGGCGTCCGGACTCACGCCGATGATGCGCACGCCATGCTTCTCGAGGATGCCGCGGCGGTTCAGCTCGAGCGAGAGGTTGAGGGCGGTCTGGCCGCCGAGGTTGGGCAGGAGCGCGTCGGGCCGGCTCTCGGCGATGATGCGCTCGAGCGTCTCGAGGTTCAGGGGCTCGATGTAGGTCTCGTCAGCCATCACGGGGTCGGTCATGATCGTGGCGGGATTGGAGTTCACGAGCACGATCTTGTAGCCGAGCGCGCGGAGCGCCTTGCACGCCTGCGTGCCCGAGTAGTCGAACTCGCAGGCCTGGCCGATGACGATCGGCCCCGAGCCGATGATCATGACCTTCTGGATATCATCACGGCGGGGCATGGTCACTCCTCAGGTTTGGACGCAGTTCGATACATTCTAGCGCATACTGCGGTATCAGAGGCGGACCGGTATCCCCCGCTCGGCAAGGTACTCCTTCACCTGCGCCACCGTGAACGTACGGAAGTGGAACACCGACGCCGCCAGCAGCGCCGATGCATGCCCCTTCTTCACACCATCGTAGAAGTGCTCGAGTTCGCCGGCCCCGCCGGACGCGATCACCGGCAGGTCCACGGCGTCAGCGATCGCACGGGTGAACTCGAGGTCGTAGCCGGCAAGCGTACCGTCGCCGTCCATGCTGGTGGGAAGCAGCGTGCCCGCGCCCAGACCCTCGCAGCGGGTAGCCCACTCCACGCAGTCGATCCCGGTCCCCTTCTGCCCGCCGCTCACGACCACCTCGAAGCCTGAGGGCATCTCCTCGTTGCGGCGTCCGTCGATCGCCACCACGACCCGGTCGGAACCCCAGTCGTCGGCGGCTTCGGCGATCAGGTCGGGGCGGGCCACGGCCGCGCTGTTGACCGAGACCTTGGCGACCCCCACTTCGAAGAGCGCGTCGAAATCCGAGAGTTCTCTCACGCCACCGCCCACCGTGAGGGGCACTTCTCCGAGAGCCCCGACGACCTCGCGCGCCCAGGCGATGCGCGTGCTGCGGCCCTCCACTGTTGCGGCGATATCGAGCATCGCCACCTCGTCGGCTCCAGCCTCCCGATAGAAGGCGGCGTTCTCAACGGGATCGCCCGCGTCACGAAGATCCACGAAGTTGACGCCCTTCACAACGCGGCCGTCCTTCATATCGAGGCACGGGATGATGTTGACTGGCTCCACGGGAACCCCCTCCAAGCGGCGACGGTTGTGGGCATTCTACCGCACGTGCCACGCGGCCCCTCGCTGGTCACGCCCCCTGCGCCGACGACTCCTCACGAACGCTCGCGAGCACGAAGAATGCGATGACCCCCGACGCCAGAGTAGCCACCGAGAACAGCACAAAGGGCGCAAGGTCCAGCTGCCCCTCCACGATCCAGGCGGACACGAGCATGGCCACGATGGCACCCGACATCGTCACGCCTTTGACCGAGAAGACCGCCGCGAGCAGGTAGCCCACCGGCTTCCGCAACCACGCGAACACCGCGGTGGCCAGCGCCAGCGGCACGATGATGCCGAGGTCGAGCGCCTGCACCGCAAGCGTGGGCGTGCCCAGCAATCCCGCACCGGCTAGGTCGCCCGAAAGGCCTGTCGCGATCCTCGGCACCCACATCGCGACGAGCTGCAGAGCCATCACGCCGCTGAAGACGGCCATCGAGCGACGCGGGAACCTCTCCGAGAAGCGTGCAGGCAGGGAGCGCAGATCGATCGTGCTCACGATCCAGATGAGCGCGATGAAGCTCAGCGGGTAGAGCGCGATGAACGCCGGAAAGAGCGGCCCCAGCGCCCAGAAGACCGCGTACATCAGGTACTGATACACCAGATAGCCGAGGATGCCGGCCGCCAACAGACGCCCCTTGAGCGACCCGCGCGCAACGAACGGGACCGCGATGAGCAGCGCTGGAGCCGCGGCGAACAGGGTCAGCGCATCCCAGCCCACACCCTCGGCCACCACCCGCTCAGCGTTGTAGGCGTACACGCCGTCGGTGACGTACTCGAACTCCTCGCCTCGGATGCTCGTTGCCTGCTCCGTTGCGCCGCTGCCGCGTGCGAACACGCCGATGGCAGCGGTCACTCCCGCTCCGAGCGCGATGACAAGACAGAGAGCGGCTATGCCGCGAAAGGTGTGCGCCGACATCACAGACCCATCCGCTCTGCCACGCCGCGGGTCCACTCGGCAACGGCTTCGTAGTCTCGGAAGTCACCCTGCGGCGCCTTCATCGCCTTCATGATGAGTCGCTCGGGGAGCGAGAACGCTTTGGGCTCGTTCATGCCGGCGAAGAGGCCGATATCGATCGGCGTGATGCCGGTCTCCGCCAGCAGCGGGTCGGTGTAGGCGCGCACTTCATCCGCTTTGTCGGGGTCGCTCGCTATGGTCAGGCAGGCGGTGAACATCGCCACGGGCCGGGACGTGAGCGCCTCGGCATGAGCGGTCACCCATTCCTTCACGGCGCCGTGCCAACTGCCCGCGCGGACTCCGCTCCCCACGATCACAGCACGGTAGCCGGAGGGCCCCGGAGCCTTCTCCACGGAATGGACGTCCGCTGTGAGACCCGCCTCAACGAGGATGGCGCCGATCTGCTCGGCGATACCGGCGGTACACCCTGTCTTCGTTCCGTATACGACCAACACGTCACTCATGTCGTCACTCCTTGTCCGCCGAGGCTCCCGACCAGAAGATGTCGAAAAGCTGCTCGATCCCTGCATCCGTCTGAACATCGGCGGGCACATCCGCCGCACCCATCACCTGCCGGTACATCACGTAGCTCGAGGTGAGGCCGAAGAACGCCTCCGCCATCACGCGGGGGTCGACGTCGTCCCTGAGCTCACCGGCACGCTGCTGCTCGGCCATGTACTCGGCCAGCCCGGCCAGGTTCTCGGGAACGCCCGCACCAAGCACCTCGGCCACCTCGGGAACCGACGCGGCGTCGAACGCCAGGCGCATCGCCATGCCGCCGTCTTCCAGCGCGCCCGCGATCTCCATGCGCGCGAAGCCGAGCAGGGTGCTTTGTACGTCGCCCGAGGGGGGCGCAGCCGCGGCGGCGCGCCCCGCCTGCCGGCGGGCCATCCGCTCGCCCAGGGCCCTCAGCACGCCGATCTTGTTCTCGAAGCGGCGGAAGAGGGTCACCTCGTTCACGCCGGCGCGCTCGGCGATCGCCCGTGTGGTGGTGGACGCGTAGCCGTAGGTGGCGAACAGCTCGGATGCCGCGTCGAGGATCCGCTCGGCTGTGTCCTGCGTGCGCGCCATGATGTCCTTCCCATGAAGTCAGCAAGTGCTTACTTGCATCGTAGGGACGGAGCAGCCATCTGTCAAGCGCCTGCATCAAGAGGAAGGGCAGCCGCTACGCGGTGATGACCTCGATGTCGGGCTCCTCGTCCCAATCGGTCACCGGCGGCTCGGCCTCCATGCGGTGGAACAAGTGCCGGAACAGCAGGACGCCGATGAGACCGGCGGCCACGTTGGCAGCGAACGCCGCCCACCACACGCCGCCCAGCCCGAACAGCGTGGAGCCTACGTATGCGAGCGGCACGTACAGGACGAACATCCGTAGCACCGACAGGACCATCGAGTACACCGCGCGGTGGAGCGCATTGAGGGCGTTGGTGATGGTGACGAGACCGCCGAGCAGCGCATAGCTGGGGAAGACGATCGTCATGTAGGCCATCACCGTGTCCACAACGGCCGGATCGTCGTTGAAGATCGACGCGATGCCCCGGCCGCCCACGAGCGAGAGAAGCCAGACGAACGCCCCCCACCCTGCCGCCATGGCAAGCGCCACCTTGACGGCCCGGCTGACGCGGGGCTTCTTGCCGGCGCCCCAGTTCTGCCCCACGAACGGCACCAGCGCTGCGCCGAGAGCGTTGATCACCATCACGGCGAACATCTCCAGGCGGCCCGCCACGCCGAACCCGGCAACCGCTGCCACGCCGTAGGCGGCGACGATCGAGGTGATCACGCCAGTGGAGACAGGGGTGATCAGCTGCGTGATGGCCGCAGGCAGGCCCACCGAGAGCACGTGCCGCCACGACGCGAGGATGTCACGTACGCCCATCCGCACGCGGGTGATGATGCCCCTGCGGCGCAACACCACCAATGCAACGGTGAGGGCGCACGTCTGCGATATGACCGTGGCGATCGCCGCGCCACGCAGCCCGTATGCGGGGACCGGACCGAGCCCGAAGATGAAGAGCGGGTCGAGCAACACGTTGATGGTGAGCGCCGTGAGCATGATCTTGGCGGGCGTCTTCGTGTCGCCGGTGGCCCGCAGGCTGCTGTTGCCGTTCTGGGGAACCACGATGAGCGGCAGGCCGAGGAACCACACCGACATGTACGCGTACACGTGGTCGAGCACCACGCCCTCGGCGCCAAGGAGGCCGAACAGCGGCCGGATGCTCAGGAGTCCCACGACAGCCATCGTGGTGGCCACGGTGATGCCGAGGAGGATCGAACTGAGAGCAAGGCGACGGACGCCCTCGGTGTCACGCTGGCCTATCGCCTTCGACACGACCGCAGTGGTGCCCATCCCGATCCCGAGGCTGATCGAGTTCACGGCCATCACCACCGGGAGCGTGAACCCCATCGCGGCGAGCGGCTCGGTGCCCAGGCGCCCAACGTAGAAGGTATCCACAAGGTTGAACCCGACCATCGCGAACATCGCGATCACCATGGGCGTGGTGAGCCGCACGAGCGTCTTCGCTACGGGTCCCTCCACCAGGCGTGCGTCGTGCTGCATCAGCCGATCACCTTGCAGTCCTCATCGAGCAGCGCGGTGGCGTTGTCTGCCATACGCTGCAGCAGTCGTTCCGCCAGTGTCTGCTCCTCGGCCGAGAGGTCGGCGATGAGCGCGTCGTTCCAGGTGCGGACGACCTCCTGGAACTCGGCCACAACGGTCCGGCCGGACGCCGTGAGATCGAGCAGGCGCACCCGTCCGTCGGCGGGATCGGGCCGCCTCTGCACGTAGCCAAGCTCCACGAGACGGCGCACCGCGTGCGCCGCGCCACCCTTGTCGATGTCCACGTATGCCCTGAGGTCTTCCTGGCGGGACCCCGGGTGCTCGGCGAGGAACGAGAGCATCCTCGTCTGCGTGAAGCTCAGGCCTTGCGCGCGCAGCTGTCGCTCGAAGTACATGTGCGTGCGGCGCGACAGTGTTGCCACGAGCCGGGTGATGGGGTTGTGGTAGCAGTGCATCGATCCTCCGTGCGCGGACAGCCTCATAGGCAGGCACCGCAGTCTACGCCTCACAAGTTGCGTGTGCAACTATTTTCGAAGCATCGACACGCCATGCGCACGCTCAGGCAGGCACGGGCCTCGGCGAGTAGTCCTCGACGAAGAACCCACGCCACGTCCTGGGCTTCCCGCCCCCGCGCTCTTCCACCGCTGCGGACGGGTCCAGCGGGACCTCGAGCACCACGTCATCACGCAAGGGACGATTGGGGTCGTAGATGCGCACCACCACGTCGTCCTCCCGGAAGTCGGCGGCGTACGCGAGCACCTGGTGGTTGCGCGCGATATGCGGGAGGCCGAGACCGCTCACCAGACCGAGGGGCGCGGGACGGCCGCTCCGCAGCAGGTCGAACAGGGTCAGCAACGACTGCCGAGTTGCCGCTCCCACTCCCAGCGGACCCCCTGACGGCAGGTATGTGAACCGTGCGAATCGTGCGATGTTGGCCCCCGGCAGCACCACGATGCTGTCCAGTTGCCGCCGCCAGATCCATCGTGCGAGCGGCGAGTCGTGCTCCGGGAGCGTGCGGTCGTGCGAGCCTGGCGGCAGCGGCGCCCCCGCCACGAACGCATCGAGCGCGGCGAACACCATGCCTCCGCACCTTCCACGCGACGCGATCACGCCAAGCACCACGTCGCGCCATGTGTTGGCGAACCCGAAGCCGTCCTTCGATGGCAGGAAACCCGTATCGAGATACATCATGGCCGCCTGTCGTGATGGGTCTGAGTGTCTTCGATGATACCGTCAGATCCGCTCATCGGACCCTCACGCTGTCGGGCACGTGGTAGTCGGCGTGGTATCGGCCGACACGACCGACTCCGGCCTCGTGCCGCTCCCGGCGTACGACGCTGAGACGTGCTGCGGCGCGGCTCAGGTACGCAGCGAGCGTGTCGCGCGCGTGAGAAGCCAGGCCGGTGATATCGACGGTGTAGTGCTGGCGCTCGAAGACGCCGGTGGTGGATTCGAACATCGCGGGGTCCCTCCCCTTACAGGGTGCCCGCGACGTGAGGTGATCTCAGGCGGCGCGGCACACCGGAATACGGACGTGCACAGACTGCGGGGCGATCGGGGCCCCTGGCTCACTCGGCTTGATCATCTGACGTCCCTCCTTCCGGTCGCGCTTCCAGCTCCTGACAACGGCATGCATCATAGCATGCCGATCCTGCATAGCAAGACACAGGCTGGAGTCCCTACAGAACGAACTCCCCCCGTGCCACCACCACGGCGCTTCCGGCCACCTCTACGCGAGCGATCGTGTCGCCGCCACCCTCGGCGCGTGCATACAGCGTGCTGGGGCGAAGGATCTCGGCGCCCTGGGCGATCGTGATCTCGTCACCCCATGCGATCAGTCCATGCCGCGCGAGATGCACGGCCAACGGACCTGCCGCCGAACCGGTGGCCGGATCCTCGATCACGCCGAGCTCGGGGCCGAACATCCTCGTCTTCACGCGGTCGCCCTGCACAGAGAAGACGCTCACCCCCGTGGGCCCCAGGAGCCTGCCGAGCGCCCCGGCGTCGGGTGCGAGCGCAGCCACCTCCGCCTCCGTCTCCACCATCACGTAGATGTGCGGCGTGCCGTTGTCGTAACGCTCGACCGGCAACAGCGAACCCGGGACACCGAGCGCCTCGAAGAGCGGGGCGGTCTGCGTGTAGGGCTCGATCGTGGGGATCGGCTGCTCCATCCTGCCGAAGACGATCTCGGCGCCCTCGCGCTCGAGCGCTACGGGCACGGTACCCCGGGCGGTCTCGATCCTGAGCACCGTCCTCTGCAGCGGTCCCGCAACCACGAATGCCGTGCCAAGCGTAGGATGGCCTGCAAATGGCAGCTCCCGCGCCGGCGTGAAGATCCGCATCCGGATGTCACCGTCGTCCTCCGCCGGAAGCACGAACGTGCACTCGGAGAAGTGCATCTCGCGCGCAAGCATCTGCATCTCGTCGGCCGAGAGCCCTGTGGCGTTGGTGAACACACCGAGCTGGTTGCCGGTGTACGGCGTGTCAGTGAAGACGTCAACGATGACGAAGCGGTACATTCGGGACATGGCGTTCCTTCCGGGGATACACCTACAGAGGGCGTCACGAGCCTGCATCGCATCCGATGATAACGAGTCACGCAAGGAGGCGCGCCGGATCCGGTGCACCTCAGTTGAGCAAGGAGATGCCGATGAACTGGTATGCGGAGCTCGCCAAGCCCACCTGGGCGCCACCGGCGCCGGTCTTCGGCATCGTGTGGAGCATCCTGTACCCCATCATCATCGTGGCGTACGGCTACGTCATCTACCGCATCGCGCGCGGCGAGTTCCCAGCGGCGCTGCTCGTGCCGATACTTCTGAACGTGGCCTCCAACGTGGTCTTCACGCCGATCCAGTTCGGTCTGCGCAATCTCTGGCTTGCCGAGGTCGACATCATCATCGTGCTCGCAACCATCGTCTGGTCGATGATCGCGATCTGGCCGCACAGCCGCTGGGCGTCCCTCGCGCTCACCCCCTACCTCGTGTGGGTGACGATCGCAACGGCGCTCCAATCGAGCATCACGTGGTTGAACCGTTGAGGACCGCTACGGATATCTCCCCGGCCACTCTAGAACGCAGCATCGCTGCGGTACGGCCTGAGGCGCTCTACGCCGAACGGATCGATCTGCTGCAGGTGAACCTCGGCCGGCGCTGCAACAGCTCGTGCACGCACTGTCACCAGTCATGCTCGCCGTCGTGTACTGAGGCTATGGACGAACCCACGCTGGACGCCGTATCGCGGATCGCCCGTGAGGTGCGGCCCGCGCTGGTGGACATCACCGGCGGCTCACCGGAGCTCCACCCGGGTCTGCCGGCGCTGGTATCCCGGCTCCGCTCGGCGGACCTCCGCACCCAGGTGCGCACCAACCTGACGGCGCTCCTCGAGCCGGAGGCCGAGGGCGTCATCGATCACCTCGCCGGGGCGGGCGTCCAGCTGCTTGCCTCCCTGCCGGCACTCACTGCCGAGGGATACGCCTGCCAGCGAGGCGACCGCTTGCAGACCGCGTTGTCGGTCCTCGAACGTCTGAACGACGCGGGCTGGGCGCGTTCCGACAACCTTCGTCTCGATCTGTCGGTGGACTCGAGCGGCTACGGCGCCGACTGCTCCGAGTGCGAACTCACCGCCCGGTACCGCGCCGCCCTGACCGACGACCTCGGCATCCACTTCAACGACCTGGTGCTCATCACCACCATGCCCATCGGTCGCTTCCGGGCCGCTCTGGAGCGGCGCGGCGAGTACGAGGCCTACCTCAGCGGACTCGCCGAGCGATTCAACCCCGCTACCGTGGCGGGCCTCTCGTGCCGGACAGCGATCGAGATCGCCTGGGACGGAACCCTCTCAGACTGCGACTTCAACCTGGCAGCAGGACTGCGCACAGCCGAGGGAGAACCAGCGCACATATCCGAGTTCGACACGGAGCGTCTCGCTCGACGCCGCATCCGGTTCGCGCCGCACTGCTGGGCGTGCACGGCGGGTGCGGGCTCGGGTTGACACGGAACGCTCCTGTGACCCGGTCGGGACACACCGTGCGACCCCGGCTCATCGTCATGACGCGCAACCCGGCGCTCGGGCGCGTCAAGAGCCGCATAGCCAAGGAGCTCGGCGACGCGACGGCGCTCGCAGTGCACCGCGAGCTTGCCGAGCACGTTATCAGGCGTGCCCGCGCCATCGAGATCGCTGGCGCAGTCGATCTGGAGATCAGGCTTGCTGATGGCGCCGCCGCTGCCGGCAGACGCTGGCTGGGTCGTGGGTTCAGGGTGCGCGCTCAGGGCGAAGGCACACTGGGAGACAGACTCGCGGAAGCCGTGAGAACGGCGATCTCGGAGGGCGCTCCTGCGGCGATCGCGATCGGCTCGGACTGCCCGGACGTGGGCGGGACGATAGTGCATGCAGCGATTGCCGAGCTCGTCAGGACCCCGCTCGTGCTCGGGCCGGCCGAGGACGGCGGCTACTATCTTGTAGGCGTGCGCGCGGACGTGGCTGACTCGGTGACGTCCGCGCTGTTCGGAGACATCCCCTGGGGTACGTCGCAGGTGCTCGCGGTCACGCTGGCACGGCTCTCCGCACTCGGCATGACCCCGGCGCTGCTGCCGACACTCGCCGATGTCGACCGACCGGAGGATGCGCGCCTCTGGGAGGCCCGACGTCTCGAGGAGCGCACCAGCCGCCCTCGCACGAGCGTGGTCATACCGAGCCTGGACGAGGAGGGGGTCATCGCGCGAGCGGTGCAGAGCGCCCGCGCATCGGGCGCGCACGAGGTCATCGTCGCCGACGGCGGAAGCGCGGATGCAACAGTGGCACGGGCCGAGGGAGCAGGCGCAACGGTTGTGCGTACACCGCGAGGCAGAGCGCAACAGATGAACGCCGGTGCCGCACTGGCATCTGGCGACGTGCTGCTCTTCTTGCACGCCGATACAATGCTCCCTGCAAACGCATGCGCGCTCATCGCCGATGCGCTCGGCGATCCCCGTGCGGTAGGCGGGGCGTTCGGCTACTCGGCGGGGAGTGCGTCAGACCGGCTCGACCGGCTCATCTCGGCGATAGGCCAGCTCCGCTACACGGTGTTCCGCCTACCCTATGGTGACCAGGCGATCTTCGTGCGACGCACCGTGTTCGAGGATCTCGGCGGCTTCCCGGAGCTGCCCGTGATGGAGGACTACGAGTTCGCGCTCAGGCTCAAGCGGCTCGGTGGCCTGGTTCGCACACCGGGAGCCATCCGCACCTCGACGCGTGCGTGGCGCGAGCGCGGGCTCCTCGCCGTCACCGTCCGCGACATGGCAACGATCGCAGGCTATCGGCTGGGGGTCGACCCGGCGCGGCTGGCGCGGTGGCGGAGCGCGATCTGACGCGAAAGGCCTGCCGTCACGCGCACGTTACCGGGTCCGGGAGTACACTGTCGGGGCTCATCCCGAGAACCGAAAGGACCCCCGCGTGAAACCCGCGATCATCGAAGCATGGGTTGCCGGCCTGTTCCGCAAGCAGCACTGGTTGCCCAACGCCGCCGCCGGTGTCGTGGTGGGTGTTGTGGCCATACCGCTCGCGATGGCGTTTGCGATCGCCGCCGGCGCCAAGCCGGAGCAGGGGCTCTACACCGCCATCATCGCGGGGCTCGTGGTGACGCTGTTCGGCGGCAGCCGCGTTCAGATCGCCGGCCCTACGGGTGCGTTCGCCGTTCTGCTTGCGGGCGTGACCGCGCGTCATGGGATCGGCGGACTCCAGGTGGTGACGCTGCTCGCCGGCGCGATCCTCGTGATCTTCGGCCTCGCGCGTCTGGGCAGCGTGATCAAGTACATCCCCGAATCGGTCGTGCTGGGTTTCACTGCAGGGATCGCCGTGGTCATCTGGGTCGGGCAATGGCCCAACTTCTTCGGGCTGCCCACCCCCACGAGCGAGCACTTCGCAGGTAAGGTCATGCAGATGGTCCAAGCGCTCCCATCGCTCGATCCCGCCACCACGCTCCTCGGGGTCGTCAGCGTGGTCGTGATCGCCCTGTGGCCCAGGATCCCTGCGCTCGGCAAGATCCCGGGCCCGCTCGTGGCGCTCGTATGTGGCACGGTGTTCGTAGCCCTGGCACACCCCGAGGGCGTCGCCACGATCGGATCGGCGTTCGGCGGTCTGCCGGGTGGCCTGCCATCCCCCGGGTTGCCGGACTTCGCCTGGAGCGATGTACCGCAACTCGTACGCCCTGCCTTTGCGATCGCGTTGCTGGGAGCGATCGAATCGCTCCTCTCGGCAACGGTGGCCGATGGCATGACGGGCACGAAGCACGACTCCAACCAGGAACTCCTCGGCCAGGGAGCCGCCAACATGGCGGCGGCGCTGTTTGGCGGCTTTGCCGCCACGGGCGCCATAGCGCGTACGGCCACGAACATCCGGCACGGAGGGAACAGCCCGATCGCCGGCGTCTTCCACGTGCTTACGGTGATGCTGGTGCTGGTGGCGCTCGCACCGCTGGCGGCATACGTGCCGCTCGCCACTCTGGCCGCGATCCTGTTCGTGGTGGCATTCAACATGAGCGAGGTCGGCCGCATCATCCGCATCGCGCGACGCGCCCCCCGCTCCGACGTAGCGGTAATGCTCATCACCCTCGTCCTCACGATCTTCGCCGATCTCGTGATTGCCGTGGAGGTGGGGGTGATCCTGGCGCTGCTGAACTTCTTCCGACGCATGACGGCGGCCGTCGGCGTGACCGAGATGCCGTCCGGGTCCACCCCGGAGGCCGAGACCGTTCCGGCCTTCAGGGACGTGCTCGTGTTCACGATCGACGGGCCGTTCTTCTTCGGCGCGGTCGACCAGTTCGAGTCGGCCCTCCTCCACACCAACACCGAACCCAGGGCCGTGATCGTGAGCATGGAGAACGTGCCCTTCATCGATCTCACGGCACTGGCGAGTCTGCAGGAGACCATGGACCGGCTTCGCAAGCATGAGGTAATCGTGGCGTTGTGCTGCACGAAGCCGAAAGTGGCCGAGCGCATCGAGAACGCCGGTATCGCCGAGGGGTTGCCGCTTCCCGTGACCGCTTCACTCGAAGAAGCGCTCCGGACGGTGGGCGAGCGCACCGTCTCCCGCGACGGCCTACGGTAGAATACAGGTTCGGCCCCGGGCCGGACCGCACCGTCCCCGACAGAAAGGAGCCCGCTGTGGCAAGCCTCAAAGGCACCCGCACCGAGCAGAACCTGCTGAAGTCGTTCGCCGGCGAGAGCCAGGCGCGCACGCGCTACACGTACTTCTCGAGCGTGGCCAAGAAGGAGGGCTACGAGCAGATCGCGGCCATCTTCATGGAGACCGCCGAGAACGAGAAGGAGCACGCCAAGGTGTTCTTCAAGTACCTCGAGGGCGGCATGGTGGAGATCACCGCCATGTACCCGGCCGGCGTCATCGGCACCACCGCGGAGAACCTGCTCGCGGCCGCCGACGGCGAGCGCGAGGAGTGGGGCGAGCTGTATCCCGAGTTCGCAAAGGTCGCCGAGGAAGAGGGCTTCCCGGAGATCGCGCACTCGTTCCGCGAGATCGCCGAGGTGGAGGAAGCGCACGAGGCCCGCTACCGCAAGCTGCTCAGCAATGTGGAGAGCGGCACCGTCTTCAAGCGCGACACGGTCGTGCGCTGGAAGTGCCGCAACTGCGGCTACATCCATGAGGGTCCCGAGGCCCCCGAAGAGTGCCCGGCGTGCGCGCATCCGCAGGCGCACTACGAGCTGTTCGTCGAGACGTACTAGACGACACTCGCGGCTTATCCTGAGTGAGCTGACAGCCCGCCCGGGCAGTATCCCGGGCGGGCTGTCTCACTTCACAGGTCCCAGACCTGGACGACGCCGTCGCCGCCCGCAGTGCCGAAGAACTGCGAACCACTCGAGGTGACGAGCACACGGCCATCCGCCGACAGAGCGCAGTCGGTCACATCGGCCACCGCGAGACGCCGCAGCACCTCGAGGCGCTCAAGGTCCCACACGGTCACCGACTCGGCGCGCGCGCCCAGACACGCGGTCACACCAAGCGGCCGATCCCGCGCCACCGCGCACGCGACCGTCACACCGTCGAGGGCTATCCTCTCAGGTTGGGCCGAGCCCGTCGTCATCGGCCGTACCAGCGCATCGCTCCCCTGCGCGAAGATCCCGTGCGTGCAACCTGCTGCGATCACGGACCCCGGACGGTCCAGACCTCTCGAGCGATCGTGAGCGTTGAGCGGGATGACGTCGGCCGGGCGAGCGCGCTCTGAACGCCGTGGACGCCGCACAGAAACCTCGCCGTCAGGGCCGACCGCCGCCACAGCGCCTCCGTCAGGACGGAGCGCGAGTTGCCGCGTCCGCTCCAGACACTCGCCGAGCTCCACCAGCGTGCCGTCCGCAAGCTCGAAGTCGCCCCAGACCACGCGACCGCGCGGTAGTGCGAACCAGATCCGGATGCGTTCCTCCGCCTCGTCGATCCGGCACGCCTGCGCCCACGCATCATCGTCGTCCGAGTAGATCCAGCCCACGCAGGCGAGTTGCTCGCGGATCGATGGGTCCCACTCGGCACTGTTCGCAAGGTTCCACACCGTGACGAACTCGCTCCACACGTGAACGAGAAGGCGTCCGTCTTCCGAGAAGCCGAGCGCACGCGTGCCGATGTCGGTGCCGGCGCTCCATGCGGCGATCTCCCGCTCCACAGGATCCCGGCCGACGGTCGCCGGGCCGGGCACCTCCGGTGTCCCGAGCTTCCAGAGAAGGCCGCCAGTGTTCGCGTCCCACACACGGACAGCTACGTCCTCACCCCCGGAGGCCACGAGGCTGCCGTCGGCAGAGACCGCGCATGCGTCCACAGATCCGAGATGCCCGCGGAGTGTCAGGCGCGGTGCTGTCACCTGCGCACCCTGGGTACGTGGATCGGGACGTAGTCTCGCATGAGAGCCCTTCCCGAGGCCGACTCGCAATCATTGTAGCCGAGGAGCTGGCTGCGCGGCTCGAGCGTGCTGGACACGGCGGGGTGGTGGTCAAAGCGCTCCATTTGCGAAGCCGGGTTCGCGCGGATGGATGACAGGGAGTGACCTAAGCGCTCCATTTGCGAAGCTCGAGCGCGTGGTCACTCCCTGTCATCCACCTCAGCCCCGCCTCGCCTTCTTGCGGTCGTTCTCAGCGAGAAGCCGCTTCCGCAGCCGGATGCTCTTGGGCGTGACCTCCACGAGCTCGTCGTCCTCGATGTACTCGAGCGCCTCCTCGAGCGTGAACGTGATCGGTGGCGCGAGGATGATGCCCTTGTCGGCCGAGGCGGCACGCATGTTGGTGAGCTGCTTCGCCTTGGCAACGTTGACCACGAGGTCGTTGTCCTTGGCGTGCTCACCCACGATCATGCCCTCGTAGCACATCTCGCCCGGCCCGATGAACATCTTGCCGCGCTGCTGGAGCGCATCGAGCGCGAAGGCGACGCTCTTGTCGGTGGACATCGCGATGAGCGAGCCGTTGATGCGGCCGCCGATCTCGCCCTGGTACGGTCCGTACTCGAGGAAGTGATGGAACAGCGTGGCCTCACCGCGCGTGGCGTTGAGGATGCGGGTACGAAGGCCCATCACACCACGGGTGGCGATCCTGAACTCGAGGTGCACCTGGGCGTCGCGCTGCACCATGTCGGTCATCTCGCCGCCACGGCTGCCGAAGATCTCGATGACCTTGCCGGCGTACTCGCTCGGCACGTCCACAACCGCCTGCTCGATCGGCTCGAGCTTCTTGTTGCCGTCGTGCTTGACGATCACCTGCGGACGGCCGACCTGGAACTCATAGCCCTCACGGCGCATCGTCTCCATCAGCACCGACAGGTGCAGCACTCCGCGGCCCGCGACCTCCATGCCGGTCTTGTCCTCGCTCTCGGTGATGCGCATCGAGATGTTCGACTCGGCCTCGCGGAGCAGCCGCTCCTTGATCTGACGACCGCCCACTATGGTGCCCTCCCGGCCCACGAGCGGACTCGTGGACGCGGCGAAGACGACCGACATCGTCGGCTCCTCCACATGGATCGGGTCGAGCTGCACCGGATCGAGACGGCAGGTGAACATGTCGCCGATGTCGGCGTCGTCCACACCCACGACGGCGATGATGTCGCCCGCGTGCGCCTGCTGCGCCTCGGCACGGCCAAGCGCCTCGAACGTGTAGAGCTGTTTCACGGCCGCCTGGTACCGGCTGCCGTCGTTCTTGATCACGAGGATGCGCTCACCCGAGTGCATCGTGCCCGAGAACAGACGCCCGATGCCGATACGGCCCACGTACTCGGAGTGGTCGATGGTGCAGACCTGCATGGCCACCGGCCCGTTGGGGTCGACGTCGGGGCACGGCACGTGCTCCACGATCGCGTCGAGCAGGGGCAGCATGTCCATGTTGCCGTCGTCCGGATCGAAACGCGCATAGCCGTTCACAGCGCTCGTGTAGATGATCGGGAAGTCGAGCTGCTCATCGTCGGCGCCAAGCTCCACCATCAGGTCGAAGACGTCTCCGATGACCTCCATCGGGCGCGCCCCTGTGCGGTCGATCTTGTTCACCACCACGAGCGGCTTGAGGCCGTGCTCGAGCGCGTGACGCAGAACGAAGCGTGTCTGCGGCATGGGGCCGTCGAACGCGTCGATGATGAGCAGGCATCCGTCGGCCATTTTGAGCACGCGCTCGACCTCGCCGCCGAAGTCGGCGTGGCCCGGCGTGTCGATGACGTTGATCTTGATGTCGCCGTAGCGCACCGAGATGTTCTTGGCGAGGATGGTGATACCGCGCTCGCGCTCCTGGTCGTTGGAGTCCAGCACCTGGTCGACGACCTGCTGGTTGTCACGGAAGACGTGGGTGGCCTGCAAGAGGCGGTCCACGATGGTGGTCTTGCCGTGATCGACATGGGCGATGATCGCGATGTTGCGGATGTTCTCGGCGCGCATGGGTGCTCGGGTCTCCAAAGGGTCGTGTTAAGAAGCGGTACAGAGTACCACGCCGAGGGCGTATGGCGCACGTATGGAGCAACAGGCCGGGCACGGGCCGTAGGCCACCGCCACCCTCCGGCTCTCACTTGCGATGAGGCGTGGCCAGCTTCTATTGAAAGATCATCTGTCGTCGTTGATAGATTGACTTTCAATATATATAGATTTACTTTCAATACATGAGACCTACCTACACCATCGAAGACCTCCTTGGATCGCGCAGCCGTATTGCGGTGCTGCGCGTGCTTCATGGCGTCGAAGTTCCACTGAACACCTCGCAGATCGCAGTCCGGGCGAAGTTGTCTCACGTGGCGGCGGCCTCCGTGCTCTCAGACTTCGTCTCGATGGGCGTGGTCTTCAGCAGTCCCGCTGGCCGCGCGACGGTGCACTGGCTGAATCGCGAGAGTGTCTACGTTGAGAACATGCTCCAACCGCTCTTCCAGGCCGAGCGCAACGTGCCAGATGATCTCGTCGATGATCTCGCCTGGGTATTCCAGGACGAGGCCATCTCGGTGGTTCTCTTCGGCAGCTACGCTCGCGGTGATCAGGCCCCGGGCAGTGACGTTGATGTGGCGCTCGTTGCAGAAGGTCCGGACGAGAAGTCGACACTGGAATCGGCGATCGCTGATCACGCATCGGAGTTCCGAAACAGGTTTGGCGCACCGCTATCCGCACTGACCTATACACGCCGGGAGGCCGCGGCGCTCTGGGACACCAGCCCCCACCTCGCCGAGTCGTTGTGCCGCGACGGTCTCGTCGTTTCTGGCTTGAGCCCATGGGACTGGTGCGATCATGCCGAAGAATGACAACGTCCGATCGACTCCTCGGAGTGATGCGCGCGCAGCGCTCAGCAAGTGCCAGGAGTTCACGAACACGGCGCAAACAGCACTTGCCGATCAAAAATGGAACGCTGCGGGCCTGAACGCGATTCACGCAGGAATCGCTGCGGCAGATGCCGCTCTGATAGCGTCGGCGGGGCTCCGGAGTGCGTCACAAGACCACAGCTCGGTGGTATCACTGCTGGAACGCCAGGTACCCGAATTCGATGCCTCCCAGCGTCGACAACTTGCAGGGTTGCTGAAGATGAAGAATCAGGTGGCGTATGAGCAGCGGCTCCTCACGTACGTCGAGGCTCGCCAACTGGTCGATCAGGCGATGCGACTCACCAGATGGGCCGAGGGCGTGGTGAGCGAACACCTGACGTGATCGCCCGCTTCGTCTGCCTACAGATCCAGACCCTCCGCCCACGTTTCGATCTTGCCCCAGTCCCGCGCGTCGCCTTCAGCCGTGCCGCCGAACGTCTTGAACGCCCAGCGGGCGATGGACGAGGTGTCGTCGGCGGTCGGTCCCGTGCCGAGAAAGAACCCCTCGGCCACCGGCGTCACCGTGGCCCGCACCTTGTCGAGATACGCCAGCCGCTTTCGCGTCTGCTTCTCGTCGCTGCCGCCGTTCATGCTGTGCACGCAGAACACGGCTGTCGGGGTATCGCGGAGCGCTCCGGCGTTGGATTCGAGCCAGCTCACCGCCTCGGGAAGCCATGCGGCGCCGTTGATGGCGCTGCCCACCACCACCGCGTCGTAGCCGCCGGGCGACGGCTTCTCCCGCAGCGGCTTGACGTCGACCACGCAGCCGCGCTCGCTGAGCGTACGCCCGATCGCCTCGGCCACACCCGTCGTCGACCCCGTACGGGTCGCATAACCCACAAGTACCCGCTTGGACATCCCGGTCTCCTCCCCGAATGTGAACGATGGCGTATCGATGGCCGGTCCTTCCGCCCTCTCGATTTCCGCAGACGCGCATCCAGCCGTGAGCGCGACCGCGGTGATCGCACCGGCACACGCTCCCACTCGCACGAACTCCCGGCGCTCCATCATCGGCCCCATCGAACGGCTCCTCGCATCCCGACCTTCATCGTGCTAACCTAACGGTGTTAGGCTTCATGCGCAGTATGCTACCTAACACTGTTAGGGTCAAGTCCCGTTTTCGAGGAGTCCTCGCCGTGGTCACACCGAAGAAGCGCACCACCCCCCTCACCAAAGACGAGCTCTTCGCCACGGCACTGGCAATCGCTGACGCAGAGGGACTCGATGCGCTCTCGATGCGCCGGCTCGCCGCAGAGGTGGGCGTAGAGGCCGCCTCGCTCTACCACCACCTCCCCAACAAGGACGCGCTCCTCAACGGGATCCTGGTTCGCATGCGCTCGGAGATGCGCATCCCCGATCCACTGCCCGAGGACTGGAGGGAGCTGCTGCTCGCGATCTTCGCCGAGTACCAGCGCGTGCTGTCGGCCCACCCCAACCTCACCCCTCTTGCGGGCAGACGGGTGGAGACCGACCCGGACAGCGGCCTGGTCTTCCTCACGCAACTCGGCTTCAGCGACAACGACGCCGTGGAACTCTGGCAGTCGATGATCGCGCTGGTGACCGGGTTCTCGGTCTTCGGCTCGTCATACGCCGAGAGCGACGTGAGCGACCTTCCGACGGATCTCGCCCTGCGCATGAGCGACTGGCGCGATGAGACCTGCGTGCGGTCGCTCAGGATGCTGATCGACGCCTATGACGTCGCGCGCACCGGGTAGACGCGGTCAGTCCGCAGGCGTCTCCTGACACAGAGAGGGCCGCCGGTTGCCCGACGACCCTCTCCCATCGCTGCGTCAGACAGCGACTTCGTCCTGGTTTGCAGGAACGCGTAGCGTCGGGCCATCTCGGCCCGCTCACCCGCCGTCCTACGAGGTGGACACCTCCGCAGCGATGCTGTTACTACTCAACGCTGGATCACCTCCTCGTGGTCACGGCACGCCGGATCGCGTCCTGGGGCGTTCGCCCGTACCCCCATCATAGCGAGCGGCGTGCCGAAGTGCAGCCCTCGCTTCGCATGGCGCGGCCGGCACATCGCCCCGCACCGTCCGCCCGGCAGTGGCATACTGTCCCCATGCCTTCCGTACCAGACACCGCCACCCGCCTGTCCGGCGACACCTATGTGGTGCCGGGGCTGACCAACGCCGGCTACGTAGCAGGTCTCGGGATCGACACGTCCGAGAACGAGGCCGCCTACGCGGGCGTGGCCCTCGACACCCTCGCGATCACGCACGGTCATGCCGACCACTTCTCGATCGCGCATATCCTGCGGGATGCCGGCGCTCGCGTGATCGCCGCTCGCGACGACGCCGCGATGGTGGAGAACCCCGACATCAACATCCGCGGGATGTTCAGCTGGGCCAAGCCGAGCGACAAGATGACCACCAAGCTCTTCCGCGGTATCGGCTGCGCGGTGGACGGTCACGTGGAGGACTTCAACGACCACCGCGCCGTAGCGATCCCCCTCCCCGGCCACACCCTCGGCCACCACGGGTTCCTCACCGCCGACGGCGTGCTCTTCACCGGCGACGCTCTCTACATCCGCGACCTGTGGGAGCAGCACCCGCTCCCGTACGCGATCGACCCTGGCATGGTGGTCGCCTCGCTCGAACGCATACGCTCGGTGGACTGCACGTGGATCGTGCCCGCGCACGGGCGTCCCGTCAGTCGCGATGAGGCCGAGGAGCACATCGACTTCCACATCACGCAGGTGCGTCGCACCGCCGAGATGCTGCTGCACGGCCTGCGAAACGGCATGACCACCGAGGGCGCTGTGGCGTTCATCTCCCGCGAGCTCGGCCTGCCTGAGAACCAGGCGGTCTACTGGCTCGCAGTCACCGATGTGAAGGGTTACCTCGGCGAACTGCTGGACCGTGGGCTGATCGAGTTCTCCGTGCGCGACCACGTGGGTTGGTGGCAGACGATCGCGTGACAGCGATCGACGCCCGCCTAGAGATCGCAGCGGGCCGCGCAGCAGACATGCGGTCGCATCGCCTCGATCATCTCGACCGTCCCGAGCAGGTGCAGTTCGTCGCCCCCGGCAAGCACGGTCGTCCCGCCGGGGATGAAGTACCGGCCTTCGCGCCGCATGAGGATCACCAGCGGCATGTGCGGCCCGCCCACATCGAGGAGATGACTCCCGTCGGCGAACGAGCCGGGCTCCACGTGCAGGCGTGCGATCATCATCCCCGTTGCGGCATCCCCGTCGATCTCTATGGGCAGCCGCTCAACGCGCTCGACCGGGACATCCACCCTGAGCAGGCGTGCCATCAGGCCAGCCGTGGGTCCCTGGATCAGCACCGAGAAGACCACGACGAAGAACACGGTGTTGAATATGGATCCCGCGGTCTCCAGGCCTGCGACCATCGGGAACGTTGCCAGGATGATCGGCGCGGCGCCCCGTAGCCCCACCCACGACACCATGACCCTCTCACGGAGTGAGAAGTCCGATCCGAGGAGGAGCGCCATCACCGCAAGCGGGCGCGCCATAAGCATGAGCACAGCCGAGATCGCGAGCCCGGGCACAGCGTGCTCGAGCAGCTCGGAGGGGAAGACGAGCAGTCCGAGGATCAGGAACATCACGATCTGCATCAGCCACGCAACGCCCTCATGGAAGCGGAGCAGGCTCCGGCGGTGCGCGAACACGCGCCCGGCCATCGCAAGCCCCGCCATGTAGGCCGCCATGAAGCCGCTCGTGCCGACGATCTCGGCCACCCCGAACACCACGCCGGCCGCGGCGAGCGTCAGCACCGGATACAGGCCGTCATGCTCGAGATCGATGCGGTTGAGAATCCGCACAAGGAGGACACCCGACAGCCAGCCTATCGCGCCGCCACCCGCAAGTCGTAGCAGGTACGACAGGGGGACGAGCGCGCCCACGGGAGCATCGCCAGCGGCGAACGCCACCAGTGTGACCACGAGGAACACAGCAGTGGGATCGTTGCTCGCCGACTCGAACTCGATGAGCGTCCGGAGTCTCGGTGGCAGCCCGACGTCCCTCGAGCGGAGGACGGAGAAGACCGCTGCCGCGTCTGTGGATGAGAGGATGGCGCCGAGCAGGAGTCCCTCGGTCAACGGTATGTCGAGGACCACCACGCAGAACGCGCCCACCACTCCCGCCGTGACCATAACCCCGACGGTCGCGAGCAGCGCCCCCCTCACAGCCACTGTGCGTGAGAGGTTCTTGAGGTCGGTCTGCAGCCCGCCGTCGAAGAGGATCAGGAAGAGCGCCACCGAGCCTGCCGCCATCGCGGCAAGCGGGCTGTCGAACGGTATCCCGCCGGGACCCTCGGAGCCGGCAAGCATGCCGGTCACGAGGAAGAGCAGCAACGCTGGTATGCCGAATCGCGATGAGAGCTTGCTCGCCAACACGCCGGCGACCAGGAGGGCAGCGCTCACCAGGATCGGTGCGACCGTCGCTCCGTTGATGGCCACTCCTTGTCACGGCCGCTTCCGCAGGACTCGCCGCCCGCAGAGCGGCCGGGCGCCGCATGTACGGCCTCTGATAGGGTACCTTCTCGTAGGATACCAAGCGCACACGAGGAGCGCCGACCGCTGAGCCCGTTCGTATTCATAGTGATCGAACAAGCGCGGAAGGCCGCCCAGGGCAAGATCACGCCCAAGGAACGTGCCCGCCTGCGTAAGCTGCAGGCCGCCCGGCGCTTCGCTCGCAAGCACCAGCGACGTGCGCGTATGAGCACGAGAGACTGAGCCCGGGGAGCGTTGGCGCACGCGACTCCGATGTTTGGCTCACCCCTTGCACGGTGTTACCCTGTTAGGGTTCGCTAACCCGCCTCGCCGGTACGGGGCTGCACTCATCGCTCCACACAAGGAGGCACGGCTATGGCCCACGTTCGCTCGCTGTTCTTCGACGGTCCGCTTTCCGAAGCCGAGAACAAGGCGCTCAAGTGCGCCGAACTCGGCAGGCCGAGCGACATCATCTGGAACATCACCAACCGCTGCAACCTGCGGTGCAACCACTGCTACATGTCAGCGGATGCGCACGTCCTTCCCGAGGAGCTTTCGGATGAAGAGACGATCGACATCGTCCGCCGCATGGGCGAGGCGGGAGTGCCGGTGGTGTTCCTCTCCGGCGGCGAGCCGATGATGCGGCCCAATTTCTGGGAGATACTCGCCGAGGTGAACAAGCAGGGCGTGCGCCCCACGATCTCCACCAACTGCACGATGATCGACGAGGCCGCCGCCAAGCGCCTCAAGGAGTACGGCGTGCGGTGGATCGCGACTTCCATGTACGGCCCGGCCCAGTTCCACGACGAGATGGTGGGCGTTCCCGGAACGCACACGCGGGTGCTCCGCGCGATCAAGGCGCTCCGTGCCGAGGGCGTAGGCGTGGTGCTCAAGACCGCGCTCTCGGTGGATACCTGGCCGCACATCTTCGACATCATCCAGATGGCCAAGAACAACGACTGCGGCATGATCTACATCTGCGACCTCATCACGTCAGGCCGCAGCGAAGGCGAGGACGACTCGCGGGTGACGGTGGAGCAGTGGCGGGAACTCGCCGACTTCATCGTCGAGGACATGCTGGACCCCGATCTCAAGTTCGAGTACGACGTGGGCGCCCTCCCCTCGGTGATCCCCTACATCGCCGAGCGGTTCATCGAGCGCGGCGTGGACGTGAGCAAGGGTCTTGAGCGCCTCAAGATCATGAGCGCCTGCCCTGTGGGCAAGGGACACATGAACCTGAGCTCGGAAGGGAACATCATGCCCTGCCAGTTCGCACAGGACTGGACCGTGGGCAACATCCGCGAGATGAGCTTTGCCGAGGCCACCGAGGCGTTGTATGAGATCGACCTGCAGGAGTCCGGAGGCATCTGCGCGCCGGAGAACTGCGAGTACTCGCGCATCTGCCGTGGCTGCCGCGCGAAGGCGTGGCAGCGTGAGGGCGACTATATGGCCGAGGACCTCACCTGCATACTCCACCCCGAGAGGGCACGGACGATACCGGTGCAGCGGCTTGCGGGCAAATCGCCTGCGGCCCCGTGCGCCGTCCCCGGCGGCTGCGGATAAGGCAGGCGCACAACCCTACTCGCTCCTATATCGGTCCGCTCAGTAACGTGGGAGGGGCTTCGAGCGTTGTCCCTACCGAAACGGAGAGACGTGTCTGCGGTGACCGACCGGCGTCTGGCCCGGCTCGTCCGTCGCGCGTGCGACGGAGACCCCCGGGCGTTCGGCCGCCTCTACGACGAGTATGCCGACCGCGTCTACGCGTTCGTCCGCTCCAGGACGGATTCGTCACACGACGCTGAGGACATCACCGCCGCCGTCTTCCTGAAGGCATGGGAGGCGATCGGCTCCTACGACGACCGGGGACTGCCGTTCTCGGCATGGCTGTTCCGTATAGCCCGGAACGCCGTGGTTGACGAGTACCGGCGCGGCGCTCGGCGGCCGATACCCACCGAAGAAGCGGTGGAGCCGGAGGAAGCGGATGAGGGCCCGGATGTAGCCGTGATCGCGGCAGCCGATGCCGCGCGAGTACGGGAAGCGGTGAGGGCGCTCACCGAGGAGCAGGCTCTGGTGATCGCGCTCCGGTTCTGGTGGGACATGAGCATCAAAGAGACGGCACAGACGCTCGGCAAGAACGAGAACGCGATCAAGGCGCTGCAGCACCGGGCAGTGAGATCGCTGGCACGGATGCTCGAAGAGGGCGACGACGATGGCGCGTAGGAACGACAACAGCACAGACAGGCTGGCCGACGCGATGGCCCGCTCGGCAGAGACCATGCCAGACGAGGCCCGCGAGCGGGTCCGGGCGCGCGTCATGCACGACGTGCGCGCCGATTCGCACCTTGGCCTGATCGCCATCATGTCTCACCGCCTCGCCGTAGCGGTGACCGCATTCGCGGTACTCACGAGTGGCGTCGCCTACGCGGCCGAGCGGTCGGTGCCTGGCGATCTCCTCTACCAGATCAAGCGGGGAGCCGAGACCGCTCTCGTGGCCGTGCTTCCGCCCGGCGGACTCGAGAACCGTGTGCTTGTCCGTTTGGCCGAGAGGCGTGCGGGCGAAGCCGCACGGCTCGCCACCGAGGGCGCGACCGGCGTGGTCGTGGACGAGGCCATCGGCCAGTTGCGCGAAGCCCTGCGCGAAGCGACCTCGGCTGAGGGTCCGCTCGACGAGGCTGACTTGCAGCGGATCCGCAAGCGCGGCGCGGATGCGCCTTACGCGGCACGCAAGGCGATCGATGACGCCGTTGCAACGTCCGGCAGCGGGCAGGAGTCTGGCGGCGGACAGGATGGATCGGGCGGGGCCACCGGCACGGGCTCTCAGAAGCAGGGTCCGGTGGAAGATAGCGGCGCCCAGAACGGGTCGCAGGACGCCGGGCAGGCCTCTGATCCCACGTCATCCGGCGAGCCGTCCGGCGAGACGAGCGGAACGGCTACCGGGCGGTGAGCCGTGCATCGATAGCGGGCAGACCACTTGTCGCTTGAGTGCGCTCCACCCGTAACCCGTCGTACGCAATGCTCGTTTCCCTGGATGTGTCACCCGTGTCCCAGAGTGTGAAGAGGTGCCCGATGAGGAAGTGGACGATAGCGTTCATCGCTTCGGTCTGTGTAGTGATGCTGGTTGCGGCTCCTGCGCTCGCCGCCGAGCAGGCCAAGACCCAGAGTCAGGATCGTGTGTGTGTCGAGGACGGCTCGTGCCCGGAGGAGTGCGTGCAGACCCAGACGCAAACCCAGACGCGCATCCAGCTTAAGAGCCAGGTGCAGACATCCACCGTCGAGCCACTGAAGGCTCAGCCGCAACCCATGGTCCAGACGCACGTGCGCGTGCAACTGCGGATCGGCAACGGAGACTCCGAGAACGCCCCCGAGTGGGCGAAGAAGACCGCGTGCGAGAACAAGAGGATCCTCAAGCACGCGGCACTCAACCTGGGCAGTGACTGAGGTCGATTCCCCCCGATATCAGTCCCGCCGGAAGGGCGTCCGCATCGCGGGCGCCCTTCTGAACACCCGGGGAGAAGCAACGGCACGCACGGGTCTTCTACCGGGCGGTCATTCGCGGCCGACCGCCTTGCCCACGCTGTACGCATCGGCCACCTTCCCGCCCAGCCTCCGGTACTCCCGCGAACCGGCGATGTACACGAGCGGATCGAGCGCCGCCACGTCGACCTTGCCCCCGGTCTCGTCGAGCACCGCCTCCTCGGCATGGCTCTCCACGACCTCCGCGATCAGCAGCACATGGCTGCCGAGTTCGACCTCCTGCACCACCCGGCACTCCATCTGGTACGGGCACTCCACGATACGCGGCGCCTCCACCAGGGATGACGGCTCGAGCGTCCAGCCGCTCTCGGCGAACTTGTCCCGATCGCGACCAGAGGTCGTGCCGAAGAAGTCCACCACTGCGGCGTCGCTCGCGCGTGGGGCGTTGACGGTGAGCGTACCGGAGATACGTATGAGCTCGAGCGTCCGGCGGCTCTCGCGCAGGGCGATCGCCAACCGGGGTGGCGCTGTGGCGCAGATGCCTATCCAGGCCACTGCGCACGCGTCAGCCTCGTCTATGGAGCCGCCGCATACGAGCGGCACCGGCATGGGGTAGAGCCGGTCGCTTGGCCCAAGCCGCTTCTTCATGAGAACCTCCCCGTCAGCGGGACCGCCTCGCGACGGTCAGCGCACGATCTTGGTGATCGGCACTTCGAGTATATCCTCGGCGCCCGCCGACTTGAGGCGCGGGATGAGGATGTTCACGGTCGCCTTGTCGGCCACGGTGGTGATCTCGTAGTCGCTGGATCCGTACAGCCGGTTCACTGTGGGCCGCTTCATCGCGGGCAACTGCGCGATCACCTCGTCCATGCGGTCCTCGGCAACGTTCATGGACAGCAGCACGCGGCCGCGCGCCTCGATCACTCCGAGCAGCAGCGTACGCACCTCTTCGATCGCCTGCCGCTTCTCGGGGTCCTCCCACGCCGACCGGCTTGCGAGAAGCCGGGTGGTCGACTCGAGGATGACCTCGACGATACGAAGTCCGTTCTGCCTGAGGGTCGAGCCGGTCTCCGTGAGGTCCACGAGCGCGTCCATCAACTCGGGGACCTTCGCCTCGGTGGCCCCGTAGCTGAACTGCACATCGACCGGGATGCCCAGGCGCTCGAAGAACGCGCGTGTCACGTTGGGGAACTCGGTGGTGATCCTGCTCCCCGGCGGTATGTCCGCGGCGGTGCCCACCGGCGAATCATCGCAGACCGCGAGCACCATCTTCACCACACCCGCGCCGGTCTTCGCGTAGGGCAGCTCGGCGACCTCCACGACGTCGGCGCCGGTCTCGGTAACCCAGTCGTGCCCCGAGATGCCGAGGTCGAAGTGCCCGTCGGCCACGTAGATGGGTATCTCCTGAGGCCGCAGCACCTTCACCCGGGTGATGCGCGGGTCGTCGATCGTGGGGTTGTACGCCCTGCTGGACTTGCGTACCGGCAGGTCCGCTTCCGCGAACAGCAGCAGCGTCTGGTCTTCCAGGCTCCCCTTGGGCAGCGCGATCGACAGCATGGTCTCTCCTCGGACGTCGGGCCGTTCAAACACTGTATCACGCCGCTGTGATGGAGTGACCGGGGCACGAACACGCTTGACAGGGGGTGGCCCCAAGCCGACACTCGCTTTGGTCGTGCCAGCGGGAGCCGTGTGGTCGGGGGGCTGCAGCTTGTCTGCCGTCCGATCATCGGCTGCCGGAACTGACATCGAGAACGGGGGGATCGATGGCGACACTACGAGAGCGTGTCATCGCGGCGCTCAGTCCGTACGTGGGACCCATGGTGGCCGACACGTGCGTGAGAGGGACAGCCCTCTCCATCGGAAAGACAGCGGACGAGCTCACCAACGAGGACCTGCCGGCACTGGAGTCAAGCATGCGCCGGCTACTCGGCCCAGTGGCGCCGGCAACCGTCATCGACGACCTGCTTCAGCAGCTGGAAAGGGGGAACTGATGGCTTCTCCCGCACGCAAGAGCAGCGTCATCGCTCCGGCCACCTACATCGGCGCGGGCGTGCTGATCGCCCTGGCAGCCGTGTACTCGTTCCTTAGCGTCCTGATGTATGACGACGCACTCAGCGACGCCGCGTATGCGGCATCCTACTGGTTCGGAACCCTTCTGCAGGTGCTCTTTGCGGTGATCATCATCACCGTCGCAGTACGCATCGGCACCAGGCAGAGCGTAGGGAAGCAGTGGCTCCTCATCGGTCTGGGTGTCGCCTCGTTCGCCGCAGGCGACATCATCTGGACGATTATCGAGCTCCACCTGGGCAAGGACCCGTACCCCAGTCTGGCCGACCCGTTCTACGTGCTGCAGTACGGCTTGTTCCTCGCGGCCGTGGTCCTCGCCATACGCTCCTACCGGCAGCTCACGCCGATCCGCACGCCGGTCATCATCGCGGGTATCGTCACGCTCCTGGCGGGAGCAGCGGTGTACGCGGGACTGCTCGCGCCGTACATCTTCCCGGCAGGGACGGCCGAGCTCGGCTTCTGGGGATTGGTGGTAAGCACCCTCTATCCGCTGGGCGACGTGTTCTTCATGTTCGGGCCCGCACTCGCGCTCGCACTCGTGATCAGACAGCTTGGCGCCGGCCG
Organism: Anaerosoma tenue; assembly: GCF_023161965.1. Lineage (NCBI taxonomy): Bacteria > Bacillati > Actinomycetota > Coriobacteriia > Anaerosomatales > Anaerosomataceae > Anaerosoma > Anaerosoma tenue. The sequence goes on from NZ_JALNTY010000002.1 coordinate 268,873, forward strand.
TCTGGGATGGCCATGGTGGGTGGTCGCGCTCGGCGCGTTCGTGTTCGCGGTCACCGATGCGGGCTACTCATACGCCGACTGGGCGGGCATCGGACTGACATCCACGCTCGAGATGGGATGGATCGCCGCCAACCTGATCTTCGCGATCGCGGCTCTCGTAGCCCGGGACGTCTACCGCGTACGATAGCCTGACGCAGACGACGCGCATCGCCGACACGGGCGCCGGATCACCGGTGCCCGTGTCCTTGTTTGTAGTAGTTCTTGATGGCTCTCGCCTGCACCTTGTCCTCGCGCTTCTTCTCCTGACGGGAGCGGACATCGATCTCGGCGTTGACGTGGGCGATCTCCGCCTGGAGCTCCCGGAAGCTCGTCAACCTCCGTGAGGGCAGATCCCCCCGCTCCACGGCGTCGCGCACGGCGCACCCCGGCTCGTCCTCATGCCGGCAGTCGCGGAACCGGCAGTCCGCGGCGAACTCCTCGATGTCCGAGAAGGCCTGGGCGAGCCCCTCGGCGGAATCCCACATCCCGACAGCCCGCAGACCGGGCGTATCGATCACCAGACCGCCACCGGGAAGCGGGATGAGCTCCCGGGATACGGTCGTGTGGCGGCCCCGGCCGTCCGAGAGCCTCACGTCGCGCGTCGCCCGGATGTCCTCCCCCGCAAGCGCATTCACCAACGTAGACTTCCCGGAGCCCGACGGTCCGATGAGCGCGATCGTCCCACCTCCCACGAGGTACTCCTGCAGTTCATCGATACCGTCATGATCCACCGTGCTGGTGACATGCACATCCGCGCCGGGCGCCACCCCCTCGACCGCCGCCCGTGCCGCCCCGGCGTCGGATGAGAGATCCGCCTTCGTGAGGACCACAACGGGCTGCGCACCGCTGTCCCACACGAGCGCGAGCTCCCGCTCGATGCGCGAGAGGTTAGGCGCGTCGGCCAGCGGGTGTGTCACGAGCACCGTGTCCACGTTGGCCGCGAGCACCTGCACCCGGGCCGATCTGCCCGGGTCGCGTCGCATGATGGCCGTCATGCGCTCGAGCACGACCTCCACGAGCGGCTCCGACTCATCACCGCCGAGCAGCACCCAGTCGCCCACTACCGGGAGAGCACCGTCATCGGCGCTCTTGATGAGTCGCGTGGACGGACGCGCGGCCACAAGCGTCTCCCCGGTAGCCACGAACGCCATGCCTCGGTCTGAACGTACGACGCGCCCGAGCCTCATGTGCGACGGATGCACCGCGGCGAGCGCGGTCACGGCCGGCGTGAGGCCGAATGCGTGCAGATCGGGATGTGCCGTGCTCATGAGCTCCCGCCCGCCGGATCCTCATCGTGCGGTTCAGCGTCGAGCGGCACGTGGATGGAGAATCTCGATCCTTGCCCCACAGCGCTCTCGAGCGTGATCTCATAGCCAAGCAGGTGGCACAGCTCGCGACAGATGGCCAGGCCGAGACCGGTCCCATGGGCGGTCCCGCCAAGATCCACCTGCTCGAACGGCTCGAAGATACGCTTCTGGTCCTCGGGTGCGATGCCCACACCGGTGTCCGCAACGCGGACCGTCGCGCCATCGGAGCCCCCGCTGACCGAGACCGTGACGGTGCCGCCCGGATCGGTGAACTTGATCGCGTTGGTGACGAGGTTGCGCACGACCTGGCCGAGCTTGTCGGCATCCGTGGTGACCAGAAGACCCTCATCACACACGCAATCGAGCCCGATGAACCGCTCGGCAGCGATCACATCCATAGGAGCGACGACCTTCCGCACTGTAGTGCCGAGGTCGACGGATGCAAGCGTGATCCCACTGCGGCCCGACTCGATCCGCGCGAGGTCGAGCGCGTTGTCCACGAGCCCGAGCAGCTGCTGCCCCGACTGGCGCACGAAGTCGAGCTGCCTCCGCTGCTCCTGGTTCAGGGCGCCGGGCAGCCCTTGGAGCAGCACATCAGTGAAGCCCAGGATTGAGTTCAGGGGGGTGCGGAGCTCGTGGCTCATGTTGGCCAGCATGCGCTGGTTCGAGATGTTCGCGCGCTGGAGCTGGCGGTTCGCTTCGAGCAGCTCGCCCGTGCGACGATCCACCTGCTGCTCCAGCTCCCACCGGTATCGCTCGAGCTCCCGCTCAGCGGCGACCCGATCGGTGATGTCCTGGAATACCACCACCGCGCGCGCCGCTCCGTCGACCGGATCGCCGAGCGGCGTAGCGCTGACCGCGTACCAGGCGCCCTCGGGCGCAGCGAATCCCCTGTAGCGGATCCCGCGAACAGGAGCGGACGCCACGATCGCGGTCAGGTCGGCGGCCACCGCCTCAGGGGCCTGCACGGGGAACGACGGGGCCGGCAGGCCCAGCACGTGCCGCGCCTCATCGTTGGCGAACGACACCGTGCCGCCTGTCTCGGCCACCACTATGCCGGCGGGAGTGGTCTCCACGACGCTCATCAGCAACTCATGCTCCCTGCGCATCTCGCGCTCGGCGGCCTCCGCCATCCGCAGCTGCTCCGCACTCGATCTGCTGTACAGGAGGTACGCGACGAGCGGCACGAACAGGACCTCGGCATAATCCTCGTACTCGTCCAGCACCTGGGTGATGCCCGCGTGTTCGAGCACGTTCGAGAGACTGACGAAGATGAGCAGTCCGAGGCCTATGAGCAGCGGGTACTTGAGTCCGCGGCTGATGCCGTCGTCCCGGGGCGGAGTCGCCGCCAGCAGGACGAACGCCGCGGCGAGGAACACGAGCGCCGTCGCGTCGAACAGGGCGACCGTGCTCATCGCTGCTCCGCGACGCGTGCCCGTGCCGACCTGAACATGCTCAGCGTCCCGCCGAAGAACAGGGCGCCCATCACGGCGTGAGACAGGTGCTCGGCCATGTTGAGCGCCTCAGGAGCGATGAAGCCCTCCAGAACGGTGAACACGTATCCCAGGGCGACTACCAGGTACCCGCCGATGAACCACCGCTTGCCCGGGATGTGGATCGCCCTGACGTTCGCCACCATGATCGGCGTGAGGAAGACGACCATCAGCAGGTCGACGATCTCGCTCTCCTGATACACGGCCTATCCCTCGTCCCGGTTCAAGTCGAGCGCCAGGGAGTTCATGCAGTACCTGAGACCGGTGGGTTCGGGGCCGTCTTCGAACACGTGGCCCAGGTGCGAGCCGCACCTCGCACAGCGGATCTCCGTACGGGTCATACCGTGGCTCGTGTCGGGCAGTTCCTCCACGGCGTCGTCCGAGACAGGGCGGTAGAAGCTCGGCCAGCCGCATCCTGAGTGGTACTTCGTCTCCGACCGGAACAGCGGATTGCCGCAGGCCCCACAGCGATACACGCCCTCGTCGGCCGTGTCCACGTACTCGCCGCTGAACGGGGGCTCGGTGCCCGACTCCCGCAGCACGCGGTACTGATCGGGCGACAGGACGGCCCGCCACTCGCCTTCGTTCCGCTCAAGCTCGTACCGCTTCATACCGCCGCTCTCCGGGACGTGATCGCACACAGGCCGGCAAGCCCGCGCTTCTTGTAGTACTTCTGATGATACTTCTCGGCGAGGTGGAACGGGCCGATCGGCTGGATACGCGTGTGCACGGGACCCAGCCCGGACTCCACGGCGGAGAGCGACGATTCGGCCGCAGCCCTCTCTTCGTCGTCGGCGTAGAAGATGACGGACGCGTACTGCCGCGGCGGCGGAGAGCCGGTGGGCCGATGCTGTGCCCAGAACTCCGCGACGAGGTCGCTGTAGCCGATCACAGCAGGGTCGTAGTCGATCTGCACGCACTCGCTGTGATCGCCCATGGAACGATACGTGGGATCCGGCGTCGTTCCGCCCGCGTATCCCACACGCGTTGCGAGAACGCCGTCAAGACGCTCGAACCGGGCGTCGGGCTCCCAGAATCAACCCAGCGCGAACGTTGCGGTGGCGCGTCCGACGGCGTCACGGTGTCTCATCCCGCACTCCTCTCGCCGTCGGTCATGCAAGCAACATCCGCGCCGGAGCGGCTGGGTCAGCGACGACTCCGCCTGCGGCCGCTCCGCCTGCTATCGCTCCAGATGCGGCCGCTCCACCTCGTCGGCAAGCATCTCGAGGAAGAGGCCCACATCTGTGACGATGCCTATGGTCTGGAAGCTACCCCTATCGGCAAGCTTGGTCACCACGGCGGGGTTGATGTCCACGCACACCGTGGTGACGCGCGCCGGGAGCATGTTCCCCGTGGCGATCGAATGCAGCATCGTCGAGAGCATCACACAAGCGCCGGCCTCCTGGCAGTGGGCGCGCATCACGCGCTGCGCCTCGAGGACGTCGGTGATCACGTCGGGCAGCGGTCCGTCGTCACGGATCGATCCGGCCAGCACGTAGGGAGTCCCTGTCTCCACGAGGGTGTGCATGAGGCCGGTGGTGAGCACGCCCTGCTCCACCGCGCCGCGGATCCCCCCACACCCGCGGATGGTGTTGATAGCGCGCAGGTGGTGCTCGTGGCCTCCGGCGGCGGGACGTCCGGCGTCCATGGTGATGCCCAGCGAGGTCCCGTAGAGCGCCGACTCGATGTCGTGCGTGGCAACGGCGTTGCCGCCGAACATCACCGAGACGTAGCCGCTCTTCGCCAGACGGGCGAGATGCTCGGCGGCCCCGGTGTGCACCACCGCAGGGCCCACCACGAAGATGATCTTCTCGCCGCGCGCTCGCACCTTACGAAGCATGTGCGCCACGTCGCGGATGACGAGCGCCTTCGGCTTCTCCGATGAGACCTCGGAGTTCATGAACTCGAACTCCTGCTTCTCCCTGGGACGCTCGACAGGCCGCACACGCACGCCGGTATGGCCGAGCACGACATGCTCGCCTTCGCGCACGTCAGCCATCGCCACGGTACGGGCTGCTCCGTCGGCCACGACGATGCCGAGGTCCATCTCCGTGCCCGCCACTCCCGTCCAGCGTCCGGCGATACGAACGGCCGTCTCGAGATTCGTGGTCGCGTAGAAGCCCTGCGGGAAGACCCCGTCTGCGGGGGCCGGGGCGGTGCGCACGTCGTCAGCGTCGACCGGTTCGGCCCCGAGCTGCCCGATCTCGCCGAGGATCGCGTCCAACTGTGCCGCATCGGCAGCGCGCACCCGCAAGACCGCGATCGACGGGTCGACGTTCGTCCTGCCCACGTCGAACGACAAGGTCTCGAATTCGCCGTCGAGGGCGACGATGTCGTCCATGATGCGTGACATGATCCCCGAGTCGATGAGATGACCGGTGATCCTGACGTCCTCGTACGGGCCATGCGGCATGATGCGGACCTCCAACGTAGGGACCGAGACATGGTGATTATGGTGCATCCGAACCGATGCTGCACTTCGCGCTCGTGAGCACGGCTCCCCACGGGCCTGAAGGGGTACGAACTACGTGTATTCACGAACGAAGGATGCCTACGATGCACTCATACAGGACCCGGCCACGCCCCGACCAGGAATCGGCCTGGGAGTATCCACGTCCGCCGCTCGTACAGAAAGCGCCGCATCGCGTGCAGGTCGTATTCGGCGGCGAGACGATCGCCAGCTCGACCAATGCGCTACGAGTGCTCGAGACCGGCCACGCGCCCGCGTACTACATACCGCTCGAGGACGTCCGCCCGGGGGTGCTGGCCCCCAGCCCGCGTCTCAGCTACTGCGAGTTCAAGGGCGAGGCCCGGTACTTCCACGTCACGGCGGGCGGACAGCGGGCTGATGAGGCTGCATGGGCGTATGCGCGCCCTGCCGACGGCTACGACGTGCTTGCGGGACACGTGGCCTTCTTCCCCGGCCTGATGGACCGCTGCCTCGTGGGCCACGAGGTCGCCTCTGCCCAGCCGGGCAGGTTCCACGGCGGCTGGGTCACCAGCGACGTGGTGGGTCCTTTCATCGGCGAAGCCGGAACAGACAGCTGATAGCCGCTGCGGTCCGAGGACCTCAGGCCGTACGGCGCTCCGAGCGCCGCCGGGCGAGCGTCACGCCGGCCTCCGCCGCCGCGATCGTGAGCACCAGCATCGCCGCGAAGTTGTAGCCGCCGAACGCATCGGCGAGGCCCCCGGTGTCTCCCGCGAGTTCGAAGAACCGCGCCTGCCCCGCAGCCAGCGTAAGGGGCACGAACAGGCCGAACGCCACGTGAGGCAGACCGGACGGGACCGACGTCCCTGCCAGCAGCGAGATCACGAACGCCCCGATGACAGCGACGACGTCGATCCCTATGAGCACCGTAAGCGCATCGCCTTGTTGGATCGAGGCGCCATCGGCGAACGACAGCGCCATGTCGTAGGCCGCCTCCCCCAGCGGACCGCCCACCGCCGCGAAGCCGAGGAAGACCGCCACGATCACCAGGATGAAGGGGACGATGGCCCCCAGCCTACGCATCGGCGAGCGCCGCCTTGTACGCCACGATCCGATCGCGATACTCGGGTTCGGACACGCCAAGCACCTGGGTCGCAAGGATGGCGGCGTTCTTCGCCCCGTTGATGGCGACGCACGCCACCGGTACACCGGTGGGCATCTGGACCATCGAGAGCAGCGAGTCGAGCCCGCCGAGGTCCGAAGTCTTCATCGGCACCGTGATGACCGGCAGCGGCGTGTAGGCAGCCACCACGCCGCCGAGATGCGCCGCCTTGCCGGCAGCCGCCACGATCACCCGCATGCCCCGATCGGCCGCACCAGCCGCCCAGTCGTGCACCTTGGCCGGCTGCCGATGCGCGGACGCGATGAGGAGCTCGTACGGGACCCCGAACTCCTCGAGCTGCGAAGCGCATCCCTGCATCACGTCGAGGTCGCTCTTGGATCCCATGATGATGCCCACAAGCGGCGTCTTCTCGGCCATGTCTGCCTCCCTGTATCCTACTCGCACCCGTCCGGCGCACCACATCCGCCGGACCCGTCGCCGAACAACAGCTCGCGCTCGTCCGGTGCCAGCGCCTTGCGAGCGGCGTCTCGCAGGTCGTTCAGTTGTGCGAACATCGTACGCTGCATCACCACCGCCAGGTAGCGGCCCTTCTCGGTGAGCGTCAACTCCTCCGTGTCGTCGGTGGCGAAGCCGCCGAACACGCGGAAGAACAGCATCTCCAGCGGCAGTCCGCGCTCGACGCTCACACCGAAGTCTCGCTCGAACGCCTTCTTGTCCAGCCTGAGCCCGAAGAGCGACATGAGGAACCGATAGCGCATGCGGTTCTTCAGACTGCTCGAGGCGCTGCCTACCGCCACGGGCATGGTGCCGCGCTCGATGGTCGCCGAGTAGTCGCGCAGCGAGAACGTGGTGAGGTAGATGTCACCGCGCAGGTAGCTGAACGCGCCGCTGCCGATGCCCACGTACTCCTCGTAGTCCACGATGTACTCGTCGATCATGCCGCCGCCGATCCGCGAGAACGTCCACGCGGTGGAGAGCTCGAAGGTGTCGGCGAGCTGGTCGACGAGCATCTTGTAAAACCGCGCCTCGCGGTCGTAGTCGACCATGCCCACGGTCCTCTTGAGGCTGGCCTCAACCGAACGCGACGCCATGAGCGGGTAGAAGGTCGTCTGGTTGCAGCGGCTCGCCTTGACCATCTCCACGTCGCGCCGGAGGATCTCCTCGGTCTGGCTCGGGAAGTTGAAGATCATATCCACGTTGAGCGAGTGGAAGAAGCCCTCCAGCGACTGCAGGCGCTCCAGTATCTCGGCGCCGGAGCCGTACTTGTCGTAGCGATCCATCTCCTTGAGCAGACCGTCATCGAAGCTCTGCACGCCCACACTCATCCGCTGCACACGGTCCTTAAGCGGATCGAGTATCTCCGGGATGAGGTGGTTGGGATTCGTCTCGGTCGAGACCTCGAGAGTGCCGAACAGCTCACGTGCCAGGTCGATCGTCTCGCAGAGCTCGTCCACAAGGATCGTGGGGGTGCCACCACCGATGTACAGCGAGTCGAACGCATAGCCGAGGTCAGCAACCATGCGCATCTGCTGGCGCAGGCTCTTGAAGTACTTCCGCGCCGGATCCTCGGAGAACGGGAAGCGGTTGAAGCTGCAGTACGGGCAGAGCCGCTCACAGAACGGCACGTGCGCATAGAGCAGGTACTGCTTGCCAGCCTCCGGGCCCGGGAGCGATGGGACCGGGCGGGGCGTCTTGGCGAAGTACCCGCCCTGGGTGACGCTGACCGCGCGGGACAGCAGGCGCTCGGCAAGCATCAGGCCTCGCCCCGTGCGCGGATCGCCTTGAGGCCGATGTCCGTCCGGAAGTGCATGTCCTCGAAGGAGATCGCGTCGACGGCCCGGTAGGCCCGATCGCGCGCCTCGATGAACGTGGGCGCTACGGCGGTGACGTTGAGCACCCGGCCGCCCGAGGTGACCGGCCGGCCGCCCGCGTCCATCGCGGTGCCGGCATGGTACACCGTGACGCCCTCGATCTCCCCGGCCTCCTCGAGCCCGCGGATGGGCTTCCCTTTGGGGTAGGTGCCGGGGTAGCCGCCGGATGCGAGAACAACGGACAGCGCGACTTCGTCTCGCCAGGCGAGCTCGACCTCGGAGAGACGACCTTCGGTCACCGCCATCATCACGTCGAGGAGGTCGGTCTCGAGCAACGGCAGGATCACCTGCGTCTCGGGGTCCCCGAAGCGCACGTTGAACTCAAGCACCTTGGGGCCGTCGGCCGTGAGGATGAATCCGCCATAAAGCACGCCCTGGTAGACGACGCCCTCGCTCTTGAGTGCCGCCACGGTCTTCTCGAGGATCGACGTCATCGCGGCGTACGCGGCCTCGTCCACAACGGGAACGGGCGCGTAGACGCCCATACCGCCGGTGTTGGGCCCCTTGTCATCGTCGTACGCACGCTTGTGGTCCTGCACCGGGATCATCGGCAGCACGGTGTCCCCGTCGGTGAATGCGAGAAGCGAGCACTCGGGCCCTTCGAGATACTCCTCGATCACCACGAGGTCGCCCGCCGGGCCGAAGTGGCCGTCCAGCGACTGGCGCACCGCACCGAGTGCGTCGGAGACCGTCTCGGCCACCGTGACGCCCTTTCCCGCCGCGAGCCCGTCGGCCTTGACGACCACCGGCGCTCCGACCTCATCAAGGTACTCTTTCGCCTCTTCGTTCGTCTGCACGAGGCGATACCGTCCGGTGGGGATGCCGTGACGCTCCATCAGCTCCTTGGCATACGCCTTCGAGCCCTCCAGATGCGCACCGGCGGCTTTCGGGCCGAACACGGGCACTCCGTCGGCAGCAAGGATGTCGGCCGTGCCGACTACGAGTGGAGCTTCCGGGCCCACGATGACGAAGTCGATGGCGTTGCGCTCCACCCACTCGGCAACGTAGACCGGGTCGTCCTCCGGGATCGAGACGTTCGTACCGAGTGCGGCGGTGCCGCCGTTGCCCGGCGAACAGAAGATCTCAGGCGCGTGGTGTGACCGAGAGAGCGCGGTTACGATCGCATGTTCGCGACCGCCACCGCCGAGAACGAGAACACGCATGGCTACTACCCCCGAGCGATCAGGTTCGAATGGTGAACCCGATTGTAGCGGAAGAGAGAGCGCCGGCGAGCAGCTCTACGGCCGTGACGGCCATCGCCGCATGATCGTCTGCTCACGGCTCGGGCCCACGGCGATCATCGCCACCGGGACCTCGGCGAGATCCTCCAGGAACGTGATGTAGTCCTGCGCAGCCTTGGGCAGTTCCTCGAATGTGCGGCAGTGGGTGATGTCGGTCTTCCACCCGGGGAGCTCCTCGTAGATCGGGCGTGCGTGGTGGAAGACGGTCTGGTGCGCCGGTAGGTCGTTGTAGCGGCTTCCCTCGTACTCGTACGCCACACAGACCTTGATCCGGTCGAGGTGGGACAGCACGTCGAGCTTGGTGATCACCAGATCGGTAAGGCCGTTGATCTGCACGGCGAACCGTGCGATGAGGCCGTCGAACCAACCGGCCCTGCGCTCACGACCGGTGGTCGTGCCGTACTCGGCGCCGACCTCGATGAGCGAGCGGCCCACTTCATCCGAGAGTTCCGTGGGGAAGGGACCCGAGCCTACCCGGGTGATGTAGGCCTTGGCGATGCCGAGCACGCGATCGATGCGCTTGGGACCCACGCCCACGCCGGTGCATGCCCCGCCCGCCGTAGGCGAGCTCGATGTCACGAAGGGGTACGTGCCGTGATCGAGGTCGAGGAGCGCGCCCTGCGCTCCCTCGAACAGCACCCACTGGTCGGCGTCGAGGGCGCGGTTGATGAGCGCGCTCGTCTCGGCGATGTGCGGCTTGATGCGCTCCGCGTACGCCAGGTACTCGTCGGCGATCTGGTCGACGGTGTACGTCGGCAGGCCGTAGACCTTCTCGAGGATGTCGTTCTTCTCATGGAGCGCCGCTTCGACCTTCTTGCGGAAGATGTGCTCGTCCACGAGGTCCTGCACGCGCAGGCCGAGACGTGAGGCCTTGTCCATGTACGCCGGGCCGATCCCGCGTCGTGTGGTGCCGATCTCCTGGGAACCCAGCCGACGCTCACTGGCCCCGTCGAGATCGCGATGGTACGGCATGATGAGGTGCGCGTTGCAGCTGATCAGCAGCCGGTGGGTGGAGATCTCGTCCGCCTCGAGACGATCCATCTCCTCGAGCAGCACCTTCGGGTCGATCACGCAGCCGTTGCCGATCACCGGTGTGATATGCGGATACATCACGCCGCTCGGGATGAGATGCAGCTTCAGGGTCTTCCCGGCATGCATGACCGTATGTCCGGCGTTGTTGCCTCCCTGGAAGCGGACGACATAGTCGAAGTCGTCGGCGATCAGGTCGGTGATCTTACCTTTTCCCTCGTCGCCCCACTGGGCGCCGACCAGGACGATACCCGCCATGCGATGAGCTCCTCGGTGTGTTCGGCCCCGCGGACCCTCGCCGCCGCTCCCGGGCCGGGCGCGCCGCCGAGCCAGGCGACGCACGCGCACGCCCCGCAGCCGGGACGCGGTGGTTAGTATGATTGACCGAGGCGGTTCGCGCTAGTCGAGAGCGCGCCGCAGCAGGTCGTCGGCCTCGGCATTGCACGCCTGGCAGCCGGTGTAGGGATCCGTGAGCGGACCCCCGTGCGCCGAGCACGACGCGCGCACCTGTACCCGGGGGCGCCTCCGCAGCAGGCCGCGCGCGATGGAGATCTTGATCACAAGCCGTGCGCTCCCGTTGGCCTTCAGGATGCCGGGTACCGCGCACCCGGCACACACATCCGGTCGCCACTCGGCGGATCCGGGCTGTCTGGCGGCTCGACACTCCTGGAGCGCGGCGCCGCGCGCGAAGTCCTCGTAGTAGAGGGCGCACTCGGCGCCTGCGGGATTCTTCACGTGTACCTCCATGACGATATCCGGGTGTAGCGGAACGTTTTGCACGGCCCGACCGTCATTGAGATAGTAACGCGCTACGGGGAATGTACGTCCATGCGGGGCCAGGCAGCATGCCGGACCGCGGACACAAGGAGGGATCCACATGCGCTCCCTACGCTGGATCAGCATCGCCGTCGTCATCGCGATGGCCCTGTCGCTGCCGATGCTCGCGGGGTGCTCGGATGATGCCGACACCGACACCACCCCGCCGGCCACGAACGGGGACTCCCCTGCCGATGACCAGGACGGCACGCCTGTCGATGATGGCTCTACGGAGCCCGATGAGGCGCCGGCTGACGACGGGGCGTCCGGAGAGGACAGCGGCAACGACGAAGCGGACACACCCGAGACGCTGACCGTGCGGTTGTACTGGGTCTCCGCAGGTGAGAACGCGCTCGGCATCGAGCGGACGCTGCCGTACACGAAGGCCATCGGCACAGCCGCGATCGAGGCCTTGCTCGACGGTCCCACCGACGCAGAGCAGGGCACCTGGCCGGCGATCAGCAGTGCGATCCCCGAGGGGACCCAGCTCCTCGGGCTCACCATCGACGACGGGATCGCGAAGATCGACCTCTCCGAGGAGTTCGAGTCGGGTGGCGGAACGTTCGGCGTGACCGCGCGGCTCGCCCAGGTCGTGTACACGCTCGACCAGTTCCCCACGGTGGATGCTGTGGAGTTCTACATCGAGGGCACCAAGGTCACCGTGTTCTCGAGCGAGGGCGTCATGCTCTACGGCCCGCAGACGCTCGACGACTACGACCAGCTGCTCCCGATCGACGCCTAGCCCCCCATCAGGCGGCCGGAGCCTTCGCGTGCCCCGTACCAGCGGGTGCGGGCGAGGGCTCCGCGCCCGATGGTCCGAAGACACGGTCGGTCGCCTTCACGTACCACGCGGCCGACTGCACCTGGACTATGTAGGCGGTAGCCAGCACCAGCGCGGCCTCCGAGCCGAACGCGGTCATGGCGATGCCGAGGGCGATGGACAGGTTTCGCATCACGGTGCCGTACACGACGGCGATGGCGTCGCCCCGGCCGAGCAGTGCACGACCCACGACGGTGGAGAGCGCGAAGTTGACCGCGTAGAAGACCGCGAGCGGCACCAGGATGCGCACCACGAGAGCGGGGTCGCTCACGATCATCCGGGCCTTGAGCGCGATAGCGATGAACACGATGGCGATCACGCCCACCGTCGAGAGTCCGGGGAAGACCGGCGCGATACGGGTCTTGTACCGCTGCGCGCCGAACCTTCGGGTGAGCACGCTGCGGGTGAGAAGGCCGGCGACGAGCGGTATGCCCACCACGAACACGACGGTACGCAGCACGCCCATGAAGTCCACCTCGACCACCGCTCCGGCCAGGCCGAGCAGGTAGACGGGCGCCAGGAGCGAGGCGGCGATGAGCCCGATGACCGTCATCTTCACGGCCGCAGCCACATTACCGCCGGCGAACCCCGTCCAGCTGATCGTCATGCCGCTCGTAGGGAACAGCCCCGCGAGGACCATGCCCACGAACAGCCCCGGTTCGTCCCGGAAGAACAGCGTTGCGAGCAGCCACGCCATGGCCGGCAGGGCGACGAAGTCGAGAAGCATGGCAAGACCGATGGCTCGGCCGTCCTTGAGGTCGAGCGCCTCGCGGATGCGGAAGTTCACGAGCATCGGGTAGACCATGAGCATCGTCATGGGAAGCACAAGCGCCTGGAGCGCGCTGGCGTCGAAGAGGAGCCCCGCAGCAAGCCCAGCAAGCATCGAGACCGGGATCAGGATCACGAGGCGCTTGGAGAGCGACCCAAGGCTTCGGACGAACGGATGAAGCGGGGCCGTCGACACATCGGACACGGATGAACACCTCCACAGCAGAGCCTTTATACCCTGGGGGGTATTCTTGTGCCGAGGGTGCGGTTGTGTCAAGTGCGGGGCACGATCGGGCTGATGGGCACTGGCCGGGAATCCGGCCGGCAGGATACCAGGACTCCATAACGAAGACCTCTCAGGGGTGCGATCCGCGTCCTCACTCTGCGAGGGGATTCCTGATGAAGTACAGCTCTCTTGGCCGTGCCGTGTGTCTCATGGTCGTCGCATCACTCATGGCGAGCGGCGCCGCATCCGTCCTGATGCCGATGGAGAGCGCGGCGGCAGTCGCCGCGCCGCATCGCGCCGGCACGCTCCGGGAGGCGATCGGTGGCGACGCGGCCGAAGGCCCGGCGACACTGCCCGACCAGACGAGTCAGGCGCAGGTCCTCGCCGGCATTACAGCCGGCGAGGCCGACGCTGATGCGGTCGATGCGCAGGTTGCGGCCAGCGGGCTGTCGGCCCAGGGCGTCGCTCCCCTTGCGACCGATCTCATCGTCACTCGCATAATGGGCGCCAATCGCTTCGCAACAGTCGCGGAGGCCGTGGACCGCTCATTCTCCTCCGCGGAGGTCGCCGTCATCGTCAGCGGCGAACAGACCTACGATTGCGGGTTCGCCTCGGGGCTCGCCGGCGTGTTCGACGCGCCCGTCCTCGCCACGACGTCATCCCTGCTCCCCGCCGACACCCGCAACGCTCTCGTCGACCTGGGGGTCACCAAAGTCTTCCTGATCGGAGACACGTCGGTGATCGGCAGCCCGGTGCAGACGGCCATCGAGGACCTCGGCATCGCAACGGAGCGTATAGGCGGCGCCACAGCGACGGCGCGCGCGGCCAATGTGGCGCAACGGATGAAGGCCGAACTCGGCGCCGCGATGCCCGACTCGGTGATCGTGGTGGACGAGTGGAGGGGCGCGGTCCTGGCCGGCCCGATCTCGTGGGCCCGCCATATCCCCATACTGATCGTCGACAACGTGAGCGCCGGTGACTGTTCCGTGCCCCCCGAGACCGCATCGATGCTCGACTCTCTGGACGTGTCCGAGATACTCGTGCTGTGGTCCGGGCGGCTCTCGGAACTCGACGCGATCCACTCGGGACTGTCCGAGTGGGTGTTTCCCGCCGTCATCGCTCACGAGGATCCGGGTGTGTTGTCGGTGCGCTTTGCCGAGGCGTGCGCCTACCGTGGATGGATCGGCTCCTGGAGTCTTGCAGGGATCATCAACGGAGACGCCACGGGCCCCTACGAAGCACTTGGAGCGGGTGCCGCACTCGGCGCCCAGGGGGCTCCTGCGCTGTTCACCCGGCCCGAACGCCTCTCCTACGTGGTCGACCGCTTCCTGTACGACTCAGCTGCACATCTCACCGACGTCTGGTTGTTCGGCGGGCTCACAGCGCTCGCGCCGACCATCGACGCCGCCGCCGCGGATCAGTCGGAGCCCGTCCCCCCGCTCCCGCCCGGAGCACACGCGGTGCCGGGCAACCGGCTCGTACTCGTGATGTGCGAAGAGACGACAGACGTCGTCGACGCGGAGTACCGGTTCTGGCGCGCATCGTCGCAGTTCGGCACGTACGCACCGATGATCTCAAGCGACGATCCCTTCTGGTGGGACACCCCGCTCGCGAACGGTACGACGTACTGGTACAAGGTATCCGTGGTCGATGCTGCCCGAGGGATCGAGGGGCCGATGTCCCCGCCCCTGTCCGCGCAGCCGGTGCCTGCCACGCCGCAGCGCGTATCGGGCACGGATCGCTACCAGACCGCAATCGCCATCTCCCGGTACAACTTCACCGAGACCGGGAGCGCGGTCATCGCCACCGGAGCCGACTACCCAGACGCACTCGCCGCCTCAGGGCTATGCGGACTCTACGACGCTCCGCTCCTTCTCACGCCAGCCAACAGCCTACCCCCCGGACTCCTCGGCGAACTGGAGCGTCTCGGGGTCTGGCGGGTCTTTCTGGCCGGTGGCACGAGCGTTATCTCAACATCGGTCGAGAACGCACTTCGCTCGGCGGGCTACTCGGTCACACGCTTCGCCGGCAAGAACCGCTACGACACCGCAGCGCTGATCGCCCGCCATGTCCTGGCTCGGAACGGGTCGCCCGAGGTGTTCGTTGTGCGAGGAGACGACTTCGCTGACGCGCTGGCCGTCTCACCCTGGGCGTACTGGTACCAGGTACCGGTTCTCCTTGTGCAGCCTGACGCGATACCCCCGGAGACCTCGAGCGTGTTCTGGGACCGCCACATCGAATTCGCGGTGGTGGCAGGAGGCCCGAACGCCATCTTGGACCGCGTGGCGGCACGACTGATGGTGGACGAGGGTATCCGGATCTACGGATCGAACCGGTACACGACGGCCATCGCACTCGAGCAGATCCTCGGCGCGCCATACCGTCCGTACTTCGCGCTCGGCGTTGCCACAGGTACGAATTTCGCCGATGCGCTTGGCGGCGGAGTGGCCTGCGGATCGTGGGCGTCACCGTTGATACTGACGAGCCCATCCGGGCTCGTGCCGGAAGCGAGGACGCTCGTGGACTCCACTGAGCCCACCGTGCAGTTGGTGGAGGTCTACGGCGGCGCCGTGGCTCTCCCCGAGAGTATCGTCACAGAGGTGCGTAACCTGCTCAGATAGCGCGCTCAGAGCCTGGCCGCTACCGCCCTCGCCGCAACGAGTCCACTCGCGCCCGACTGCACGAGGCCTCTCGTCACGCCTGCGCCGTCGCCCACCGCGTAGAGTCCGGCGATACGTGTCTGCAGGTCGTTGTCGAGCTCCAGCCGCGACGAGTAGAACTTCACCTCGATCCCGTAGAGCAGCGTCCCGTCGGAGGCGACGCCTGGTGCGAGCGCGTCGAGCGACTCGATGAACTCGAGGATGTCGGTGAGGTGCCGGTACGGGAGGACGAACGACAGGTCCCCGGGTGTCGCGCTTCGAAGCGTGGGCTCGACGATGGACTGCGCCAGGCGCTTGGCCGTGGAACGTCGGCCAGCGCGCAGATCGCCCAGGCGCTGTACGAGGATCCCTTCGCCGAGCAGGTTCGCAAGACGGGCTATCGACGTCCCGTACGTGATGGGCTCCTGGAACGGGCGCGTGAAACTCTGGCTCACGAGGACCGCGAAGTTGGTGTTGCCGGTCCGCTTGTCCGCATACGAGTGACCGTTCACGGTGACGATATCGCCGTAGCTCTCCGTGGTCACTTCACCATAGGGGTTCATGCAGAACGTACGCACCTGGTCGCCGAAGCTACGCGAGTACTGGATGAGCTTGGCCTCATAGAGGTGGTCGGTCAGCGGCTCCATCACCGGAGCGGGCACCTCCACCCGCACGCCGATGTCCACCGCGTTGTTGGCAAGCGGGATGCCGAGGGAGCGGGCCTGTCCGGCGAGCCAGTCGGCCCCGTCGCGGCCGGGGGCCGCTATCACCACGCCGGCGCGGATGCTCGTGCCGTCGGTGAGCTCGACCCCCTCCACACGATCATCGCTCGCGACGATGCGCGCCACCTCGGTGCTCGTGCGTATCTCCACGCCCACCTCGGCGAGATGATCGTGCATCGCCTGCAGCACGTCGGGTGATCGGTCGCTGCCGATGTGCCTGATCCGCATGGGGACGAGGCGCATCCCCGCGAGCGTCGCGTCGTGGACGAGCCTCTCGGCGGTCGAGGGATCGGGGCCGTGGACCTGCGGTGTAGCGCCGAAACGCAACCAGATGGCGTCGCTGTCGTCCACCAGCCGTTCGAGACTGTCCAGGCCCACGTACTCGCCCAGCCACCCGCCCACATCGGTGGAGAGGGTGAGCTTGCCGTCCGAGAATGCTCCTGCGCCTCCCCAGCCGGTCATGATCGCGCAAGTGGGGCAGTTCACGCACGAGGTCTCACGGGCGGGACACGAACGCTGTGCGATCGGCTTGCCCCGCTCGAGCAGGAGTATCCGCAGATCAGGGTGTGCGTGGATGATCTCGATCGCCGCGAAGATGCCGGCGGGTCCCGCCCCCACGATGATCACATCGTATCGGTCGTCGCCCATGACGATCCCCCTCCTACCGGTCCCGTCTCTACGGTGTGCGCGCGAGCGGCATGAAACGCGTGATGCGCTCGAGGTACGCCAGCCTACAGCTGTCCACGGGTCCGTTACGGTGCTTCGCCACGATGATCTCGGCCTCGCCCTTGCCCGGACGGTTGCCTTCGGCCTCCGCTGTGGGATCGGTGTTGCGGTCGATGAACATCACCACGTCGGCGTCCTGCTCGATGGCGCCCGATTCACGCAGGTCGGACAGCTGCGGCCGCTTGGACGTGCGCTGCTCCACCGCACGGGACAGCTGCGACAGCGCAAGGATCGGGCAGTCGAGCTCCTTGGCGAGGATCTTGAGGCCGCGGGAGATCTCGGCTATCTCCACCTGACGGTTCTCTGAGCGTCTTCCATGCGGCTGCATCAGCTGCAGGTAGTCGAGCACGATCAGCTTCTGACCCTGGTCTCTCAGCAGGCGGCGCGCCTTCGCGCGCACTTCGAGTATGGAGATGGACGGCGTGTCGTCCACCCACAACGGGATCGACCCGAGGCGCCCCATGGCCTGCATGAGCGCGGGCCAGTCCTCGTCGGCGAGATAACCCGTCCGCAGCTTCTGGGAGTCGACCCGCGCCTCGGCACAGAGGATCCTCTGCACGAGCTGGGAGGCGGACATCTCGAGGCTGAAGATCGCTGTGGACGCACCCGCTTTGGCGGCGTTCACGGCGATGTTGAGCGCGAGTGCCGTCTTCCCCACCGAGGGGCGCGCGGCCAGGATGATCAGATCGCCCCGGTGCATGCCCGCAAGGATCTTGTCCAGGTCGGGGAAGCCGGTGGGCACGCCGGTGATATGCGACTTGTGATCGTAGAGGTGCTCGATCTCCTCGAAGCCCGTCTTCATCAGGTCGCCGAGCGGCTGGAACCGTGAAGTGACGCGCTTGTTCGTGACATCGAACACGGCCTTCTCGGCACGCTCTACCACTTCATCGATGTCGTCGGGGTTCTCGTACGACATCACCTGTATCGCTGTGCCGGCGCCGATCAGCTGGCGCAGGAGCGACGTGCGCTTGACGATGCGCGCGTAGTGCTCGGCATTGGCGGCCGACGGCACCGCACCGGCGAGGTCGAGCAGGTACGGCTTCCCGCCGGCTGCCTCCAGGTCTCCGTTCGACTCGAGACGCGCGGCCACGGTGATCTGGTCGACCGCTTCGCCGCGCTGGTGGAGGTCACGGATCGCGCCGAATATGCGCTGATGCTGAGGCCTGTAGAAGTCCTCCGCCGAGACGAGCGCCAGGCAGTTCTCCACCGCATCGACGGAAAGGAACATGGCGCCGAGCACTGACTGCTCGGCCTCGTTGTTGTGCGGTGGGACCCGCTCTCGCAGAGCCTGCACAGCGTCGTCGGCCATCGAGCACTCCTTATCGGGCGTACGTGGCGCCGCCGGGCGGCGCCACCCTTGCCCGGCCTCGTACTACTCTTCGACTGGTTCGCCCTCGGTGTCGTCTTCTGCAGCCTCGGCCTCCGCGACGGCGTCAGCCTCGGCTTCCGCCTCGGCCTCCATGGCCTCCGCCTCGGCGACGATCTCCTCGGCAGTAGGGGCCTCGGGCTCGGCTACCGGCACGCCACCCAGCGGCACGACGTTGAGAGTCACCTGTGCGGTGACATCGTCGTACAACCGCACGTCGATCACGTGCTCGCCGAGGGTCTTGATGTGGCCGTGGAGATCGAGCTTCCTGCGGTCGACATCCACGCCGATCTGCTCGATGAGCGCGTCGGCCACCATGCCTCCGGTGACAGAGCCGAACAGCTTACCGGTGTCGCCGGCTTTGGCTTCGATGACGATCGAGCTACCCTCGACCTTCGCCGCCAGGACCTCGGCCTCGGAACGCTTGGCTTCTTCG
Source organism: Anaerosoma tenue (assembly GCF_023161965.1). NCBI lineage: Bacteria > Bacillati > Actinomycetota > Coriobacteriia > Anaerosomatales > Anaerosomataceae > Anaerosoma > Anaerosoma tenue. The sequence continues at coordinate 287,923 of NZ_JALNTY010000002.1, forward strand.
CGCTTCTTGATGTTGTGCACCCGGGCCTCGAGCTGCTTGAGGTTGCCGGGGGTGGCCTGTATGGCCATCTTGCGGGGCAGCAGGTAGTTCGTGGCAAAGCCACGTGCGACCTCTATCACGTCGCCTTCCTTACCCCTGCCCTTCACATCGGACAAAAGGATGACTTTCATCGTCTCTCCTACTCGTTCCTCGCCGCTCCGCTGAAGCGGCGCGGTACAGTACTGCTTCGTTCGACTACGTTCCCGCAGGACCGTCCTTCCGGTCCCCGGGGGTGGCTCCATCCCTCGGCAATCGCCGGAGGTTGAGCCAGATGTCCGCCAAGCCGGTCAGACTGACCGCCGGGAAGAGCATCTCGGTCACACCCAGGATCGCGAACCCAAGGAACCGGAACGACCGGGAAACGCCTGCCCGGCGATACAGTCCCGCGAAGACCGCGACCCCCTGCAGGAGGAACACCATCCTGGCGACCACCAACAGGTTCATGCCCGCTTGTTCGACCACGGGAGCGGTCTCGGCCACGAAACGCCCTACCGCCAACGCGCCGACAGCGGCGATGGCAAGCAACGCCGTCTTCGGGTCGAGGTCGAGATCGGCCAGGGCCGGGAACCTTCTCACCCGCTGGTCGAACCGTGACGCCGATCCGGCGACGGCAGCGACCGCGAACAAGGCGGTCGCACCGCTCATCGTCACCAACAACGCAGGCCAGCCTTCCACGAACGCATCCACGAGCTCGTCCGCCATGCCGGCCAGGGCTGCCATCTCACGCGTGGCTGCCGTCACGTACTCCGTGGCGGAAAGACCTGCTCCTGATGCCAGTGATGCAACGGCTATCAGCTCGACCGCAGAAAGCACCAGAGTCACGATGCCTACTACGCTCAGCGCACCCAGCCGCTTGAGCAACCCTACTGTCAAGATACCGCACACCAGCAGCGAGACCGTCACCCACGCGAAGTGGACGTACGGCACACGCGCCGTGACCGGTACACCCATGAGCGGGACGAACAGGATGTATGCGGACACCGACGACAACGCCGTGGCGACCGCTCCACCCGCCACCGCACTCATGATGGCCACGGATCCGCGACCCCGCGCCCACAGCGCGGCGATCGCCGATGCCGCCACCGGAAGGCCTACGACCGGGTGGACGAGCACCACGAGCAGCGAGCCGGCGATCGCACCGATCACCGGAACGAGCGCGGCCCGACCGCCCTGGGCGGCCGAGGTGTCATCTCCGGCCCTTGCCATCGACCTTCCCGCTCACCACAGGCACCGCGTAAGGGATCAGTGCCATCTCGCGGGCGCGCTTGACGGCAGTGGCCACCTGGTGCTGGTGCTGCGCGCAGTTGCCCGAGACACGCCGCGGCTTGATCTTGCCGCGATCGGTGGTGTACTTGCGCAGCATGTTGATGTCCTTGTAGTCGATGTACTCGACCTTGTCCTTGCAGAACGCGCAGTAGCGCCGCTTCGGCTTACGTGCGTATTCGCTCATCTACGTACCTCCTTCCGGGCCCCGATGGGGCGGTGTCCGAAAGCCGCGGCGGAGAGGGGTTCCGCCTGCGACCGGTCTGTGCTTAGAACGGGATCTCTTCTCCGAGGTCATCGGCCGCAGAGCCGCCGGACGACGCCGAAGCGCTGCCGGAGCCGCCCGATCCGCTGTAACCGGAACCACCGCGCGAATCGAGGAACTCGATGTCGTCTGCGATGACCTCGATGGCGCTGCGCTTGTCACCCTGCTGGGTCTCCCACTCGCGCCACCGCAGCTTGCCGTCGATGCCGATCCGCATGCCCTTGGTGAGCATGCGGGACAGCGACTCTCCGCGCGCGCCGAACATCGTGACGTCGATGTAGTTGGGCACGTCTTCCCATGCCCCGCTGTCCGAGTTCTTCCGACGATCGTTGAAGGCGATCCTCATGCTGAGGATGTTCAGCCCGCCAGCGGTCGCCCGGAGCTCCGGATCGCGCGTGAGATTGCCCGTCAATACCACTCTGTTGATACTCATTGATGCCACCTTACCTCGTGAATCCGACCGTTTCTGGCCGACCGGATGTACCGCTACGCCAGGTCGTCACGACGGACGACCATGAAGCGAAGCACCTGGTCGGTGATGTTCAGGACACGGTCGAGCTCGGCAACGGTGGCGGCTTCAGCGTGGAACAGGACGACCTGATAGTCGCCCTCTTCGGTGTGATCGATCTCGTGGGCAAGCCGGCGCTTGCCCCAGACTTCCTCGGAGTCGATCGTGCCGCCATCTGCGGTCAGGATAGCCCGGATCTTCTCCAGGACACCCTCCCGCGCCTCGTCATCGAGGGTGGGGCGCATGATAAGCATGAGTTCGTAAGCCTTCAATGTTTCACCTCCCTTGGGCTTGTGCGGCCCCGGGACGTGAAGGCGATGCCCGGAGCAGGAAATGAAGCTCCCGGAGTGTAGCAGAGACCCGACCGTGTCACAACACGTTACCCCCGGCCTCTGACACACACGGGCGTATCTCCCTTCATCGCACGCACGCCAACGCCTTCGAACGTGCGAGGAGTGCAACCCCCAGCGCGAGAGCGCAGCCGACGGCCGTAGACGCCGCTGACGGGATACCCGGAACGCTCGACATGTGCGTCGAGCCGGCCCCCGTGCTCCTTCTCGCGCGTGGCTGCCGCGTGACGCCCGCGGCGCCGGATGCAGTGCGCACGCCCCCGTCCTCGATCAGCCGGGCGCTGGGACCCACATGACCGGCCACCACGGACCCGGTGTGCCCGGCGGTCGCATCGACCGGCTCACCGGCAGATGGAGCGATCGGGACAGACGACGAGGACCGAGAGGCGACATCCGTTCGGGCACGGGCAGAGGCCTCCTGCACGCCCATGATGATCACAGCCGGGCCACCGGTCGACATGCCGGCGTGGACGGCCTCTACTGCGGGAGCGGACGAGGATGGCACGTCGGGCACAGTGGCTCCTGAGACCTGCTCGCAGGACGCAGAGCCGCTGTCCGGAACCGCCGGAACCGGCAACATCGGAGCGGGGTCGCGGTATGCGTCACCCTCGCGCAAACCCATGTGCAGGTGAGGCACGCTCATCGAATCGTCGCCAGTGGGCGCAAGGCGCCCGACCACCTCCCCGGCATGAACCGTATCACCCACGGAGACGTGCAGTGCCTCGAGCGGGAGCAAGCTCACCCGTATCCCCTCGGCGATCTCGATGGTGACCGCACCGCATGTCCCGCCGCCATCGGCAGGCACCGGACCGGCGAACAGGACGCGTCCCGCCGCCGGTGCGCGCACCGGCGAGGAGGCGGGCGCAGCGAGATCGACCCCGCGATGGACACCGCCGACACACGACGCACCGAAGGGTGTGTCGATGGACGCACCGTCCACGGGCATGCACCACTCGGCACCGAATACGAGAGCGGAGCGCCCCAGCGATAGGAGGACGACGGCGCAAGCGATAAGGACGATGCGACGCTTCATGATCCACCCCTTCCAGACGGCCGGCCGAAGAGGGGGTGGCAGGCATGAACGAACACTTGTTCGTAGTATCACCGAGTAGCGGCTGGAGGGAAGTACGCTGGTGACGAGCGGCTGCACGGGCCGATGGGCGGCGACACTCGTCGCACGGACGGACGACGCATCGCACCGGACGCACGAAAGGGCCCGCCGGGGGCCCCTTCGGTCTGTGCGCTGGAGCGGGTGACGGGACTCGAACCCGCGACACTCGGCTTGGGAAGCCGATGCTCTACCACTGAGCTACACCCGCGATGCCTGCGTATTGTAAGGCACCGCTCGAACGAGCGGCAAATCTCGTCCGAAGGCTACGCCGCTACCCGTAGGACAGGGAGGTCACTCGCCGGTGAGCGCCTTCTTCAGCGCCCGTTCGTGCGCGACCTTTGTGAACGCGATGACCACGTCGCCGGGCTGCATCTCCGTCTGACCGTGAACCGGGATCGTGTCGTCGCCGCGGAGAAGCGCCACGATCAGACAGTCGGCCGGCAGGTTCAACTCGGCCACCTGCTTGCCGCACACCACGCACCGGTCGACCGGAAGTTCGATCTCCACGATCGCCATGTCGCCCTTGCGAAGCGCCATGAGCGTGCGCATGTCCCCGATGGTGGCCTCTTCCTCGATCAGGCGGGAGATGATCGTGGTTGAGGATATGGCCTCGATGCCGAGCGCGTGGAAGATGTGCTCGTTCTTGGGGTTGTTGACCCGTGCGACGGCGCGCGGCACGCCGAAGGCGATCTTGGCAAGCTGGCAGGCCACGAGGTTGTCGTCATCGTCACCGGTGGCGGCCACGAACACGTCGGCACGGGTAACGCCGGCGTCCTCTTGATACACGGAGTCGCACCCGTCACCGAGCACGATGAGCGGATCTCCCGGGAGCTCGGCCGCGAGCTTGCGGGCAACGTCCTCACGCTTCTCGATCACGGCCACGGCGTGGCCGTGATCGAGGAGTTGGCGGGCGAGGTACGACGCCACCTTGCCGCCGCCGTTGATCACCACGTACATGGCCTACCCCTTCATGAACCGTTCGACTTTGGGGAAGTACTCGTCCTTCACCGCCGCGAACAGGATGTCTCCCTCGTGCAGCACGGTGTCGTCATCAGGTACGTGGGCGGCCCGCCCCCGCATGATCGCGAATATCCTGAATCGGCGATCGACCTCCAGGTCCGAGACCCGATGGCCCTCGACGGCCTCCCCCGCCTGGAACTCGATGACCTCGATGTCCTCGACCGAGTTCAGGTGGTGTCCGTGCCCGGACTTGATCTTCTCCACGAGCGACTCGGCCACCAGCGTGGTGCCGCAGACATAGTCCAGGTCGAGCTGCTGGTACGTGCGCTCACGTACGGGGTTGTAGAGTCGCGCGACGACGTGTCGCACGCCGAAGATCTTCCGTGCCACCTCGCACGCCATGAGGTTGGTGTTGTCGAGGTCGGTGGTAGCGGCGAACGCGTCCGCCTCACGGACGCCCGCTTCCTCGAGGATGTCTTCATCGAACCCGAGGCCCCGTATGGTGACCCCGTTGAAGGAGCCGCCCAGTCGCTTGAAGGCTGTCTCGTCGCGGTCGATGACCACGACGTTGTGGCCCTCGACCGAGAGCATCGTTGCGAGTTGGGAGCCAACGCGCCCGCATCCGACGACGATGATGTTCATGGCCGAGCCGTCCCCCGATCCGCGTCGTGGGTGACCTGTCGCCGGCTGCGGCGACAACCGCTGACGCTACTCCTGGCATACCCTACCGTCAATACGCCCGACACGCACCATCGAGCCGTCCCGCTGGGGCGCAGCGGCCCCGTCCGATCGCCCGGGACGCAGGACGGGCGCCCCGGAAGGCGCCCGTCCGACAACACCGCGCACAGCGGTGGTTACTTGCCGATCTTGAAGATCTTGGTCCCACACTCGGGGCAGATGCCCTGGGTGGCCGGACGCCCGTTCTTCATGGTGATCTCCTTGGCGTCCTTGATCTCACGCTTGGCCTTGCACTTGACGCAGTAGCCTTCCTTAGCCGCCATGTGCCCTACCTCCTCGATCTGTCGATGACGTACCCCGGTGGGGTGCCGTTTAGCCGTGGGAGCTCGCTGCTCCGAGGCCACTATACACCGTACGTACCCTCTGTGAAGCGGGATCGGCGCCCAAATGCCCATAAGGCCGTCGCACACAGACCGATCAGGCCGCCCCACACGACCGCCGACCAGCCCCAGAACGGGAGTGGAAAGACTCGTATGAGCAGGGCGTCTTGGGGGAATACCCATGTGCCTTCAGCGAAGAACAGCTCGTGGAACCGCGTGAACAGCACGCCGAAGTCGGTAGCGCCTACGAGTGCCGCGAGGAGCACGGCGGTCGCCAGCGCCATCGCGGCCAGCGTAGCGGCCCTACGCACGGAGCGCCGGCCCGGCGTCGTGCGCAAGCGCATCACCACCCACACGGCCAGCGTCACCACCAGCACGAGCGTGATCGTACGCGCAGGGACGATCACGTCCCGGACGTCCACGAGGTGCGCCACCGCCGCTTCATCGAACGCCGGTCTTCCCTCCACCGACGCAGGCAACCCGGGCGCATCGCCGTCCGTCACGAACCGCCGCACCGCCTCGGCCATGTCCTCGGTCCCGCGCTCGCTCAGGCCGGTGCGAGCCGACGAGCCGACCAGGCCGGTCATGGTGCGCACGTACAGAGGAGTGGTGAGAACGCTCACCGTGACGCCCAGGACCGCGAGCGCCACGGCCGCTGCCGCGATCACGGGCTCGAGACGCGTGAGGAGCGCCTTCACCTGCTAGCCCTCCAGGGTGGCGGCGAGCGCCGCGCCGGTGGCGGAGGTCTTCACCGTGTTCCCCCCTGCCAGCACGGCGAGTGACAGCATGCTGTCCGCGGCGTCCAGGAGCGCCTCGGGGGTGTCACCGTCGGCCGGTGCGAACACAGCCCCCACACTCACCGTCACGCTTACGCCGCCCACGCGGGTCGACTCGACCGCCTGCCTGAACGTCTCGGCCACCGCAAGGACGCGGTCAGCCAGAGGCGTTTGGTCATCGAGACCGCGGGCCACCTCCGGTACGATCAGCGCGAGCTCCTCGCCGCCCACGCGACAGGCCGTGTTGACCTCCCAGCCCCCGCCGCCGGTGTCCGCACTGGCAACGTCTCTCAGCCTGCGTGCCACTGTGGCGAGGATCTCGTCACCGATATCGATCCCGAAGGTCCGGTTCACGTCACCCAGCCTGTCCACGTCGGCGACGATCAACCCGAGCTGGCGGTTGTTCCGTCGCGCTCTCTCGCACTCGGTGGCAAGCACTCGCTGGAAGTAGTGGCGATTGTGAAGCCCTGTGAAATCGTCGATGAACGAGCTCTCGCGCAGCTCCGCCTCACGCAACCTGATCGACTTCATCATCAGCATGCCCACCAGCGCCGCGCCGGAGAAGAGCGTGATCTGCCACAGATAGCGCACCACGACGTACGTGCCGTTGGCCTCGAGCCCGGAGGCGATGAAGGGGAGCTCCACGTGGGGCAGCCAGCCGAAGTACTCGCCGGTGAGCACTGAGCCGTACATCAGCGCTGCGCTCGCCACGAGCATCCACACGTGGGAGCGCCTTGGCAGGATGAACGCGCCTTCGAGGATGAACACCAGGTACATGGCGGAGAACCACGAGTACACGCCGCCGCTGTAGTGGATGAGCACGGTGGCTACGAGCATATCGAACAGCAACTGCGCCTGGTTCAGGAAGGCGACGTTGGCGACCTTGCGCACCGTGGCCTGATAGAAACCGTTGTACATGAGGACGAAGATCAGCCCGATCGCCGGTATCGTCATGTTGGCGATCAGCACTTCGAGATCGGTGGAGGTGGCGTACACGCTCGCGCCGACCACCGAGAAGCCCGCAAGCACCGCGACGATGGCCCAGCGCACCCGGATGACCAACTGTACGCGCTCCATGTTGGCGCGGAGCGCCTCGATATCGTATTGCGTAGGCTGCTCTCGCCACGACACGACCGCACTGCGCGCCAGCATCCTGGCGAACCTGCTCTGCTTCACGTCCGTCCTCCGTGAGAGGGGAGAACCGCCTGACAGGTGCCGAGTGTAGCACGCACCGGTTCGCCCTCCGCGCGCTCGCCGATATACTGTGGCGGTGGTCGACACCCTCTGCCGGGAGCCGCCGTGGTCATGCCCCAAACGATACTCGACGCACTCGATGCCTCCATCGGTACCCTTGCCTCGCTCGGGTCTGTCATCGCTCCCGCGATCGCCGTCGCCGCGGTGGCCGTGGTCGTGACCGCTCTCGGCGTCCGGCGCGCGCGTCCGCTCAGGATCGCGATGGGGGCGCTGGTCGTCGCACTCGCCCTCGGCGAGGTCCTGCTTGTCTGGTTCCACCTTCGTCTGTGGCAGCTGGCCGAGGTGATCGACCCGGTCACCGGGGCAACGGCCGGAACTTTCGCCGTCCCGCTGTGGATCGAGTCGGAGAAGTTGTACGTGTGGGCCCTCATTCTCGCGGTGATCGCGCTTGTGGCCCGGCGCAAGGGCGATGAACTGCGCCCGTTGCTCGGTACTGCGGCCGCCGCGCTGGCTATCGGCGCACTCGTATGGGGCCGACCGTTCGCCGACCCCCTTCCCGACTTCCTCGGCAGTTATCGCGCATACCTTGTCGCGTGGACGTCCGGTGACACGGGGATGGCGATGGGGCTCGCGCAGGGGTTGGCGGCATCGCGTCAGTACTACTACAACACGTGGTACATGTGGGCGCACCCGCCACTGCTCTTCCTGAGCTACGGTGCGTTCGTCGCGTCCTTCTTCGGCAGCATCCTGATGCTTGTCCACCGGCGCTCGTCGTACGAGCAGGTCGCGTACCGATGGGCCCGGCTCGGCTACCTCCCGCTGACGCTCGGCATGGTGGTGGGGATCCCGTGGGCGATCATCGCGTGGCAGGGTGAGTCGTGGTGGTGGTCGGGCAAGGTGAACATGTCGATCATGATGTGGCTGCTGTATACCGCGTACCTCCATGCCCGGCTGTACCTGCGCCGTCCGGGGATGTGGCGCGTGGTGGCTGCTCTCGCGGTGCTCTCGTTCGTTGCGCTCGTGCTCACGTATGTGACCACGTATGTGATCCCCGGCGCGCACTCGGTGGTGTGAGGAGATGTCTGTGGAGCGGAGCGCGCAGTCGAACGGGGCCAGGACATCGTGGGACTTCGCCCTGATCGCCATCACGGTGGCCCTGATGGGGGCGCTGGGCGTCCAGTCGCTCGTGGGGACGCTGTACACGTGGTGGGCGTACGCCAATGTGACCGGATGGGAGCGGAGCGGACAACCGCAGTTCATCGCCACGATGAACGCGGTCGCCGCGCCGCTCGTAGTGGCGCTCGTGGTGGTCATGGGACTGTGCGTGCCGAAACGGCTGCTGTCGCGGCGGACCCTGGTGGTCGTCTCAGCCGGGATGGTCGCCGCGGGTGGGCTCGCCGCGCTCATCACACGATCCGTCACGACCGGACTCACGGTCTACCTGTGCGCGGCTGCGGCCATCCAGGTGGTGGTGGTCGTCCTCACCCTCGCCGGGACGCAGGGGCTGCGCTACCTCTCGGAGAACCGGATCGCCAAGGCAGGCTCGGGGCTGCTGCACCTCGGGTTCATCGTGGCGGCGCTCGTGATCGTCGCGCTGCAGCGCTCGGCGGCGATGCTTCCCGCGTCGCTCCTGGCCGCCGCGCTTCTCACCATCGGCTCGGGGCTGGCGTTCTACGCGCGATCGTCATCGCGGGCGGCGATCGATGAGGAGACTGCCGGCTAGAGGTCGCGCACGAGCGCGGTCACGAACCGCACGGCCTGCTCGACCGTGGGCTCGGAGACCGCATCGATCGTGTCGGTGTGCCAGTGCCAGTTGGGGAGCCGTCCGTTGATGTCGAACGCCATCACGCTCATGGCGCGGTACCCGCGCGACAAGGCGACCGACGCGTCGCTCACCGTGCCGGTGCGCTCACGACCCTTCACGAGCATGTCGTTCTCGCGCGCAGTCCGCTTGGCCTGGGTCACGAGACGCCGGTCGGCCCGGTGCGTCGTTGCTCCGCCCTCCCGCGAGACGAACGAAAGACCGCCCGCACCCACGGTGTCGATGTTGATGAACATCGCGTCACGCAGATCCTCCCCGTACGCGTCGAGCAGCGTCCGCATCCCCCAGCCGCCGGCCTCCTTGGCCCCGGTGGCGACGAACCAGATCTCCTTCTCGGCAAGCGCGCGGTCGACACCGTCGGTCACCCGGCGGCGGATACGCGCCGCGATGGCCGAGGGGTCCGCATAGTCACCCGCATCGCTCTCGCCGGCGGCTCCCGCCTTGAAACCGAACTCGTCATCGTCGTCGAGGTTGTCCCAGGAGCCGATCTCCTTGCCCGCACGACGGACATCGAACCCTCGCCCGATGCCCAGCCAGTCGCGAAGGCCCCTGCCCTCATCCTCGTCGTCATCGCGCTCACGTCGTGAACGCGAGCGTCCACGTCGGCCGGATGGCTCCTCCTCGTACTCCTCTGGCTCCGGGACCTCGGCCACGGGTTCGGGCATCGCCTCATCCTCGAATCCCATGTCCATGCTCACCTGGCCCGGTACGGCCTCCTCGAGGTCCCACCCGGCTTCGGCGTCATCGAGGCCCAGACCCTCGTCCTCACGGTAGACGGATGTCTCGCCGCGGGGCTGCACGGATGTCCCGATACCGGTCGGCTCAACCTGCGCGGGTATGCCGATGTCAGTCGTCCGGAAATCGTCCATGCCGAGGTCGTCGATCTCGATCGGCAACTGTTCATCGCGAGTGGCCGGAGCGACCGGGCGGTACTCGAGGACGACGTCCTCGTCGAGCTCACCGGCCTCCTCGACGGCCTCCTGTCCGCGGCGCACCGGGGCGCGCCGCTGCGACTCCTCCACCTCGGGAACAGTGGCGGCCATGACCGCCAACATCGCAGCCACGCCGGAGGCATTGTCGTTGGCGCCGTCGGTGGCGTGCGAGAGCAGTTCCTTCTGAAGCGCGGCCGCCACCGGCACCAGCATCACGATGGCGCCAACAACCGCCACGTAGCCCGACCACGGCTTCCACGAAGCGGCGAACGGCAGCGCGGTCAGCGCGATCCAGATGGTCACGCCTACCGGGACCCACCGCGTGAGCACAGCGACGGTACCGAGATGACGCACGAATCCGGGGCTCGTGAGGAACGAGGGGCGGGCCGTGTCGTAATGCGCCACGATCACGACGCGCCGCAGGCGCTCGTTGCGTCGCGCCCGTGGCACGTGCCTGCCGATGAGGTTCTGGCTGGGACCGCTTCCCAGGTAGCGGGAGATGACCGGCTTGCCGGACGCATCAAGCCACACGAGCGCCGCCACGAGCGCGGCGAGCGCCAGCGCGGGAAGACTCCACCACACCGCAAGCACCGAAGCGCCGATCAGCAACAGGCCGTGCACTATCGTGGCCCGGCCGTCAGAGCGCGGGCAATCGAACTCCTGGCGCTCCACATCGACCCCATACGAGCGCATCGTGTCTTCGATGTGGTCCGCGGCACGCGACTCGGCATCGGTGGTAGCCGGTCGTGGGCCGATGGTGTCCGCGAGTTCGCGTATCTGCTCCATGACGAGCGACATGCGCACCTCCAGGCGGGTCTCGTTCCCGGGCGGCCGCGGCCCGGGGCCATCGCTGCCATGATAGCGCAGGCTGGTCACGGACGGCGCGCAAGCGGATGGCTACATGCCCATCCCGGGCATCCCTTCGCTGTGGCAGTCGAAGCACTCGCTCATCCGGTACGACGCATGCGATTCGACCACCGCGGGGTCGTCGCTGTGGCAGACGCAACCCGGGATCTCCACCGCCAGCGGGTCCGACCCGCCGGCGGGCGCGCTATCGGCCGCGTCCGCGGTCCCCGCCTGCGGATCGGAGGTGCCCACAGGCGTCGCCTGAGACGACGCCTGTGGGGTCACCGGTTTGCCGAAGGCGAACATCGCGGCCACCAGCACTGCGGCTGCAAGCACCACTACGCCGATGATGACCCCGGTGCGCTTCAGCGTCTCGTTCATGCCTATGCCGCGCTCTCGCCGAGGATGGCCTCAAGATCGGCACCCGCCGACTCGCCGATCGGCTTGATGTCGAAGTTGTCCACCAGCACCTGCAGCACCGCGGGGGTGATGAACGCCGGCAGTGTGGGGCCAAGGCGGATGTCCTTGATACCGAGATGCAGCAGCGTGAGCAGGATCGCGACCGCCTTCTGCTCGTACCAGGACAGGATCATCGAGAGCGGCAACTCGTTCACGCCCACCCCGAACGCCTCGGCAAGCGCGACAGCGATCTTGATGGCCGAGTACGCGTCGTTGCACTGGCCCACATCGAGCAAGCGGGGGATGCCGCCGATCTCGCCGAGCTGGTGGTCGAAGAAACGGAACTTGCCGCATGCGAGCGTGAGCACCACGGTATCGGCAGGCGCCTCGTCCACGAAGTCGGTGTAGTAGCTGCGGCCGGGCTTGGCTCCGTCGCACCCGCCCACGAGGAAGAAGTGGCGGATGTCGCCGTTCTTCACGGCCTCGATGACCGTGGGAGCGACCGAGAGCACCGCGTTGCGGCCAAAGCCCACCATCACAGAACCGCCGTCCACC